>NZ_JBIAGW010000003.1:0-510642 GCF_042869955.1 Streptomyces sp. NPDC006691
GTGGCGCTCAACTGGTCGAGCGAGGAGGCCTTGTCGAGGAAGTCGTCCGGGTTGGAGGAGAGGAAGAGCGCGAGCGAGGGGTCGATACCGCCGGAACGGTACTGCGCCGAGGCCAGCGAACCGAGGCCCTGGCGCAGGGTGTTGAGCTCCTGCTGGCCGCGGGCGACCTGGTCCTGGATCTGGGCGACCTGCTTTTCGAGCCGGCCCTGCTTCTCCTTGGCGCCGTTGGCCGCCTCGGTCGCCTGCTCGGCCTCGTCGTAGAGCTTGTCGACCTTGCTCTTGACCTCGTCCTTGGTGGGCTTCGGGTCCGCCTGGGCGGCCTGCGAGGTGAGGGCCACGACCGCGGCGGCGGTGGCGCTGAGCACGGTCACACGAGTGCGGCTCGCGGGCTTCGGACGACGATGGGACCCCACGAAGGCGAGCTCCTTCTTCCTCAACCGCCGAACACTGCACACTCGACGGGACCTTCACGGACACCCCGAACGAGTGATCAACCGCATGAAGGTACGAGGCCCGACCCTAGTGACCCTTCTGTGATCAGTTCAAATCCTGATGGCAAAAAAGTCGGTCACCGAGAGGATTCTTTACTGTCATCCCACGCGCAGTAGTGGACACTTGACGGAGTGCTCGTCCACGATCACCCGAATTCGGGCATTGAACACAGGAGTTGCAGAACGGACGCAATGCCTCAGACGCGTGAAAGCCGCTTGAGCAGCAGCAGCGAGGCGACCGGGCGGGCACCCGCCTTCGCGACGCCGTCCGCGACTTCCTTGTCCGTGGAGGCGACGACCACCGGACGCCCCGACGGCTCGGCCCGCACCAACTGGCGGATCAGCTCGTCCGCGGTGACGCCCGGCTTGGAGAACAGCACCCGTACGCCCCGGGGCGGGGCGAGCAGCACCGGGGCCGCCAGCTCCGCGCCGTCGAAGACACAGGTGACCTCGGCTCCGGTCTGCGCGGCCAGCACCGAGAGGCCGCCGAGCAGCCGGAGGCGCTGCTTCTCCAACGGCATCGTCGGATAGCCGGTCTTGGTGACGTTGTAGCCGTCCACGACCAGGTGCACCTGGGGCAGCGCGAGGAGTTGGTCGAGCAGCGCCGGGTCGGTCTCCGAGAGCGCGCGGGCCGCGATGTCCTTGGGCGTCATGTTGCCGGGCGCGACCGCGTCCACGGTGTCGGCCGGCCGCACCGAGGCGGGCGGCAGGGCGAGTTCGCGCCGCAGGCCCTGGGCGCCCTCCAGGACGGTGTCGAGCAGCAGCCGCAGCCGCATGTCCTCGACGGAGCGGCCCTCGCGCACCGCGCGCCGGCTCGCCTCCAGGCCGGCCTCCGCCTCGCCGAGCCGGGTCTTCAGGCGCCGCGCCTCGCTCTCGGCGGCGGCCACCTGGGCGGCCGCCTCGGACTTGATGCCGTCGATCTCGGAGGTGACCCGGCGCAGCGCCGCCTCGCCGCGCTTCACATCGCTCTGGGCGCTGCGCAGTTTGCGCTGGAGCGACTCGGTCTCCTTGCGGGCCGCGAGCAGTTCGGTACGGAGCGAGTCGTTCTCGGTCCTGATGCGGTCGCGCGCCTCGGCGAGTTCCTCGCGCAGCCGCTCCAGCTCGCGCCGGCCCTCCTCCTCCGCGCGCTCGGCGAAGGCCCGCTGGGCCTCCTCGCCGGCCGCGGCGACCAGCTTGACCCAGCCGGCGGGGCGCAGCACATAGGCGGCGGCCGCCACGTCCACGGGATCGGCCGCGCCGGGCGGCGATCCCGCCTCCACGGCCGCCGCGAGCTCGGGCTGCGCCTCCTTGAGGCGCTCGCCGACGCGCTGGCGGAACACGGGGTCGCTCTCCAGGGCCGCGGCCATCGCGTTGCCGGCGAACTTGGCGCGGCGGGTCGGGGTGAACCGGGCGTACTGTCTCAGCTGGCCGGGCAGTTCGCCGACGGTCAGACCGCCGAACGCCTCCGACACGAAGGCGACGACCCGGCGCCGGACCCCTTCGGGCAGCGGGCGGTCGAGCACCTCGGCGGGGCCGTCGCCGGCCGCAGCGGCCGGTTCAGCGCCGCTTGCATGCTCCACAATCCGTCACCCCAACTGTCATCCGTACCGCGTGGGCGGCAGCCTCTCAGGAGGCGGCCGCGGAATCGGTACCCGGCCGGTCCACTAGCTCGATCTGGTCCACCGCGTTGCACCACCGGCAGCGGACCGACTCGATGGTCTCACTGACCACCTCGCGTTCCTCCACCTTGGGCTCTCCCGCCAGGTCCAGATGGACGTACTCGACCACTTTGGACGAGCGGGTGACGTCGAAACGCGTGAGGTTACCGCAGAGCGTGCAGCGCCACCGGGTCTCGGCGGTCATCTGGGGAACGGTGGTCATGTGGTGCCGCCCTCTTTTCCACTTCCATGGTCCAGGATCTCGCGGTGCGCCGTCGAACTGCGGATGCCGGCCTGCGGGAGTACTGCCCGCAACCCTACGGCCTACCCGTCGGCCCCCGGCACGGCGAGGCGGTCTGTACCGAAAGCTCCCTTTGGGCCATTCTCTCCCCATGATCAAGTGGCGGGGAGCGGAGCTCCTCAGGGGCGCGGTACGGGGCCCGACCGTGACGTACGGGCTGATCGCCGCCTGCTGCCTGCTGTTCATGGTCAGCCCGGTGTCCGGCCTGAATCCGGTGTACGGCACCGGCGACGCGATCCTGAGCGCGCAGAGCGACTACTTCGCGCGCTGGGGGGTGATCCCGGCGGAGCTGATGACGGGCCGCCCGCACGCCCTGCTCACCCCGCTCACCGCGCTGTTCGTACACGGCGGCTGGCTGCATCTGCTCGGCAACATGCTGTTCCTGTACGTCTTCGGCGCGATGGCCGAGGAACGGCTCGGGCGCCTCGAATTCGCCCTGTTCTACCTGGTGGCCGGCTATGTGGCCCTGCTCGGCTACGCGGTCGCGCACGCGGGCTCCGACCAGACGCTCGTGGGGGCGTCCGGGGCGATCTCGGCGGTCCTGGGGGCTTTCCTCTACCTCTTCCCCCGGGCCCGGGTCACCAGCGTCTTCCCGTTCCTGCTCTTTTTGCCGCTGCGGTTCCCCGCCTGGATCGTGCTCGTCTTCTGGTTCGCCCTCCAGTGGCTGGCGATCCGGAGCGCGTCGAACGGGCCCGGGGTCGCCTACCTGGCCCATCTGGTCGGCTTCGGCGTCGGCTTCCTCTACGCGTGGGCCCGTTTCCGCGGGCCGGATAGAGTGAAACGCCGAAAGCCCGTGAAGACCGCGGGTCCGGCCGCCACCGAGGGAGAAAGCCAGCCGTGATCACCGCGATCGTGCTCATCAAGACCAGCGTGGACCGGATTCCCGAGATCGCGGAGTCCATCGCGGCGCTGGACAGCGTCAGCGAGGTGTACTCGGTGACCGGTACGTACGATCTGATCGCGCTGGTCAGGGTGGCCCGCCACGACGACCTGGCGGACATCATCCCCGGGAGCATCAGCAAGATTCCCGGGGTGGAGGGTACGGATACGCACGTGGCGTTCCGCACGTACTCCCAGCACGACCTCGAAGCGGCCTTCGCCATCGGCCTGGACTCGTAGCCCCCCTCACGCTCGGGGCTGCGCCCCGCACCCCTGCAACCCACTTCAGCCTGCGGGCCGCGGGGCGGAGCCCCGGGACCTCGCGTGCGGATGCGGGCCGCGATCGCTTCTCGCGCAGTTCCCCGCGCCCCCAAAAAGCCCCGATACGGGCAACCCCAGCCCGTCCGGCGCTTGAGGACAAGCGCCGTTCAGGCGCGAACGGGGTCCGGGGCGGAGCCCCGGGGGCCTCGGCGTAGCCATGCGGAAGACCTCCGGTACAGGCAACCCCAGCCCGTCCGGCGCTTGAGGACGAGCGCCCTCAAGGCGCGACACGGGGTCCGGGGCGGAGCCCCGGGAAGGCGGGGCACGGCGGCGCTAGACCGCCGGGACGCAGCGGCCGGCCTCCGTGCGGTACTGCCACTTCGCGCCGTCCGACACCAACTCCCGCACCGCCCGCACGAAGCGGTCGACGTGCTCGTCCGGCGTCCCCGCCCCGAAGCTGACCCGGATCGCGTTGAGCGAGCGCTCGCCCGGCTCCGCCTCGGGCGCCCCGCACTCGCCCGGGTCCTGCGGGTCCGTGCCGAGCAGGGTGCGCACCAGCGGGTGGGCGCAGAAGAGGCCGTCGCGCACCCCGATGCCGTACTCCGCCGACAGCGCCGCCGCGAAGTGCGAGCTGTTCCAGCCGTCGACGACGAAGGAGATGACGCCCACCCGGGGCGCGTCGTCGCCGAAGAGCGAGAGGACCCGCACCGCGGGAACCTCCGCCAGGCCCTCCCGGACCTTCGCGATCAGATGCCGCTCGCGCTCGACCAGCGCGTCGAAGCCCGCCTCGGTCAGTGCCTTGCAGGCGGAGGCGATGGAGTAGACGCCGATGACGTTGGGCGACCCGGCCTCGTGCCGCGCGGCCGTGGTGTGCCACTCGACGTCGACACCCCCGTCGGAGCGCCGGGCGACCTTCTTGGAGGCCCCGCCACCCGCGAGGTACGGCTCGGACTCCTGGAGCCAGTCCGCGCGGCCGGCCAGCACGCCCGAGCCGAACGGCGCGTACAGCTTGTGCCCGGAGAAGGCGATCCAGTCGACGTCCAACTCCCTTACGGAGACGGGGTGATGGGGCGCGAGCTGGGCGGCGTCCAGGACGATCCGGGCGCCGTGGGCGTGCGCGGCGGCGGCGAGTTCCCTGACCGGCCACAGCTCGCCGGTGACGTTGGACGCGCCGGTGACGCACACGAGGGCGGGCCCGTAGGGGTCGCGGTCGGCGAGCGCGCGCTCCAGCGTCTCGACGGCCTGCTGCGGGGTGCGCGGTGCGTTCAGGTAGGTCACGCGGGCGTCGCGCCACGGCAGCAGCGAGGCGTGGTGCTCGGTCTCGAAGACGAAGACCTGGCAGTCGGCCGGCAGCACCTGGGCGAGCAGGTTGAGCGAGTCCGTGGTGGAGCGGGTGAAGACGATCTGGTCGCCGGGGCGGCAGTCCAGGAACTCCGCCACCGTCGCCCGGCTGTTCTCGAACAGGTCGGTGGAGAGCTGCGAGAGGTAACCCGCCCCGCGGTGCACGCTGCCGTAGTAGGGCGCGTACGCGGCGACGTCGTCCCAGACCCGCTGGAGGGCGGGCGCGCTCGCCGCGTAGTCGAGGGCGGCATACGTCACCTCGCCGCCCGTGACCAGCGGCACGGTGACATCACGGCCGAGCACCGGAAGCGGCGCCGCACAGCAGGGGTCGGCGGACTCGGCGGCGGCGGATCCGACCACGGCGGACTCCACGGCGGCGGACTCGGCACCAGGGGACGGAACGGCACCAGGGGACGGAACGGCGGCAGTGGCGGTGGCGGCGGGGCGTGCGGACATGGCGGTATCTCCCGGCAGGACAAGGCGAGTTGACTTCGGACCCCGGGTACGGCGGCACGACCCTGCATCGAGCGAGAGGGTTCGACTGCCGTGCCGTATACGGGTGTTGACCTCGAACACGCAACCCGGAGAAGGGGGCGCGGAGGTGTGAAGAAGGGGCGCTACGCCCTATCGCATTCGCTTGCTCACGAGACTGCTCCCTTGAGGACCAGGACCCCAGGGCTGTGACATCCAACGATGTCCAGGGGTCCGCGCTTGCCGCAGGCCTTGCTGCCTACGACCTGGTCTTCACCCGGGGCACCCCGCCACGGACGGAGGGTTGCCGGACAGCGAGCCGGGGCCTAAATCGCTGTCACTCATGACCTTGAAGAGCATCCTGCCATACGTATCGACGTGCGCAAGGCGCGGTCCGCGATCTGGACTGCGCCCTGCGTCACACCGCCGTACCGGACGCCGCCGTACCGGACGTCCCCGTACGGACGGACGCCCCCGTACAAGCCGGGTCAGGCGTTGCTCGCCGCGACCCACCGGTCGAGCGCGGCCCGGGCCGCGCCGGAGTCGACCGACTCGGCCGTCCGTGCCATCGCGGCGCCGATCTGCTCGGCGAGCGGCCCCTGCCCCGGTTCGAGGGCCACCAGGGCGGCCGCCGAGTTCAGCAGCACCGCGTCCCGCACCGGCCCCCGCTCCCCCGCGAGCAGACGGCGGGCCACATCGGCGTTGTACGAGGCGTCCGCGCCGCGCAGCGCCTCGATGGGCACGATCTCGATGCCGACGTCCCTCGGGTCGAAGGCCTCCTCGCGGACCTGGCCGTCGCGCACCACCCACACCCGTGAGGTTCCGGTGGTGGTGAGCTCGTCGAGGCCGTCGTCGCCGCGGAAGACCAGCGCGGAGGAGCCCCGCTCGGCGAACACACCGGCCACGATCGGGGCCATCCGGGCGTCGGCGACCCCGGCGGCGGTGGCCCGCACCTTGGCCGGGTTGGTCAGCGGGCCCAGGACGTTGAAGGTGGTGCGGATGCCGAGTTCCCTGCGCGCGGCGGCCACGTACCGCAGCGCGGGGTGGAACTTCACGGCGAAGCAGAAGGTGATGCCGGCCTCCTCGACCACCTCCGCGACCCGCTTCGGCGTCAGTTCCAGGTTGACGCCGAGCTTCTCCAGGACGTCGGAGGAGCCGCTCGCCGAGGAGGCGGCCCGGTTGCCGTGCTTGACGACCTTGGTGCCGGTGCCGGCCACCACGATCGCGGCCATGGTGGAGATGTTGACGGTCTTGGCGCCGTCGCCGCCGGTGCCGACGATGTCGACGCTGGGCCCCGGCACCTCGATGAGGTTGGCGTGCGCGTACATGGCGCGTACCAGACCGGTGATCTCCTGGACGGTTTCGCCCTTGGCCCGCAGGGCCACCATGAAGCCGGCGATCTGGGCGTCGGTGGCCTCGCCACGCATGATCCGGTCCATCGCCCAGGCGGTCACGTCCGCGCTCTGGTCGGTGCCGCCGAGCAGCGCGTCCAGGACGCCCGGCCAGGAGTGGGCCGCCACGGTGTCGCCTCCGGTGGGGGTAACAGCGCTCATGCTCGCTCCTGGTGGTCAGGGTGGATATACCGCCCGTCAGCCTATCGACAGCGGGGGGCTCATCCGTACGCGTGCCCGTAGTACGGACGGGTCCGGACACCGCCGGGTACCCAAAAGGCTCCGGCCCGGCCCCCGTGGAGGGGCCGGGCCGGAGCCTCGGTTGTGGCGACCGACAGGTCAGGCGGGATCAGTGGTGGCCGTGGCCACTCGTGATCTCCTCGTACTCCTCGGCCGTCGGCTTGGGAATCTGGTTCCCCTCGCCGTAGTAGCCCTTGCTGAGCTTGGCGCGCAGCTTCTGGGTCCGCGAGACCTTGCGGGCGACACCGTTCTCGTCGACCTCAGGCCCGATCTCGGCCGGCTTGTACTGCTCGTGCGCGGTGAGCTTGTAGCGCGCACCGGCGTCGAGCGGCTCGTGGACCTCGATGAACTCGCCGTGCGGCAGCCGCTTGATGATGCCGGACTCGCGTCCGTGCAGCACCTTCTCGGCGTCGCGGCGTTGCAGACCCAGGCAGATCCGCTTGGTGGCGATGAACGCGAGGACCGGAGCGACGAAGAACGCGATCCGCACGAACCAGGTGATGACGTTGATCGAGAGGTGGAAGTGGGTCGCCCAGAGGTCGTTTCCACCACCGATGAGCAGCACCATGTACCAGGTGATCCACGCGACACCGAACGCGGTACGGGTCGGCGCGTTGCGCGGCCGGTCCGCGATGTGGTGCTCGCGCTTGTCCCCGGTGACCCAGGACTCGATGAACGGGTACACCGCGATCGTCGCGAGGACCAGCGGGAAGATCACCAGCGGGATGAACACGCCCAGGACGAGCGTGTGGCCCCACAGGTTGATCTCCCAGCCCGGCATCACACGGATGAGGCCTTCGGAGAAGCCCATGTACCAGTCGGGCTGCGCGCCGGTGGACACCTGGTCCGGCCGGTACGGGCCGATCGCCCAGATCGGGTTGATCGAGGCGATCGCCGCGATCACCGCGATGACACCGAAGACCAGGAAGAAGAAGCCGCCCGCCTTCGCCATGTACACCGGGAGCAGCGGCATGCCGACGACGTTCTTGTTCGTACGTCCCGGACCCGCGAACTGGGTGTGCTTGTGGTAGAAGACCAGGATCAGGTGGGCCACCATCAGGCCGAGCATGATGCCGGGCAGCAGCAGGATGTGGACCGAGTAGAACCGGGCCACGAAGTCGCCGCCGGGGAACTCGCCGCCGAACAGGAAGAACGAGAGGTACGTGCCGACGACCGGCACGGACAGGATCGCGCCCTCCATGAAGCGGACACCGGTGCCGGAGAGCAGGTCGTCCGGGAGCGAGTAACCGGTGAAGCCGGTGAACATGCCCAGGACGAACAGCAGGAAGCCGAACAGCCAGTTGACCTCGCGCGGCTTGCGGAAGGCACCCGTGAAGAACACGCGCATCATGTGCACGAACATGCCGGCGAGGAAGACCAGCGCCGCCCAGTGGTGGATCTGCCGGATCAGCAGACCACCGCGCACATCGAAGCTGATGTGCATGGTCGAGTTGAACGCCTCGGACATGTGCATGCCCTGGAGCGGCACGTACGAGCCGTCGTAGACGACCTCGTTCATGCTCGGGTGGAAGAACAGCGTCAGATACACACCCGTGAGGATGATGATGATGAAGCTGTACATGCAGATCTCGCCGAGCATGAAGGACCAGTGGTCCGGGAAGATCTTGCGCATGTTGGCCTTGGCCAGGGAGTAGATCCCGAGCCGGCCGTCCGCCCAGTCCGCGATCCGCTCACCGGCGGGCGCTTCGCGCCGTGCGTCTGTCGTAGTGCTCATCCGCGCTCCCAGAAGGCAGGACCGACGGGCTCGTCGAAGTCGCCGAGCGCTTCGAGGTAGCCCTCGTCATTCACGCCGATCCGCAGCTGCGGAAGGGCGTGACCGGCCGGGCCGAAGATGACGCGGGCGCCGTCGGAGAGGTCGAAGGTGGACTGGTGGCACGGGCAGAGCACGTGGTGCGTCTGCTGCTCGTACAGGGAGATCGGGCAACCGACGTGGGTGCAGATCTTCGAGTAGGCGACGATGCCCTGGTGCGACCATTCGAGCTCGCGCTTGTCCTTGATGTCCTCCGGCTTGATCCGGACGAGCATCAGGGCGGCCTTGGCGATCTGCGTCTGGAAGTCCTCCGCGTCCTCCTCCAGGCCCTCGGGCTTGGCGAAGGTGAGCGAACCGACCAGCAGGTCCTCGGGACGCAGCGGCTCGTTGGTGTTCATGTTGATCAGGGCCTTGCCCTTGGACCACATGGTGTGCCGCAGCTTCTTCTCGGGCAGCGTGCCCAGGTCGCGCAGCAGCACCACACCGGAGAGCGGCACCATGGCCAGCGCGCCGAACATGGTGTTGCGGATCAGCTTGCGCCGGCCGAAGCCGGACTCGGCCGCGCCCTGCTTGAAGTCGGCCAGGACCTGCGCCTTGACCTCCGGCGGGGCCGCGATCTCGTGCCGCTCGGCCGGCATCTCGACGTCCGACATCAGGGTGCGGGCCCAGTGGACCGCGCCCGCGCCGATGCAGAACAGCGCCACGCCCAGGGTCAGACCCAGAGCGAAGTTGAGGACGCTGACGTGCCCGAACGGGAAGATGAAGACGATCTTGTCGACCGGGAAGATCACGTACGAGGCGATGAAGCCGACCGTCGCGACCATGGACAGGAAGAACAGGAACGCGACCGCGCGCTCCGAGCGCTTGGCCGCCCGCTCGTCGATGTCCTGGATGCGCGGCTTGTGGGCCGGCAGTCCCGGGTCCGCGAACGGGTCGCCCGCGTGCTCTACCGCGCCGTGCGCGGGGGCCTGCGCTTCGGGCAGGCTCTCGGAATTCTCTTGGCTACTCATGACTTCTTGGCCTTAGCGGTGTGGGCCGCGACCCAGATGGCTACTGCGATGAGGGCACCCAGACCGAAGATCCAGCCGAACAGGCCCTCGCTGACCGGACCGAGCCCGCCGAGCTTGAGGCCACCGGGGCTGGCGGACTGGTCGCTGTTGACGGCGTGCAGGTACGCGATGATGTCCTGCTTCTGCTTCTGCGGCATCGTCGTGTCCGGGAAGGACGGCATGTTCTGCGGGCCGGTCTGCATGGCCTCGTAGATGTGCTTGGGGTCCACGTCCTCCAGGCTGGGGGCGAACTTGCCGTTCGTCAGGGCACCGCCCTCACCCGTGAAGTTGTGGCACTGGGCGCAGTTGGTGCGGAACAGCTCGCCGCCCTTGGCGATGTCGGCACCGCTCGGGTTGTACTGCGAGTCGGTCGGCACGCTCGGACCGGCGCCCAGCGACGCCACATAGGCCGCCAGCTGGTCGATCTGGGCCTGGGAGTAGATGGCCTTCTTCTTCGGGATCTGCGCGCCGGGCTGCTGCGCCGGCATGCGGCCGGTGCCGACCTGGAAGTCGACGGCGGCGGCGCCCACGCCGACCAGGGAGGGGCCGTCAGAGGTTCCCTGACCGCCGGTTCCGTGGCAGCTGGCGCAGCCGACGGAGTAGAGCTTCTTGCCCTCGTCGATGGCGAGGGACTGGGCGGTTTCGTCAGCCTGAGCCTTGCCCGCGGGCGCGAACGCGGCGTACAGCCCCCCGGTGGCCGCCAGCGCGAGGAGTAGGACGACGACCGCCGCCAGCGGATGGCGTCGTCGTGCGGAGAGCTTTTTCACGGATTACCCCGGTGTCAGGATCTTCTGCGTCGATGGCGGATGTGGTGCGGACCTACGGGCCCGGTTACTGGATCAGGTAGATCGTGGCGAAGAGGCCGATCCACACGACATCGACGAAGTGCCAGTAATAGGACACGACGATCGCCGCGGTCGCCTGCTCGTGGGTGAACCTCTTGGCCGCGTACGTCCTGCCCAGAACCAGCAGGAAGGCGATCAGGCCGCCCGTCACATGCAGTCCGTGGAAGCCCGTGGTCAGGTAGAACACCGAGCCGTACGGATCGGAGGACAGCGAGAGGCCGTCCTTCTTCACCAGCTCGGTGTACTCGAAGACCTGGCCGCCGATGAAGATCGCACCCATCACGAACGTGATGATGAACCAGGTGCGGAGCTTCTTCACATCGCCGCGCTCCGCGGCGAAGACGCCGAGCTGGCAGGTGAGGGAGGAAAGCACCAGGATCGTGGTGTTGGTCGCCGAGAACGGAAGGTTCAGGGACGAGGCCATTTCGGACCAGTGCGCGGCACCCGTTACCGATCGCAGAGTGAAGTACATCGCGAAGAGGGCCGCGAAGAACATCAGCTCGGAACTCAACCAGATGATGGTTCCGACGCTGGTGAGGTTCGGCCGATTGACCGACGGGTGCGCGTGCCCGGTTTCTACTGTCGTTGCTGTCGCCACGACCGACATTATGTCGGTCGCTTATCCCGCCCTCACTCCGGGGGGTGCCGTTCGGTGTGTCAGCGGCGTATGCAGGGCCCGAACGGCCCATCGAAGGGCTGGCCGAACCGGTGTTGACGGGCAGTCGGACGGAGTAGCATCCGCGCATCGGTTCATGAGCCAACGTCGGCGAAAGCGCCGGACCTTCGGAGGATCCATGCAGTCGAGCGCCACGGTTCTGGTCTACAGCGACGACGCGAACACCCGTGCCCAGGTGCGGCTCGCGGCCGGGCGCAGGCCCGCGTCCGACGTGCCCCCCGTGGAGTTCCTGGAGTGCGCGACGCTGCCCGCGGTCCTCAAGGAGCTGGACCGCGGCGGCATCGACGTCTGTGTGCTGGACGGGGAGGCCGTCCCGGCCGGCGGCATGGGGGTGTGCCGCCAGCTCAAGGACGAGGTCTTCCAGTGCCCGCCGGTGCTGCTCCTGATCGGCCGCCCGCAGGACGCCTGGCTGGCCACGTGGAGCCGGGCGGACGCCGCGGTGACCCTGCCGGTGGAACCGGTGGAGTTCGCGGACGCCCTGGCCTCCCTGCTGCGCAAGCGGCTTGCCGTGGGTGCCTGACCTCACACTCCCGGCCGCAGCCGGGCGGAGTTGACCTTGCTCTGCCCGGCCTTGAGGTCGGCTTGCAGGACGCTGCCCTCGCGCCACTCGTCCCACGACACGTTCCAGTCGCCGAACCCATTGTCGAAGGGCGTCATGTCCTCGCCGATGCTGTTGACGACCTTGACGATGTCGCCCTCGTTGATGTTCTCGAAGAACCAGGCGGCGTTGCCGGTGCTCATGCCCGTGCAGCCGTGGCTGACGTTCTCGGAGCCCTGCGAGCCCACCGACCAGGGCGCGGCGTGCACGTATTCACCACTCCAGGTGACACGCGTGGCATAGTAGACGGGCAGGTCGTAGCCGTCGGAGCTGCTGGACGAGATGCCGACGGTCTCGCCGCGCATACGTACGAAGTACTGCTTGCCCAGGACCACCTTGACGCCGTTGCGGGTGGAGAAGCCCGGCTTTCCGGTGGTGACCGGAATGGTGTTGATCACTTCTCCGTTGCGCTTGAACGTCATGTAGTGCCCGGCGGCGTCCGTGATGGCCTCGACGCGGTCGCCCGTGGTGATCTTCAGGGGCTTGCCGGGGCCGCCGTACAGCTTGTCGGCGATCTTCACGCCCTCCAGGTTGGACTGCGCCTCGATGGTGGCGTGGGCGGGCCAGTACTCCTTGGGGCGGTAGTGCAGGACCTTGTCGTTCACCCAGTACCAGGCGCCCTCCACCGAGGGCGTGGACCGGACCTTCAGGGCCCGCTCGACGACGGACCGGGCCGCCTTGTCCTTGACGGGCTTGCTGAGCTGGGCCGTGATGGGCTGTCCGACGCCGTACTTGCCCGCGTCCGGGCCGAATTCGACCTCCACGGCATCCTTGGCCGCCGCCGTGTCGAACGTCAGCGTGCGCAGGCCCGGAGAGCCGTCCTCGTTCTCGGTGGAGACCTTGACGGTGTAGTGCGCTCCGGCCACCAGAGGGGCCGTGGAGTGCCAGCGGCTGCCGTCGGCGGCCAGTTCGCCCGCCAGGTAGCGCCCGTTGCCGTCGACGGCCGTGACGTCCGTGAGACGGCCGTCCTTGCTCTTGGCGGTGATCTCCAGGGGCTTGTCGGGGTCGGCCTTCTGACTGCCCGCCGGGCCGTTGTACGCGACCTGCCCGGCCGCGTCATAGGGCTTCGCCGAAAGGGGGTTGCCGTCGGTCCCGCCGCACCCCGTGGCCCCCACACCGAGGGACAGGACAAGGAGGGTGCAGCTCACTACGGTGCGGATGCGCGGTGCGTGGCTCATGGTCACACGGTATGAAGACTCGTCAGATTCGGCGCGCGATGTGACTGCAAACGAGGGGCCCCCCGTCCCGGATCGAGACGAAGGGCCCCTCTTGGAGCAATGCGGCGGGCGGAACTACTGGTTCTGGTTCTCGCCGCGGTAGTACTCGAAGACCCAGCCGTAGAGACCGACCAGGATCAGCGGCGCCGAGAAGTACAGCAGCCACCAGCCCATCGCGATCGCGAGGAAGGCCAGCGCGCCACCGATGCCGAGCGCGAGCGGCTGCCAGGAGTGCGGCGAGAAGAAGCCGACCTCACCGGCGTCGTCCGCGACATCGGCCTCCTTGTTGTCCTGGGCGCCCACGTCGACCCGCCGGGCCGTGAAGGCCAGGTAGAAGCCGATCATGACGCTCAGGCCGAAGGCCATGAAGAGCGCGGTGGTGCCTGCCGCTTCCTTCGACCACACGCCGTAGACGACGGCCATCACGAGGATGAAGGCGGACAGCCACAGGAACATCTTGCCCTGGATCTTCACTTCCCGGCCTCCTTGCCACCGGCCAGCATGTGGTCACCGTGGACGTCGCCGTGGTTCTCCAGCTGGTCGAGAGCCGCGATCTCCGGGTGGTGGAGGTCGAAGGCCGGCGATTCGGAGCGGATGCGCGGCATGGTGACGAAGTTGTGCCGGGGCGGCGGGCAGGAAGTCGCCCACTCCAGCGAACGGCCGTAGCCCCACGGGTCGTCGACCTCGATCTTCTTGCCGTACTTGGCGGTCTTCCAGACGTTGTAGAAGAACGGCAGGATCGACAGACCGAGCAGGAACGAGGAGATCGTCGAGATCGTGTTGAGGGCGGTGAAGCCGTCGGCCGCCAGGTAGTCGGCGTAACGACGCGGCATGCCCTCGACACCCAGCCAGTGCTGCACCAGGAACGTGCCGTGGAAGCCCACGAACAGCGTCCAGAAGGTGATCTTGCCGAGCCGCTCGTCCAGCATCTTTCCGGTGAACTTCGGCCACCAGAAGTGGAATCCGGAGAACATCGCGAAGACCACGGTGCCGAAGATGACGTAGTGGAAGTGCGCGACGACGAAGTACGAGTCGGAGACGTGGAAGTCCATCGGCGGCGAGGCCAGGATGACGCCGGTCAGACCACCGAAGGTGAAGGTGATCAGGAAGCCGATGGCCCACAGCATGGGTGTCTCGAAGGACAGTGAGCCCTTCCACATGGTGCCGATCCAGTTGAAGAACTTCACGCCCGTCGGCACGGCGATGAGGAACGTCATGAAGGAGAAGAACGGCAGGAGCACGCCACCGGTGACGTACATGTGGTGCGCCCACACGGTCACGGACAGGCCCGCGATCGCGATGGTGGCGCCGATCAGTCCGCTGTAGCCGAACATCGGCTTGCGGCTGAACACCGGGATCACTTCGGAAATGATTCCGAAGAATGGCAACGCGATGATGTACACCTCTGGATGGCCGAAGAACCAGAAGAGGTGTTGCCAGAGCAATGCGCCGCCATTACTGGCGTCGAATACATGGGCACCGAACTTGCGGTCCGCCTCCAGGGCGAACAGCGCGGCCGCGAGGACCGGGAAGGCCAGCAGGACCAGCACACCGGTCAGCAGGACGTTCCAGACGAAGATCGGCATACGGAACATCGTCATGCCGGGCGCGCGCATGCAGATGATCGTGGTGATGAAGTTGACCGAGCCGAGGATCGTGCCGAAGCCGGAGAAGGCCAGACCCATGATCCACATGTCGGCGCCGACGCCCGGCGAGCGGACCGCGTCCGACAGCGGGGAGTAGGCGAACCAGCCGAAGTCGGCCGCACCCTGCGGGGTGAGGAAGCCACCGACCGCGATCGTCGAGCCGAAAAGGTAGAGCCAGTAGGCGAACATGTTCAGCCGCGGGAACGCCACGTCGGGCGCGCCGATCTGGAGCGGCATGATCCAGTTCGCGAATCCGGCGAACAGCGGCGTCGCGAACATCAGCAGCATGATCGTGCCGTGCATCGTGAACGCCTGGTTGAACTGCTCGTTCGACATGATCTGCGTGCCGGGACGGGCGAGTTCGGCGCGCATGAAGAGCGCCATGATGCCGCCGATGCAGAAG
The DNA here is from genome assembly GCF_042869955.1 of Streptomyces sp. NPDC006691. Lineage (NCBI taxonomy): Bacteria > Bacillati > Actinomycetota > Actinomycetes > Kitasatosporales > Streptomycetaceae > Streptomyces > Streptomyces sp. NPDC006691. Next base: position 15,218 of record NZ_JBIAGW010000003.1, read on the forward strand.
AACGCGAACGACGTGACCAGGTACATCGTGCCGATCGTCTTGTGATCAGTGGTGGTCAGCCACTTGATGACGACGTTTCCCGGCTGCTTGCGCCGGACCGGCAGCTCGTTCTCGTACGAGTCGTCTGCTGCCGCGGCACCCTGAGATTCATTGAGGATGCTCACAGTTTGTTCGTCTCCGCGTTCTTGGCGGGGTCGGTCTGGGCGATGCCCGCCGGCACGTAGCCGGACTGGCCGTTCGCCGCCAGCTCCTTGAGGTGCTGCTGATAGCGCTCCGGGGAGACGACCTTCACGTTGAAGAGCATGCGCGAGTGGTCGACGCCGCAGAGCTCGGCGCACTTGCCCAGGAAGGTGCCTTCCTGGTTCGGCGTGACCTCGAACGAGTTGGTGTGTCCCGGGACGACGTCCTGCTTCATCAGGAACGGCACGATCCAGAACGAGTGGATGACGTCGCGCGAGGTCAGCACGAAGCGGACCTTCTCGCCCTTCGGCAGCCACAGCGTCGGGCCCGGGTTTCCGGTCTGCGGGTTACGGGTGCCGGGGATGCCGACGTCGTAGACACCGCCCGCGTTCGCGGGGAAGTCCTTCTTGAACCGGTCCGGAATCGCTTCCAGGTTCTTGTCCGTCTTGGCGTCGCCCTTCACACCGGGCACGTCCTCGACGTAGTTGAAGCCCCAGCTCCACTGATAGCCGACCACGTTGACCGTGTGAGCGGGCTTCGGGGACAGAGCCAGGAGCTTCGATTCGTCGCGTGCCGTGAAGTAGAAGAGCACGGAGACGATGATCAGCGGGACCACGGTGTACAGCGCCTCAATGGGCATGTTGTACCGGGTCTGCGGGGGTACCTCGACCTTGGTGCGGCTGCGCCGGTGGAAGATGACGCTCCACAGGATCAGGCCCCAGACCAGCACGCCCGTGGCGAGCGCAGCCGCCCACGAGCCCTGCCAGAGGGACAGGATCCTGGGAGCCTCTTCCGTCACCGGAGTGGGCATACCAAGTCGAGGGAAGTCTTTCCAGTTGTACGAGCAACCGGATGCTGTCGCCAGGACCAGGCCCGCAGTCAGCACCTGCGGCAGCTTCCGCCGCATCGGGCGCCGCGACGAGCGGTCGGAGCCGTTGGGACTCACGTAGCGCCTTCCCGAGAGTCTCGCCCGCGGTGGTCGGCTACGGCCGTCTCGCTGGTCGGTCGCCGCCCTGGCACACGGGCAGGGGTTTGGATGTTTATGCGGACCAAACCCTACTGGACGCTATTTGGGGTCGCGCGGGGAGGGTGCCCAACGCGCCGTCCGAGTCCCCGAAGGGGTGGAGTCGCGGTGGAATCCCGGCCTCCGCGCGCCATCTGACGGCCCCTCGCCCCGTCCCTCGCCGCTCGCGCGCCCGACCGGGGTTAGCGTGGCCGCGTGCCCTACTTCGACGCCGCCTCCTCGGCCCCCCTGCACCCCGTCGCCCGCCAGGCGTTGCAAGCCTCCTTGGACGAGGGATGGGCCGATCCGGCCCGTCTCTACCGGGAGGGAAGGCGGGCCCGGCTGCTGCTCGACGCGGCGCGCGAGGCTGCCGCGGAGGCGGTCGGCTGCCGTCCGGACGAGCTCAGCTTCACCGGTTCGGGGACCCAGTCGGTGCACTCCGGAATTTACGGATCCTTGTCCGGGCGTCGGCGTGTCGGCCGGCACCTGGTGGTGTCCGCGGTCGAACACTCCTCGGTCCTCCATTCGGCCGCCTCGCACGAGGCGGCCGGCGGTTCGCTGACCGAGGTCGCGGTGGACCGTACGGGGCGGGTCTCCCCCGAGGCGTACGCGGCGGCCCTGCGGCCCGACACCGCCCTCGCCTGCCTCCAGTCCGCCAACCACGAGGTGGGCACGCTCCAGCCGGTGGCCGAGGTCGCCGAGGCGTGCCGGGCGGCGGAGGTGCCCCTGTTCGTGGACGCGGCCCAGTCGCTGGCGTGGGGGCCGGTCGAGGGGGCCTGGTCGGTCCTGGCGGCGAGTGCCCACAAATGGGGCGGTCCGGCAGGAGTCGGACTGCTCGCGGTGCGCAAGGGCGTCCGGTTCGCACCCCAAGGGCCACCGGACGAGCGGGAGTCGGGGCGGGCGCCCGGCTTCGAGAACATCCCGGCGATCGTGGCGGCGGCCGCCTCGCTGCGTGCGGTACGGGCCGAGGCGGAGGCGGAGGCCGCGCGGCTGCGGGATCTGGTGGACCTCATCCGGGCCCGGGTCGTGGAAGTCGTGCCGGACGTGGAGGTGGTCGGCGATCCGGTGCGGCGGCTGCCGCACCTGGTCACCTTCTCCTGTCTCTATGTCGACGGAGAGACCCTGCTGCACGAACTCGACCGGGCGGAATTCTCCGTTTCCTCCGGTTCGTCCTGCACGAGCAGCACCCTGACGCCCAGCCATGTGCTGCGCGCCATGGGGGTGCTGAGCGAGGGGAACGTCCGGGTGTCGCTGCCCTTCGGCACCCCGGCGGAGGATGTCGACCGGTTCCTCGACGTGCTGACGTGGCTCGTCACGGCCGTACGGACGAAGCTGGGCGCGCCGGTGGTGGCGCCCGGGCCGACCGGGGGCGGGACCGGGGCAGGGGCGGAGGCCGGGACGGAGGCCGAGGCAGGGGCGGAGGCCGGGGAGTTCACGGTCGACTCGCTCGGCCGGCTCTGCCCGGTCCCGGTCATCGAACTCGCCAAGGCGATGGGGGACGTGCCCGTCGGCGGGGTCGTGACGGTGCTCGCCGACGACGAGGCCGCCCGTCTCGACATTCCCGCGTGGTGCGAGATGCGGGACCAGGAGTACCTGGGCGAGCACCCGGTGGACGGCGGTACCGCCTACCGGGTGCGCCGCAGGAGCTGAGCGCCCCTTCCGGCGAGCAGCGCCTCAGGTGGGCGCTGCTCCCGCGGGCGCTCCTTCACGGGGCCCTACTTCAGGTGGGCCTGAACCTCGGCCGCCGCCTCGTCGCCGTACGCCTTGGTGAAGCGGTCCATGAAGTTGGCCCGCCGCAGGGTGTACTCCTGGGTACCCAGGGTCTCGATGACCAGGGTGGCCAGCATGCAGCCGAGCTGGGCCGCGCGCTCGTGGCCCACGCCCCAGGACAGGCCGGTCAGGAAGCCGGCCCGGAAGGCGTCGCCCACGCCCGTCGGGTCGACCTTGGCGTCCTCCTCGGGGCAGCCCACGACGATCGGCTCGGCGCCGACCTTGTCGATGCGCACGCCGCGCGAGCCGAGCGTGGTGACCCGGTAGTCGACCTTGGAGAGGATCTCCTCGTCGCTCCAGCCGGTCTTGCTCTCGATGAGCCCCTTCTCGTACTCGTTGGAGAAGAGGTAGGTCGCGCCGTCGAGCAGCGTGCGGATGTCGTCGCCGGACATCCGGGCGATCTGCTGCGAGAAGTCGGCGGCGAAGGGGATGCTCCGCGCCTTGCACTCCTCGGTGTGGCGCAGCATCGCCTCGGGGTCGTCGGCGCCGATCAGCACGAGATCGAGGCCGCCCACCCGGTCGGCCACCGACTTCAGCTCGATCTGGCGGGCCTCGCTCATCGCGCCCGTGTAGAAGGAGCCGATCTGGTTGTGGTCGGAGTCGGTGGTGCACACGAAACGGGCCGTGTGCAGGACCTCGGAGATCCGCACCGAGCCGGTGTCGACGCCGTGCCGGTCGAGCCAGGCGCGGTACTCGTCGAAGTCCGAGCCGGCCGCGCCGACCAGGATCGGGCGGCCGCCGAGCTGGCCCATCCCGAAGCAGATGTTGGGACCGACACCCCCGCGGCGTACGTCGAGGTTGTCGACCAGGAAGGAGAGGGAGACCGTGTGCAGCTGGTCCGCGACCAGCTGGTCGGCGAAGCGGCCGGGGAAGGTCATGAGGTGGTCGGTCGCGATGGAGCCGGTGACTGCGATACGCACGGCGAGGGCGCTCCTGGTGAGGGACGGCGTGGACAGTTCACGCTACCGGGTCGGTCCGGCCGGGCCGACCGGCGGAAACTACCCAATAGTAGGTCTTTCTGCGCACGCATCCCGATGCGTACGGTGCGAAGCATGGAAACCAAGCTGAACAGCGGGCACGGGGTGGCGGGTCAGGGCCTGGAGGAGCTGCGCGGTGACTGCGCGCGGATGGCACCGCACTGGGTCGCCCCCGCGACGAGCGCCCCGGCCCCGGTGCCGCCCTCCCGGATCCACGGTGTGACGATTCCGCCCGCATCGGTACGCCTGATCGCGGACATGTCCGATTACGGAGACTGAAACGGCCTGATCACGCGGGTGCGGCGCACGGGATGGAACCGTGCGCTCCCCCACTCCGTCCAACCGGCGTCCCTCGTCAAGGGGATGCGGGATACGACTGGACAGGAGCGATCTGGTGAGCAGCGAGCACACGCAGGACGAGCCCCGGCAGCGGCGTTCGCGTCGGACTCCCTTGATCCTCGCCGCGGCGACCCTGGCCGTACTGGCCGTGGGGGGCGGTGGGGCGTACTGGGCCACGACGGCGTCCTCGGGCGGTGACAACAAGCCCGGCGCGGACGGTGCGCCTCCGCCGCTCGCCCTCGACCGCGCACCCAGTACGCCCGGCGCCCCGAGCGGCGGCAGTGGCGGTGGCGGCAACGGGATCGCGCCGGGTGAGCCCGACCCCAACGGGGTGGTCTACCGGGCGTCGGTCAAGCTGCCCGAGGGCCCTGGCAAGGCGGCCGTCCATCAGCCGCGCGGCACGGTGGACGAGGCCGAGGTGAACCGGCTCGCGCGGGCGCTCGGCATCGACGGGGCGGCGCGCCTGGAGGGCGACAGCTGGAAGGTGGGTGCCGCCAAGGACGGCTCCGGTCCGACCCTGACGGTCACTCAGAAAGCGCCGGGCACCTGGACGTTCGCCCGCTACGGCAGCGGCGGCACGGACAACTGCCCCAAGGGCAAGATGTGTCCGATGCACACCACCGGAGCGGACACGGGCGCCGGCACCGGCTCGGGCGGCCCGATCGGCGAGCAGGCGGCGAAGGCGGCCGCGGCTCCGGTCCTCAAGGCGCTCGGCCAGGACGACGCCAAGCTGGACGCCTCGGAGATCCTCGCCTCGGCCCGGGTGGTGAACGCCGATCCGGTGATCGACGGACTTCCCACGTACGGCTGGACGACCGGCATCCAGGTCGGCTCGGACGGTCAAGTGGTGGGCGGCAGCGGCCAGTTGAAGACGCCGGACAAGGGTGACACCTATCCGGTGCTCAGCGCGGACAAGACGCTGGCCCAGCTCAACAGCCACCGCGAGCAGCCGAAGACCAAGGACTGCACCGGTCCGGTGCCGCTCGACGGGCAGCCCACCAAGGGGCGGCTGCCGAGCGATCCGCAGGGCAACATCCAGCCCTGCAAGCAGCCCACGCCCTCGACCGTGACGATCAGCGGGGCCACCTTCGGGCTCGCCGCGCAGTTCGTGGCGGGCACGCCGGCCCTGGTGCCGTCATGGCTGTTCCAGGTGAAGCCGGACGCGGGGCAGCCGTTCACCATCACCGCCCCGGCGCTGGCCCCCGAGTACATCGCCGGGCCGCCGAGCGGCGCCCCCGTGCCGGCCCCGTCGGGCTCGGCCACCGCGCCGGGCGCGCACGGCCAGTCGCTGGAGTCGTACGCCCTGGCGCCGGACGGGCGGACCCTGAACGTGACGTTCTGGGGCGGGGTGTGCAGCACGTACACGGCGACCGCCGACGAGAGCGGTGACGGCGTGCGGGTGCGGGTGACCGGTCAGGTCACCGACCCGAAGAAGATGTGCGTCGCGCTGGCCAAGCAGCAGACGGTCTCCGTGGAGCTGCACCAGGCGCTCGCGGCCCGCAAGGTGCTCGACGCGGACACCGGCAAGGAGCTGCCGAAGAAGTAGCGGTGCGGGCCCCTCGGGCGCCGGACACGACGAAGGCGGGCGCCCCCGGTCATCCGGGGGCGCCCGCCTTTCGGCTGCCGCGAGGCCCACCGGGCCGCTGCGACTAGCTGAACGAGTCGCCGCAGGCGCAGGAGCCCGTCGCGTTCGGGTTGTCGATCGTGAAGCCCTGCTTCTCGATGGTGTCGACGAAGTCGATCGAGGCGCCGCCCAGGTACGGGGCGCTCATGCGGTCGGTCACGACCTTGACACCGTCGAAGTCCTTGACGACATCGCCGTCGAGCGAGCGCTCGTCGAAGAACAGCTGGTAGCGCAGGCCGGAGCAGCCGCCGGGCTGAACGGCGACACGCAGCGCCAGGTCGTCCCGGCCTTCCTGCTCAAGGAGGCCCTTGACCTTGGCCGCGGCGGCGTCGGACAGGAGGATGCCGTCGCTCACGGTGGTGGTCTCGTCCGATACGGACATCTGCTTCTCTCCCGGGTTGTACGGAGACTGCTTGCCGACGGTTGCAACCGGCGGGGCCCCGGATTCATTCCGGGTCGGGTTCTTCTTCTTTCATGCTCGCACACACGGCGGCGGGCGGGAAAAGGCCTGGGGACAACTCGGCGCGGGACCGGGTGCGTCACATCGACGCTATCGCCATCGTCAAAGTGACGTGAAGCGGTTATGATAGATAACGTCATTTAGACGAAAACCCCCGCGTGCAAGCACCTGGGGCCACTGGAGCGGCTCCGCCGCACTGCTCAGGAAACAGAAAGGGTGCGTGACGTGACCACCGCCCAGCCCCGTCAGGACCTCGCCGGACGCGTCGAGCTCGACGTACAGCCGACGCCGCTCGCGCTGCTCCTGCTCGGCCGCGAGGCCGACCCCAGGAGCGAGCGCGGCGTGGAGTGCCCCGGCGACCTTCCTTCGCCCTCCGACCCGGACCTGGTGGCGCGGGCCCGTGCGGCCAAGGAGAAGCTCGGGGACAAGGTCTTCATCCTCGGGCACCACTACCAGCGCGACGAGGTCATCGAGTTCGCCGATGTGACGGGCGACTCGTTCAAGCTGGCCAAGGACGCGGCCGCCAAGCCCGAGGCCGAGTACATCGTGTTCTGCGGTGTGCACTTCATGGCCGAGTCCGCGGACATCCTGACCGGCGACGACCAGAAGGTCGTCCTTCCGGACCTCGCCGCGGGCTGCTCGATGGCCGACATGGCCACCGCCGAGCAGGTCGCCGAGTGCTGGGACGTGCTGACCGAGGCCGGGGTGGCCGAGCAGGTCGTCCCCGTCTCGTACATGAACTCCTCGGCCGACATCAAGGCGTTCACCGGCAAGCACGGCGGCACCATCTGCACCTCCTCCAATGCCGAGCGCGCCCTGAACTGGGCCTTCGAGCAGGGCGAGAAGGTCCTGTTCCTGCCGGACCAGCACCTGGGCCGCAACACCGCCGTGCGCGACCTCGGCATGTCCCTCGACGACTGCGTGCTCTACAACCCGCACAAGCCGAACGGCGGCCTCACCGTCGAGCAGCTGCGGAACGCGAAGATGATCCTGTGGCGCGGGCACTGCTCGGTGCACGGCCGCTTCTCGCTCGACTCGGTGAACGACGTGCGCGAGCGCATCCCGGGCGTGAACGTCCTGGTGCACCCCGAGTGCAAGCACGAGGTCGTGGCCGCGGCGGACTACGTCGGCTCGACGGAGTACATCATCAAGGCCCTGGAGGCGGCCCCGCGCGGCTCGAAGTGGGCGATCGGCACCGAGCTGAACCTGGTGCGCCGCCTGGCCAACCGGTTCGCCGCCGAGGACAAGGAGATCGTCTTCCTCGACAAGACGGTCTGCTTCTGCTCGACCATGAACCGCATCGACCTGCCGCACCTGGTGTGGACCCTGGAGTCGCTCGCCGAGGGCAAGCTGATCAACCAGATCCAGGTCGACCGCGAGACCGAGAGCTTCGCGAAGCTCGCCCTGGAGCGGATGCTGGCCCTGCCGTAACCCGGCCCCCGTAACCCGGACCCCGGGCCCCGGGCCCCGGGCCCCGGACACAGCGGACGCCCCCGCACACGACGGAAGGCCGCCCCTTTGCGAGGGGGCGGCCTTCGGCGCACCTGCGGGCCGGATCGGGCCCGTACGGCGAGGGTCAGGCGTTGGCCCGCTCCCGCTCGTCGGAGGCGTCCGACGCAGTGGGCTCGTCCACCGGCTCGCCGCGCTTGGCCGCCTTCTTCTCGGCCCTGCGCTCCTTGCGGAGCTCGACCATCGCGTAGAGGGTCGGGACCAGGAGCAGGGTGAGCAGCGTCGACGTCACCAGACCGCCGATCACCACGACCGCGAGCGGCTGGGCGATGAAGCCTCCCTCGCCCGTGACGCCGAGCGCCATCGGGAGCAGCGCGAAGATCGTCGCGAGGGCGGTCATCAGGATCGGGCGCAGACGGTGGCGGCCACCCTCGACGACCGCCTCGATCACTCCGAGGCCCTGCTTGCGGTACTGGTTGATCAGGTCGATCAGGACGATCGCGTTGGTCACCACGATGCCGATCAGCATCAGCATGCCGATCATCGCCGGGACGCCCATCGGGGTGTCCGTCGCCGCGAGCAGGCCGATCGCGCCGGTGGCGGCGAACGGGATGGAGACCAGCAGGATCAGCGGCTGGATGAGGGACTTGAAGGTCGCGACCAGGAGCATGAAGACGATCGCGATCGCGGCCAGCATCGCCAGGGCCAGGTTCTTGAACGCGTCCGACTGGTCCGAGGAGACGCCGCCGATGGTGGCGGTGGCGCCGGACGGCAGCTTCAGGGCGTCGATCCTGCTCTGGAGGTCGGTGCTGACCTTGCCGGTGTTGTCGCCGACCGGCTTGGCGGTGATGGTCGCCGAGCGGGCGCCGTCGATCCGGGTCATCGAGACCGGGCCGGGCACCAGCTTCACATCGGCGATGTCACCGAGCTTGACCGGGCCGAGCGGCAGGTTCCTGAGCTGGTCCAGGGTCGTGGCCGGGTCGGGCGAGGTGATGTACACGTCCCGCTCCGAGTCGCCCATGATCGCCTTGGTGACCTGGGTGCCGTGCACCTGCTGGGCGACGGCCATGCCGAGCGTGGCCTGGTTGAAGCCCGCCTCGGCCGCCTTGTCGTTGGGCTGCACCGAGACCCGGGGCACGCTCTGCGCCAGGTCGCTCTGGACGTCGCTGACGTCCTTGAGGCTCGCGACGGCCTGGCGCACCTGCTCGGAGGCCCGCTTCAGGACGTCACCGTCGGACGCCTTGACGACCACGCTGAGGTCCTGGCTGCCGAAGCCGCCGCCGGCCGTGATGGCCGGGTTGCCCGGCTGGCCCTTGAGGGCCTTCTCCAGGCGGTCGTGCGCCTTGTCGTAGTCGCTCGCGTTCTTCAGCGTCACCGTGTACGAGGCCTGGTTGGCACCGGTGCCGCCGCCGAAGGCCGCCATGAAGCCGGAGGAGCCGACGGTGACCTGGTAGCTCTTGACCGCCGGGTCGGCGGCCAGGATCGCCTCGATCCTCTTGGACGCGGCGTCCGCCGCGTCCAGGCTGGTGCCGGGCGCCAGCTCCTGCTTGATCGACAGGCTGTCCTGCTCGCCCTGGTCGAAGAAGTTGGTCTTCAGGAGGCCGGCCATGCCGAAGGTGCCGATCAGGACGACGACCGCGATCAGCACGCTGGTGAGGCGGCGACGGGTCGCGAAGCGCAGCACCGGGACGTAGAGGCGCTGGAGCCGGGACTTGTTCTCCTTCTCCTCGGCCCTGCGGCGCGCCTCGTCGGGGTCGATGCCCGCGATCGCCTTGGGCGCGCGCAGGAACCAGTACGACAGGACCGGCACGACGGTCAGGGAGACGAGCAGCGAGGCGAGCAGGGCCGCGGTGACGGTGAGGCTGAACGAGCCGAACAGCTCGCCCACCATGCCGTTCACGAAGGCGATCGGCAGGAACACCGCGACGGTGGTGAGCGTCGAGGCGGTGACCGCGCCGGCCACCTCCTTGACGGCCGCCAGGATCGCCGCCTGGCGCTCCTCGCCGTAGCCGAGGTGGCGCTTGATGTTCTCCAGGACCACGATCGAGTCGTCCACGACCCGGCCGATCGCGATCGTCAGCGCGCCCAGCGTGAGCATGTTGAGGGAGAGGTCCTGCGTCCACAGCACGATCAGCGCGAGGACCACGGACAGCGGGATGGAGACCGCGGTCACCAGCGTCGAGCGGATCGAGGCCAGGAAGAGCAGGATCACGATCACGGCGAAGAGCAGGCCGAGCGCGCCCTCCGTGGTCAGACCCGAGATGGCCTTGGAGACCTGCGGGCCCTGGTCCATGGCGACGGTGATCTCCGCGCCGGAACCGAGGTCCTTCTTCAGATCCGGCAGCTTGTCCTTGACGGCCTTCGAGATCGCGACGGCGCTGCCGTCGTGGTCCATGGTGGCCGTCACGGCGAGGCTGGGCTTGCCGTCGGTGCGGGTGATGGAGACGCGCTGCGCGGGCTGCTGCTTGACGGTGGCGATGTCACCGAGGCGGACCGGGGCACCCTGCTGCGGCTTGATCCGCAGGTCCTCGATCTGCTTCAGGGAGGTGTAGGGCGCGCCGACCTGGACCGTACGGCTCTTGCCGTCCTCGGAGAAGGAGCCGCCGGGGACCGTCGCGCCGCCCGCCTTGAGGGCGTCGCCGAGGGTCATCGTGGTGAGGCCGGCCGCGGCCAGCTTCTTCGCGTCGGGCGTCACGTTGACCTGGAGGTCCTGGACGCCGTCGACGCTGACGCGGCCGACGCCCTTGATGTCCTCCAGGGCCGGGACGACCGTGCGGTCCAGCTGGTCGGCGAGCGCCTGCTGGTCCTTGTCGGAGGTCACCGCGAGCACCACGGTCGGCATGTCGTCGGTGGAGCCGGCGACGACCTGCGGGTCGACCTCGGTGGGGATCTGGGTGCGGGACCGGTTGACGGCCTGCTGGATGTCGGCGACGAGCTGCTTCGTACCGGTGCCGAAGTCGAAGGTCGCCATGATCACGGCGTTGCCCTCGGAGGCCGTGGACGTGATGCCCTTGACCCCGCTGACGGCCTTGATGTTCTTTTCGAGCGGCTCGACGACCTGCTTCTCGACCACATCGGGGGACGCGCCCTGGTAGGGGGCGAGCACCGACACCATCGGCAGTTCGATGGTGGGCAGCAGTTGCTGCTTGAGCTGCGGAATGGCGATCGCCCCGAAGACGATCGCGACGATCGACATCAGGCCTATCAGGGCCCGTTGTGCGAGGCTGAATCTGGACAGCCAGGACATGGGTGGGGTCTCTCTTCTGTGGCGTGCGAGCGGCTGTACCCAGCAGGAGGGCAGGCGGACCGGCCCGTGACCACGCGGCGCATCATCCGGGAAGACCCGGCCCCCGCCCACAACCCTCCGCCATGGGGCGGGTTCGATTCCTCGCTCCCAGGTCCCTTTCCTTATCCCGCGCGTACCGCAGCCGCAGTACGCCGCACTCCACCCTTCAGTCCACCCGTGGACGGACAAGCCCCGATTCGTAGGCGATTACCACCAATTGGGCCCGGTCGCGGGCGCTCAGCTTGGCCATGGCCCGGTTGACATGGGTCTTGACCGTGAGCGGGCTGACGGCGAGGCGCTCGGCGATCTCGTCGTTGGAGTGGCCGCCCGCGACCTGGACCAGGACCTCGCGCTCGCGGACGGTCAGCGTGGCGAGCCGCTCGCCGTGCCGCCGCGGGTCCTCGCCGCCGCCGTCCCAACTACCGCCCTGCGCAAGGAAAGTGGTGATCAGGCCCTTGGTCGCGGCCGGTGAGAGAAGCGCCTCGCCGGCCGCGGCGAGGCGGATCGCGCCGAGCAGTTCCTCGGGTTCGGCGCCCTTGCCGAGGAAACCCGAGGCGCCCGCGCGCAGCGACTGCACCACGTACTCGTCGACCTCGAACGTCGTCAGCATCACCACGTGGACGGCGGCCAGGGCCGGATCGGCGGTGATGGCACGGGTGGCGGCGAGGCCGTCGGTGCCGGGCATCCGGATGTCCATCAGGACCACGTCCGGCCGGGTCGCGCGGACCACGTCGACGACCGCGGCCCCGTCGGCCGCCTCCCCGACGACCTCCATGTCCGGCTCGGAGTCCACCAGGACCCGGAAGGCCGAGCGCAGCAGCGCCTGGTCGTCGGCGAGTACCACCGTGATGGTCATGGCGTGCCTTCCCCCGGGGCCCCGGTCTCCGCGGCCTTGACCGGCAGTATCGCCTGTACGCGGAAGCCGCCGCCGTAGCGGGGTCCGGCGGTGCAGCTGCCGCCGAGCGCGGTGACCCGCTCGCGCATGCCGAGCAGGCCGTGGCCGCCGCCGTCACCGGCCGTGCTGCCGGTGCCCGCGCCGTTGTCGATGACGGTGATCTCGGTGTGGGGCCCGACCCGTACGACGCTCACCTCGGCCTTGGCGCCCGGCCCCGCGTGCTTGCGCACATTGGTGAGCGCCTCCTGGATGACCCGGTACGCGGCGAGGTCGACGGCGGCCGGCAGCGGGGTGTCGTCGGTGCGGGCGAGTTCCACGGGCAGGCCCGCGCGCCGGAAGCCGCCGAGCAGATCGTCCAGGACGGCGAGCCCGGGGGCGGGCTCGGTGGGGGCGGCCGGGTCGCCGGACTGGCGCAACAGGCCGACGGTGGAACGGAGTTCGTTCAAGGCCGAGCGGCTGGCCTCGCGCACATGGGCGAGCGCCTCCTTGGCCTGGTCGGGCCGCTTGTCCATGACGTGGGCCGCGACGCCGGCCTGCACATTGACCAGGGCGATGTGGTGGGCCACCACATCGTGCAGGTCGCGGGCGATGCGCAGCCGCTCCTCGGCGACCCGGCGCCTGGCCTCCTCCTCGCGGCCGTGCTCGGCCCGCTCGGCGCGCTCGCGGATCGCGTCGATGAAGGCGCGCCGGCTGCGCACGGCGTCCCCCGCGGCCGCGGCCATGCCGGTCCAGGCGAAGATTCCGAGGTGCTCCTGGGAGTACCAGGGCGGGGTGCCGAAGAGCATGGCCGTGCCGGTGAGCACGACGATGCTGAGCACGCCGACCCGGTAGGTGGTGGGGCGGTCGGTGTGGGCGGCGACGGTGTAGAGCGCGACGACGGCGCTCATCGCGACGGGCGCGGGCGGGTCGCCCAGGCTCAGCTCGACCATGGCAAGCAGGCCGGTGCAGCCGAGCACCTCCATGGGCCGACGCCGTCGCAGCACCAGCGCCCCGGCTCCGAGAACCATCAGGACGAGCGAACGCAGCCCCGGCGTCCGGGTGCCGAAGGTCGGCCCGTTCGGCCCGTGCGGGTCGGCGAAGGAGCCGAGGACCATGCAGATCAGGACGCCGAGCGCGAGGGCGGCGTCCAGGGCCAGCGGATGCGCCCTGAGCCAGGGGCGGGCACGGTCGACGGGGGTCACGGTCACCTACCGTAAGGGGGCCGGGACCCCGCCCCGTCAGCCCGGGATGAGGCCGTCGTCGCCGAGCATCTCCCTGACCTCGTCCAGACTGGCGTCCGGGCTCGGCAGGATCAGCTCGGACGGCTCCAGGGCGTCGTCGGGAAGCGGCTCGCCCAGGCGGCGCACCGCTTCCAGGAGCTCGCCCAGGGTGCGGCGGAAGCCGCCCTCGTCGCCCTCCTCCATCTGAGCGAGGAGCTCGTCGTCGAGCTTGTTGAGCTCGGTGAAGTGGCTGTCCGCCAGCTTCACCTGCCCCTCCCCCATGATCCGGACGATCATGAACGTCTCCTGCCGCTCGTCACTGCTTGTCGAAGCGCGGGCTCTGCTGCGGGGCCTTGTCCTGAGGAGCGGCGGCGCCGCCCTCGATGGCCTGCTTCCCGCCGGACTCGCCGCCCATCAGCTCGGCCTTCATCCGTTGCAGTTCCAGCTCCACATCCGTACCACCGGACAGCCGGTCCAGCTCGGTCTGGATGTCGTCCTTGGCGAGCCCCGACTGGTCGTCGAGGGCGCCCGAGGCGAGGAGTTCGTCGATCGCACCGGCCCGCGCCTGGAGCTGCGCGGTCTTGTCCTCGGCGCGCTGGATGGCCATGCCGACGTCGCTCATCTCCTCGGAGATGCCCGAGAAGGACTCGGCGATCCGGGTCTGCGCCTGGGCCGCCGTGTACGTCGCCTTGATCGTTTCCTTCTTGGTGCGGAAGGCGTCGACCTTGGCCTGGAGGCGCTGGGCCGCAAGGGTGAGCTTCTCCTCCTCGCCCTGCAACGTCTGGTGCTGCGTCTCCAGGTCGGTGACCTGCTGCTGCAACGAGGCGCGCCGGGACAGGGCCTCGCGGGCCAGGTCCTCACGGCCCAGCGAGAGGGCCTTGCGCCCCTGCTCCTCCAGCTTGGTGGACTGGATCTGCAGCTGGTTGAGCTGTAGCTCCAGACGCTTGCGGGAGGTCGCCACGTCGGCGACTCCCCTGCGCACCTTCTGAAGCAGCTCAAGCTGCTTCTGGTACGAGTAATCGAGGGTCTCGCGAGGGTCCTCGGCCCGGTCAAGGGCCTTGTTCGCCTTCGCGCGGAAGATCATCCCCATACGCTTCATGACACCGCTCATGGGCTTCGCGCGCCCCCTTCTGACGGACTCCAGCTCCAGCTGCTGCAACAGAACCCACAGTACGGGCCCTGCATCCATTACCGCACTGTTCGGGCGCCGATGCGCTCATCCCCAAGGACGACTGTGTCCGGCGTCGATCCGGCGCAGGGAGTAGGTGAACCTCGGGGAACGGTGCATCGGCCACCAGTGAGGACGCAAGGCGTTGTGGGATCGTTCCCCACCGGCCTGGGGTCCATGCCGGGCACCCCGTACCCTTGGGGATTGTGTTCCGTAGCCGTTCCAACGCAGAGAAGGCCCCCACCGACAAGGTGACGGCGGACCTCTCCAAAGCGCCCCGCGACCCCGAGGCCCCCAAGGGGCGCCCCACTCCCAAGCGGAGTGAGGCGCAGACCCAGCGGCGCCGTGCCTCGACCGTGCCGACCGACCGCAAGGAGGCCGCCAAGCGCCAGCGCGAGGCCCGCCGGGTCGACATGGCCAAGCAGCGCGAGGCCCTCGCCAATGGTGACCAGCGCTATCTGCCGGCCCGTGACAAGGGCCCGGTGCGCAAGTTCACCCGTGACTTCGTCGACTCCCGGTTCTCGGTCGCCGAGATGTTCCTGCCGCTCGCGGTGATCATCCTGGTGCTCTCGATGATCCGGATCGGCAGCCTGCAGAACCTTTCTCTGCTGCTGTGGCTCGTGGTGATCGTGCTCATCGTGCTCGACTCCATCGGCCTCGCCTTCCGGCTGAAGAGGGCGCTCGCCGCCCGCTTCCCGGACGAGCCGAAGAAGGGCGCCGTCGCGTACGGCCTCATGCGCACGCTCCAGATGCGCCGGCTGCGGCTGCCCAAGCCGCAGGTCAAGCGCGGAGAGCGGCCCTGAGCGGGAAGCCGTCCGGGTTCACCGGCGCCTCCGGCGCCTGGCTGAAGGGCCTCGGCGGGCTGCGCAATGTGGTCCGCCAGGAGCTCGTGGCCCGTCATCTCGACGAGCAGATAGCCGGGCGTTTCCCGGTGGGCCAGCGCCTGCGCGTCCTGGACGTCGGCATGGGCCAGGGCACCCAGGCCCTGCGCCTGGCCCGCGCCGGGCATTCGGTGACCGGGCTCGAATCCGACGCCGCGATGCTGAAGGTGGCCCGCGAGGCGCTGGCCACCGAGCCGGAGGGCATCCGTGAGCGGGTCCGCCTGATCGAGGGCGACGGCCGCGAGACCGGGGTGCACTTCCTGCCCGGCTCCTTCGACGTGGTGCTCTGCCACGGCGTCCTGATGTACGTCGAGGAGCCCGACGCCATGCTCGCGGGTCTGGCCCGGATGCTGGCCCCCGGCGGCCTCCTCTCGCTCCTGGTGCGGAACGCGGACGCGCTCGCCATGCGGCCCGGGCTGGCCGGTGACTGGGCGGGCGCCCTCACCGCCTTCGACTCCGACTCGTACACCAACCGGCTCGGCCTGCCGGTGCGCGCCGACCGGCTCGCCGCGCTGACCCGCACGCTCGACGGGATCGCGGCGCCACTGCACACCTGGTACGGGGTGCGGGTGTTCACCGACAACGTCTCCAACGCCACGGACCTTCCGGCCGCCGACGAACTGGATCGGCTGCTCGCCGCCGAGGACCGGGCCGGCCGCACCGACCCCTACCGCCACACCGCGGCGCTGCTGCACCTCTTCGGCGTACGGGGCTGAGGCCTCGGCCCCGCGGGGCCGAGGTCACCGGCTAACGGTCTTCGGCCGGGGTATCCGCCGAACGGGCCCCGGCCCCGGGACCCCGGTACCTGATCGGGCCCACCGACAGGCCGTCATTTCGGACCAAAGGGATACTCCTGCCATGGATGCATCTCTTCGCCCCGGCCGGGTGCGCCGCGTGGTGCTGCCGTTGACCGCCGCCGTCGCCGGCGTCGCCCTCCTGGGCGGCTGTTCGGGCGGCAGCACGGCCGCGGCGCCCAAGTCGGCCAGTCCGTCCGCCAGTTCCTCGCCCGCCCAGCGCAACGGCTCCGGCGTCACCGACAGCCTCCAGAGCGACTACCAGCGGGTCATCAAGAACGTGCTGCCGTCCGTCGTGCAGATCGACGCGTCCAACAGCCTCGGGTCCGGGATCGTCTACGACGACCAGGGGCACATCGTCACCAACGCGCACGTGGTCGGCAACGAGCGCACCTTCAAGGTGTCGACGTCCGGCAGCGGTACGGCGATCACCGCGCGGCTCGTGTCGTCGTACCCGGAACAGGACCTCGCCGTCATCAAGCTCGACTCGATGCCCAGCGGCCTCAAGGCGGCGCGGTTCGGCGACTCCGCCAAGGTCGAGATGGGCCAGATCGTGCTGGCGATGGGCTCCCCGCTCGGCCTGTCCTCCAGCGTCACCCAGGGCATCGTCTCGGCGACCGGGCGCACCGTCTCCGAGGGCAGCGCGGGCGGCGGCACGGGCGCCACCATCGCCAACATGGTGCAGACCTCGGCCGCGATCAACCCGGGCAACAGCGGTGGTGCCCTGGTGAACCTGGACAGCGAGGTCATCGGCATTCCGACGCTCGCCGCGACCGACCCGGACATGGGCGGCAGCGCGGCCCCCGGCATCGGCTTCGCCATTCCGGTCTCGATGGTCAAGACGGTCGCCGACCAGATCATCAAGAGCGGCAAGGTCACCGACTCGGGCCGGGCCGCGCTCGGCATCACCGGCCGCACCGTGGTGGACGCCGGCTACCAGCCCGCCGGGGTCGCGGTCGTACAGGCCCCGGCGAACGGGGCGGCCGCCAAGGCCGGTCTGCGGGCGGGCGACATCATCACCAAGCTCAACGACACCGAGATCTCGACCATCACCTCGCTGACGGAGGCGCTGGCCGCGGACAAGCCGGGCCAGAAGGTCACGGTGACGTACACGCGCGACGGCGCGAAGAAGACGGCCGAGGTCACCCTCGGCGAGATCTGAGCGGGCCGGGGGGCGCCGCGTGCGCCCCCGGCCCGCCCGTCAGACCTGCTCGGCGTGCAGGCTCATCGGGCCGTAGACCTTGGTGCCGTCCTCGAAGAGGAACACCTGGTCGGCCCCGCCTTCGAGCAGGTCCTTCCACACCTCACCGATCCAGGACTCCGCATCGCCCTGGGTCGTGAACTCCTCCGGCGCCACCGCCGGCTCGACCTCCGTACCGTCCGACTTCTCGAAACGCCACGTCCACGCCATGTCCGCCTCCTGGGTCACGTTGCTGCCCGCAGCGTAACCGGGCGCGCAAGAGGGCCACCGACGCGGGAGGATCGTGGGTGTGGAACTGACTCTCCTCGGCACCGGGGCCCCCGCCGGCCTGCCGCGCCCCGACTGCCCCTGCGCCGCGTGCGCCCTCGCCCGTGGCGCGGACGCCCGCGCCGCCACCGCCCTGCTCGTCGACGGCGCGCTGCTGCTCGACCTCACCCCGGGCGCGGCGCTCGCCGCGGCCCGCGCCGGGCACTCGCTGGCCGGGGTGCGCCAGGTGCTGCTCACCCATCCGCACGACGGTCCGGCCGTGGAGCTGCCCGCCGGGCTGCCCGCGGCGGGCCGGGTGCCGGACGGCCGCAGGCTGACGCTGATCAGCGGGCACCGGGTCCGCGCCGTGCCGCTGGACTCGCCGGGCACCGGTTACGAGGTGACGTCCCCCGAGGGCGAGCGGCTCCTCTACCTGCCGCCGGGCGGCGCCCCCGCGGGCCCCGCCGAGGTGCGGCCCTACGACATGGTGGCGGCCGATGTGTCCGGACGGCCGGACGCGCTCGCGCGGCTGCGGGCGGCCGGCGGCATCGGCCCCGCCACCGATGTGATCGCGGTGCACATCGACCACGACGTGCCACCCGGGCGGGAGTTGGAGCGCCGGCTCGCCGCGCTCGGCGCCCGCGCGGTGCCGGACGGCACCACCCTGATCGTCGGCGAGTACCACGCGGTGCCCGATCTGCCGCGCCGCACCCTCGTCCTGGGCGGCGCCCGCTCGGGCAAGTCGGTGGAGGCCGAGCGGCGCCTGGCCGGCTTCCCCGGCGTCGTCTACGTGGCGACGGGCGGCGGCCGGGACGGCGACGCAGAGTGGGCGGCGCGGGTCGGCCTGCACCGCGAACGGCGGCCCGCCTCCTGGCGCACCGAGGAGACCTGCGAACTCGCGCCGCTGCTCGACGAGCCGGGGCCGCCGCTCCTGATCGACTGTCTGGCGCTGTGGCTCACCGACGCGATGGACCGGGTCGGCGCCTGGGACGACGAGAAGTGGGCGGCGGGCGGCGAGCGCGCGCTGAGGGAGCGTACGGAGGAACTCGTCGCGATGGTGCGGTCCACCGCGCGGACGGTGGTGGCGGTGAGCAACGAGGTGGGCTCGGGCGTGGTCCCCGCGACGTCGTCGGGGAGGCGGTTCCGGGACGAACTCGGGCGCCTGAACGCGGCGTTCGCGGGCGAGTGCGAGCAGGTGCTGCTCGTCGTCGCGGGGCAGGCGCTCACATTGCGCGGCTGATGTCCATCCGCTGGCGGTACTGTTCGGCAAATGAGCAGGCTGAACCTGGACGACTTCTCCGATCTGATCGAACGCCCCGACAACGGTGTGCGGCGTGACGCCGAGGAACGCCGGGAGCGGCTGACCGTGCCGCCCGGCGCGCTCGGCCGGCTCGACGAGCTGGCCACCTGGCTGTCGGCGGCGCAGAACGCCAGCCCGGTCCGGGCCGTCGAGCGCCCCCGCGTGATCCTCTTCGCCGGGGACCACGGCGTGGCCGGGCTCGGCGTCTCGGGCCGCCCCGCCTCCTCCGCGCACACCCTCGTACGCTCCGTCCTGGACGGCGGGAGCCCCGTCGCGGTGCTCGCCCGCCGCCAGGGCGCCTCGGTCCGCGTCGTCGACGCCGGCCTGGACTGCGACCCCGCCCTGCTGCCCGAGGACGTCGTACGGCACCGGGTGCGGCGCGGCAGCGGCCGGATCGACATCGAGGACGCCCTGACCGTCGAGGAGGCGGAGGCGGCCGTCCGGCTCGGCATGAGGATCGCCGACGAGGAGGCCGACTCCGGCACCGATCTGGTGGTGCTGGGCGACCTCAGCGTGGGCGGCACCACCCCGGCGGCGGTGCTGATCGCGGCGCTGTGCGGCACGGACGCCTCGGTGGTCACCGGGCGCGGCGGCGCGGGGATCGACGACCTGGCGTGGATGCGCAAGTGCGCCGCGATCCGCGACGCGCTGCGCCGGGCCCGGCCGGTTCTCGGCGACCAGCTCGAACTTCTGGCGGCGGTGGGCGGCGCGGACCTTGCCGCCGCGACCGGTTTCCTGTTGCAGTGTGCGGTGCGCAGACTGCCGGTGATCCTGGACGGGGTCGTCTCGTCGGCCTGTGCGCTGGTGGCCCAGCGGGCGGCCTTCCGGGCTCCGGACTGGTGGCTGGCGGGCCAGGCGAGCGGCGAGCCGGGCCAGGCGAAGGCGCTGGACCGGATGGCGCTCAACCCTCTGCTCGATCATGGCGTCACAGTGGGCGAAGGAACCGGGGCATTGCTCGCTCTTCCCCTCGTACAAGCCGCGGCCGCCCTGGCCGCGGAGCTGCCCGAGCGCACTGACCAGCGCGCGGAGAGCGCCGGGGAGAACAGCGACGCGTGAGCCACGGCGGGGCCGGGGGGCTACCCCGGCCCCGCCCGAGGCCGCTGTGAAACGCTTTGCCGCCATATCATCGCGTTTCATGGGAGAAGTCCGCTTGAGCACCACTGAAGGAACGAACCGGAGCACCCCCCGCTCACGCACCGGGGCGGCGTTCGCCGTCTGGTACCTGCGCGTGGTCACGTTCATCAACTTCCTCAGTGCCGTGTGGGTGACCCTCGGCCAGGGGCTGCGGCGGCACAACACCGACGACTACTTCACGCCGTATCTGCTGGAAGCCGGGTTCACCTCCGGTCTCGTCACGCTCTTCCTCGCCGTCACCATGCGGCGCCGCAAGCGGGCCGCCTGGATCCTCAACATGGTGCTCGGCGGCCTCTTCCTGATGCTGTTCGTGTTCGCCATGACGTTCCCGGAGATCCACCGCTACGCCCAGAACTGGATCTCGCTCGCCCTGACCGCCGCGTTCGTGCTCGCCCTCCTGTTGGGCCGCCGCGAGTTCTACGCCAAGGGCGACCGCTCCAACCCGCTGGCCGCGATCGTCACCGCCGTCGGCGGCCTGCTCATCACCTCGCTCATCGCGGCGGTCCTGGTCAGCGCCACCAACACCTACGACGGCACCGACCAGTCGACGTTCCTGCGGCGCTGGCGCTACGGCGTGATGCGCCTGGTGTTCCTCGTCCCCGACGACCGGCACACCCAGGGCGTCACCACCCCCGGCTGGGTCAACGTCACCATCAACGTGCTGGCCACGCTGCTCCTGATCGCGGTCATCTACGCGGCCTTCCGCAACCGCAGGGCCGTCGACCCGCTCACCGTCGAGGACGAGGAGAAGCTGCGCGCGCTGCTGGACAAGCAGGGCGAGCGCGACTCTCTCGGCTACTTCGCGCTGCGCCGCGAGAAGGCCGTCATCTGGTCCCCGACCGGCAAGGCCGCCGTCACCTACCGGGTCATCAACAGCGTCTCGCTGGCCTCCGGCGACCCGATCGGCGACCCCGAGGCCTGGCCCGGCGCGATCGAGCCCTGGCTGGCCGAGGCCCGCGCGCACGGCTGGATCCCGGCCGTCACCGGCGCCAGCGAGGAGGCCGGGCAGATCTATGCCCGGCACGGCCTGGACGCCCTGGAGATGGGCGACGAGGCGATCGTGGAGACCGCCGAGTTCACCCTGGAGGGCCGCGCGATGCGGACCGTCCGCCAGGCGTACAACCGGGTGAAGAGGGCCGGGTACGAGGTGCGGATCCGCCGTCACGCGGACATTCCTGCCCAAGAGATGAACGAACTTCTGCGCAAGGCCGACGACTGGCGCGACGGCGCCACCGAACGCGGCTTCTCCATGGCGCTCGGCCGGCTCGGCGACCCTGCCGACGGCCAGTGCATGATGCTCGAATGCTTCGACGGCGAGGGCGAGTTGAGGGCGCTGCTCAGCTTCGTCCCCTGGGGCCCCCAGGGCCTCTCGCTCGACCTGATGCGGCGTGACCGCGACTCCGAGAACGGCCTGATCGAGTTCATGGTGATCGAACTCCTCCAGCGCGCCAAGGAGATCGAGATCACTCAGGTCTCACTGAACTTCGCGATGTTCCGTTCCGTCTTCGAGCGCGGCTCGAAGCTCGGGGCAGGACCCGTGCTGAGGCTGTGGCGTTCGCTCCTCAGCTTCTTCTCCCGCTGGTGGCAGATCGAGTCCCTCTACCGGTCCAACGCCAAGTACCGGCCGATCTGGGAGCCGCGGTTCACCTTGTTCGAGAAGAGCGCGGATCTGCCGCGCATCGCCATCGCGTCCGCGCGCGCCGAGGGATTCCTGGAGGCACCGGGCCTGCCCAAGTGGCTGCACCGCAGACATCTGGAGTCCCAGAGATGAGCACAGGGGTGCGGAGCACAGTGCTCCGGTTCGCCGAGCGCGAGTGGGGCCCCCTGTACAAGACCGTGAAGTACGCGCTGCGCACCCAGCGCTGGCGGGCCATCTGGCTGACGCTCTCGGCGGTCGTCCTCACCTCGGTCTTCCAGCTCATCCAGAACCAGTCCTGGGGCTTCAGACCGATCCAGATCATCGGGTCGGTCAAGGCCGACTACCCGCTGTGGATCTCGCTCCTGCGCACCCCGTTCTCGCTCTTCGTGCCGGCCCTCGACCTGCCGGTGTGGGGTGCGCTCGCGCAGGTGCTGCTCGTCTTCGGCATCGCGGAGATCTGCATCGGGCGGGGCCGGATGCTGCTCATCGCCTACGTCGCGACGCTGGCCGGCACCCTGTACGCCCGGGTCGGCATCCACATCGGCCCCGACAGCGTCTTCGGGCTGCCGGCCTCGGCCGCCGAGATGGTCGACACCGGCCCCTCGGCGGCCGTCGTCGCCCTCGCGGTGTACGTGTGCTGGCGCTACCGGGCGTACTGGACGGCCGGGGTGGTGGCGGGCTCGATGGTCGTCGAGGTGGTGCTCAAGAACAACCTCGCGGGCAAGGAGCACATCGCGGCCCTGATCGCGGTGGCGGTGATCTGCTGGATCACCTGGGTCCGCAGGAGACGGCGGCGCGACCGCCATGATCAGGGGCGGCGTACCGGGAGCTTGTCGGGTGCGCCGCCGATCCAGTCCTGAAGGCGCCGGCGCGGCATGGACCAGCGCCGGTCGTGGCGGTAGGCCCGAAGCCCCGCCCGCGCCCTGGCCCGCGGCCGTTTGCGGTAGAAGCGCTGGGCCCACGGGGAGCCGGGCCGGGCGAGCCTGATCGCGCCGAACAGCGCCACGAACGGCACGAAGATGCCGAGCACCGCCACCCGCACCTTGCCCTTGAACAGCGCGACCAGCACGAAACAGAAGTTGATCGCGATCGAGGTGATGAACGAGGCGCGGTCCTGGCGCTCCCCGGGGCTCACGTCATTGACGCCGAGCGGTGAGAAACCGGCGAGCACCAGCGTCATGAGGGCGGCGGTGAGCACCACGATCTCCACGCTCTTGCGCCCGTTCTCGCTCCAGTACACGTCGTCCAGGTGCAGGATCAGCGCGAACTCGTCGAGGACCAGGCCCGCGCCCGCCCCGAACAGGACGGCGAAGACGGCCGCCGCGATGCCGTGCCGGCCGCTGCCGACCGCACCGAAGCCGCCGACCACGGTGAGGATGACCCCGGGCACCACGTGGTGGATGTGCAGGCCGCCGGGCCTGATGTTCCGGAAGGGGCCGCGCCCGGCCCTGATCAGCCGGGTGATGGAACGCGTGATCAGGAACGTCAGGACGAACGCGGCCAGCGCGAGCAGCATGGGGAGCTTCCCCGGCTCGGTGATGTTGCGGTAGAACCAGTGACCCATCCCACCCGCTCCTGTTTGCTCCGATATGCGCAATTTACCGTCCGGGGCGCCCGGAGTGCTCGGGATAGCCTGCGCCGGGTGAACGCAAGCAAGGCCCTGCACGGCGTACGTTTCGCCTTCGGCACCCTCACCGTCTTCCCCGCCCGCATCACCCGGTGGGACCGCTCCGCCGCCCGCGCGGGCATGACGCTGGCCCCGCTGGCCGGGCTCGCCGTCGGCCTGTGCGCGGCCGCCGCGGGCGCGGGTCTCTGGGCGCTCGGGGCCGGGGCGCTGCTCGCGGGCGTGGTGAGCACCGCCGCGCCCGCTCTGCTCACCCGGGGCCTGCATCTGGACGGCCTCGCCGACGTCGCCGACGGGCTCGGCAGCGCCAAGCCCGCCGAGGACGCGCTGCGCATCATGAAGCAGAGCGACATCGGGCCCTTCGGCGTGATCACCCTGCTGTTCTGCCTGCTCGCCCAGATCGCGGCCCTGGCCCATCTGTACGAGCGGGACGGGTGGGCCCGGGGGGCCGTGGGCGCCGTCGTCGCGGCCGCGGTCGCCCGCACCGCGCTGACCCTGGCCTCCCGTCGGGGCGTCCCGGCGGCCCGCCCGGACGGGCTCGGCGCGGTCGTGGCGGGCACGGTGCCGGGCCGGCGCGCCCTGGTGACCGCCGCCCTGGTGACGGCGGCCTGCGCGGCGGCGGGGTGGCCGTTCGGACCCTGGTCCGCGCTGCACTTCGCGCTCGCCGCGGCGGCCGGGCTCGCCGCGGCCGAGGGGCTCCTCGGACGCTGCGTACGGCGGTTCGGCGGGGTGACGGGCGATGTGTTCGGGGCGGTCGCCGAGGCCTCGGCGACGGTGACCCTGGTCGCCCTCACGCTCGGCTGAGCCGGGCGCGGAGCCTCAGCAGGGGTCGCGCCACACCTGGAGGTCGTACTTCTTCGCCATCGAGCTGAGCCCCAGCTTCTTGGACTGGGCGCAGAAACGGGCCGGGGGCAGCTCGTACTCCACGTGGAACACGGCCTTGCCCGCCGTCACGAACGGGGTGAGCCGTTCGCACTCGCGGTACTGGGCGCACTGCTCGTTGACCGCGAAGTCGAAGTGGGCCAGGAGCTGCGGGATCTGGTCCAGATCGTTCTTGAGGCCCACGGCGAGACCCCGGTCGTGG
Organism: Streptomyces sp. NPDC006691; assembly: GCF_042869955.1. NCBI lineage: Bacteria > Bacillati > Actinomycetota > Actinomycetes > Kitasatosporales > Streptomycetaceae > Streptomyces > Streptomyces sp. NPDC006691. The sequence goes on from NZ_JBIAGW010000003.1 coordinate 39,471, forward strand.
GCCAGCCGGGCGATCAGCTCGTTGTAGCGGAGCTGGTCGGCGGCCTTCAGAGGGAAGCCGGTGTCGTTGTCGTAGCCGTCCATGTTGTCCGGCTCGACCGCGTCGAAGCCCTTGGCGCGGCACAGGTCGAAGCGCCGGGCGATCAGCGGTTCCAGGACGTCGGTGCGGCGGATGTCCAGCCACTTCTCCCCGTCCCAGCCGTTGCCCTTGCCGAGCACGCTCTTCGGGAAGCGCCCCGCGTCCGGCCGCCAGTTCTCCCAGGCACCGGTCGAGACGTAACAGATGACCTTGCGGCCCCTGCGGTGCAGATCGGCCACGGCCGCCGCGCTCTGGTCGAAGGCGTCGATGTCGTAGACCTGGGCGTCGACGGCCGGGTCGAGTCTGCCCTTGAGCTGCCACTGCCAGGTCAGGCCCGGCTTCGGCTGCCAGTGCGGGCCGGCGGGCGCCGGGGGCGCGGTGTCCCGGGCGTCCCCGTCCCCGCCGTCGGGGCCGTCCGGGGAGCCGGTGCAGGCCGCGAGCAGCACCAGCGGGAGGAGCGGCCGGAGCGCTCGCCTCATCGGACGGGCTCAAGGCGGTGCGGCAACGTACCCCAGGGGTGCGGGAGTTGGCCCGGAACCAGGCAGTGGACCGGCGCCTGGGCGACCGCGTCCGGCGGGGCCTCGTACACCAGGTGGCAGGTGTCGGGCCCGGCGGGACCGGCCGGGCGGTACGCCGACCAGGGACCCTCGTAGGTGACCTGGAGGTCGGCGATCCGGCCGTACCCGGGGTGCGGGACCGCGCCGTGGTTCAGGACCAGCGTGACGTACGTGTCGTAGGTCGCGGCGAGTGCGGTGCGCAGGTCGGCGTAGTACGGCAGCTGGCGGGCGGAGGTGGCCGCCTGGTCGAGGAAGAGCCCGTGCGCCCCGTACCAGTCGTGGTGGCGGGCCGCCTCGCGCACCACGTCCTGGGGCGGCCGGCCGCCGTAGGCGGTGTCCACGTAGCCGAGTACCCGCACCCCCGCCGAGCGCAGTCGGCCGGCCACCGCCGCGAAGGCCGCGTCGGGTGAACTCCCGGGCCCGTTGGCCGGGTTGAGGACGACCCCGTACAGCGAGGGTGCGGCGGCGATCAGCGCGTCCCAGGCGTCGGGGCGCTCGGCCGGGTGCTCGTAATAGGGCACCAACAGCTTGCTCATGTGCTTCCTCGCAGCATGCTCGGGGTACTCGGGATGCTCCGCGACGGTCTCATGGGCGGTGGGCGGTCGCCCTTCCCAGCAGGACACAGACCAGCGCGGCCAGCAACGCGGCCGCGGTCCCCGACACCACCAGGCCGGTCGTCGGCGGCGCGCCCAGGACGAGCGCCAGGGTCTGGGCGACGGCCGCGGCGCAGCACACCACGGCCGCGCCCGGCGCCGCCCCGAACGACTGGAGCAGCAGCCCGGTCCACAGCACCGCGCCGATCAGGAGCAGGGTGGCAAGGCGCGGCCCGCTCAGCGCCGGGGCGTCCTGCCACAGCCGGGTGCCCGCCTCGGCGAGCGCGGCGAGGAGGGCCAGATAGGCGCCGAGGCAGACGGCCACCGTGGTGACCACCGCGCCGCGGAAGCCCCGTGCGCTCTGGGTGAACCGCAGGCCGGTGGCGCTGCGGGCCCGGAAGCGGTGCAGCAGCCACTCGGCGGGGCCCATGCTGAGCGTGAGGGCGACCGCGGACGGCCCGGCGACCGTGCCCGTGGAGCCGTGCCGGAAGATGTCGCCGAGAGCGGCGTACAGCACGAGGATCCCGGTGCCGAGCCCGAACAGGCCGTAGGGGACGGACGCGGTGAGCCGGGGCGAGACGGCGCCGTGCGGCCCGGGCCCCGCCTCCTCGCGGCGCAGCGTGAGCACGGCGAGCGTGACCGCGGCGATCAGCGAGACGAGCAGCAGCAGCGGTCCCGCGGCGGCCGGGAGCCCCGGCACGGCCCCCAGGGTCAGCGGCAACAGGGCGCAGAACAAAGGGCGTTCGCGCCCGAGCACGAGCAGGGCGGTCGCCGCCGAGAGGTAGCAGCACTGGCCGGCGGCGAAGGCGGCGGCGGACAGTTCGCCGGGGCCGGTCACGGCGATGGCGGACAGGGCGCTGAGGGCGGCACCGAGCGGGGCTCCCAGGCGCAGGGCGCGGACGGCGGCCGGGCGGTCGGCGAGGCTGAGCCAGGAGTGCGCGCGGTGCGAGAGCGACTGGTTCCACACCCAGCCGGTGACCGTGCCCGCGAGCAGCGGAACGGTTCCCGCGGGCAGACCGAACGCGGCGCGGGGCCCGGCGAGCAGGGGTGCCCCCAGGACGTAGGCGAGTCCGGGCAGGGCGAAGACGAGGCCGCGCAGCAGGCACGAGCCGAGGCGGGTGTGCCAGGGCTCGGGGGGCGGGGCGGGGGGCGCCGGGTAGCGGCGCTCCACGCGGTCGTAGAGCTCCTCGGCGAGCGAGAAGGAGTCGGGGTGCCCGTAGCGGGCTCTTATCTGGGCGTCGGTCATGCCGTCGGACTCGATGATCGCGGCTATCTCGTCCGGATGCACGGCCACGGCTATCAACTCGTCCAAGCGCTCGGCGAGTTCGGACATCGGATCGCCGTCGGCGGGCCGGGCCGGGCGCTGGCGCGGGATGAAGGGCAGGGTGTCCCGCCCGCCGTTCCCGCCGGCCCGCGGGGAACCGCTCACCGGGCGGCCCCGCCGAGGGGGGCGGCCTGCACGTCCCGGGACAGCTCGCGGCACCAGGGGCCGACGAGTTGCAGGGTCCAGTCGTCCTCGGGCGCGAAGGCGGCCGGTACGGGCTCGCGTCGGAGGTCGCCGGCCAGTTCGCGGTAGATCCGCCGGAAGCCGTCCACCGAGCGGTGCAGGGTGAACTCGTCGATCACCCGCTGCCGGGCCTCGGCGCCGAGCCGGGCCCGGCGTTCGTGGTCGCGGAGCAGCCCGAGGGCGGCCTCGGCCATGACGGCGGGCTCGCGCGGCGGCACCACGATCCCCGCCTCGCCGGCCGCCTCGCGTACGCCTCCGACGTCCGTGGAGACGGTGGCGCGGCCGCAGGACATCGCCTCGATCAGCGAGAACGGGAAGCCCTCGCTGATGCTGGACAGCATCACCACACTGCCCGAGGCGTACGCGCTCGCCACATCGGTGACGCGGCCCTCGTAGGAGATGCCGTCGGTGACGCCGAGATCGGCGGCCAGCTTCTCCAGGCGGGTCCGGTACGCCTCGCCGCCGGCCGGCACTCCCCCGTACAACCGCAGCCGGGTGTCCGGGAGTTCGGCGCGCACGATGGCGTACGCGCGGATCAGGGTCTCCAGGTCCTTGATCGGGTCGATGCGTCCGCACCAGCTCAGGGTGGGGACGGCCGGGTCGGGTCCGGCGTGCGGGAACAGGTCGGGGTCCACGCCGTTGTAGACGGTGCGGATGCGCTCGGCGGGGGCGCCTCCGCGCTCCTCCCAGCGGCGGTTGTACTGGTTGCACGGCGTGATGAGGTCGGCCCTGCGGTAGCCGAGCGTGTTGAGCTCCCGGTAGAAGCTCAACAGGACCGCCTTGACGGGCCAGTTCTGCCCGCCCGCGCGGTATCCGAGGTAGCGCTCGCGCAGGTAGATGCCGTGTTCGGTGAGCAGGAACGGCACCCCGTCGAAGTACTGCGCGGCGAGTGCGGGCAGCGTGGCGAGGCCGCTGCTGACCGCGTGCGCCACGCTGTCCGCCGGAATGCGGGCGGACAGCGGGCGCAGTGCGTGTTCCAGGAGGTCGGTCACGGTCAGGGCGTCGTGCACGGTGGGTTTCGCCCGGGACAGTGCCAGGTGCGGCATGGTCCAGATCCACATCAGCGACTTGAGGGCCGCCTCGGAGCGGAGCGCCGCCGAGAGCCGCCCGTCCCGGGCCCGTTCCGCCAGGCCGTACAGGGCCGAGGCGAAGTCACAGCCGGACTCCGGGTCGAGCAGCGCGAGCAGGAAGCGCTCGTAGGTGTCGGTGAACCGGCGCCTTTCCTTGCCGAGGAGCGGCCGCCGCCCGCCGGGCCGCGGCCCCCACAGGGGGAAGGCCGTGTGCCGGCGGACATTGGCCGGGAGCTCCCAGGCGACCGGCTCGCGGCCGCTGCCGGTGAGGGCGACGACGGTGAAGTCGACCTCCGGCATGCCGCGTACGAGCTGGTCGCACCAGGTGCTCACACCCCCGTGCACATGCGGATACGTGCCTTCCGTGAGCATGGTGACATGACGGCCACTGCTCGGCATGAATGTCCCCCCAGGACAAGCGGTCGTGCGGTACTGACGATCAGCCGGCTGGTCAGGCCGGCAGCTTCAGCGTGATCGCCGACTGGAGCACCTCGGGAGAGGACCAGTCGGAGCGCTCACCCGCGTACGGCGTCCCGAACGCGGCGGTGCCGATGAACAGCTGCTTGAGCGTGCCCTGCGGCGCCGTGATCGGTGCGGCCACCCCCTTCGGAGCCTGCACGGTCACCGCGGTGCCGATCCGGTAGGCGGTCACCGAACCGGAAGCCAGCGCCTTGTCCCAGGCCGCGCGGCGGCTGAACTCGGTTCCCGCGTCCTTCTCGCGCAGGTTCACGATCGGGGCGTTGTCGGCGTACAGCGCCTTGTAGTCGGCGAGGACCTTGTCGAGGACCGGGTAGAGGATCCGCTCCTCGGCCAGGTTCGACTGGTGGACGTAGTGCGGCCGCGGGTCGTTCCACAGGACGTGGCTGAGCGCGGTCTTGGCCTCGCGGGGCACGATGTACGACTGGTAGCCGGTGGCCGTGTCCAGCGGCGCGGTCATGCAGGTGGAGGCCGGGTTGTTCTCGCAGATGCCGCTTCCGCCGTTGGCCTTCGAGGTGTACAGCCAGTTGTACTCGTCGGTCATCTCGGCGGCCTTGCCGACGTTGTAGTACACGTTCATCGGGTGCCGGGGCACGGTGAGGGCCGCGCCGACCGCGCGCTGGTCCGGCTCGCGCGAGGCATCGCTGCCCGCCCACTTGATCCCGTTGTCGGCGAAGGCGCCCGCCAGGTTCGGGTTGTCGTCGGGCTGCTGCGGCAGCACCTTCATGCCGGAGTGCTCACCGGTGACGATCTCGCTCTTGTCGACCGGGAGGCCCTTCTGGACGGCCCAGTTGTAGTTCTGCGAGATCTGGGACGAGATGTCGGCCCGGCTCATCCACTGGGTGGACCCGTCGGCGTTCTTCTTGCACACCCACGGCACCACGGTGTTGTCCTGCACACAGCCGAGGAACTCGTGCGTGTAGGTGTGGTTCATCCAGCGGAACTTGGCCTTGTCCGCGAGCAGTTGGGTCGCGAGGGCGTCGGTGCCGCCGTTCTCGGACTTCCACTCCTCGCCCGAGCCCGCGTTGAAGACCATGTCGAGCGTGAACCCGCTGGTGGCCTCCCACTGGGCCGCGTACTGGGCGTCGGCCGCGGTCATCCGGATGTCGGTGCTCGCGGTGCCGCCGTCGGGGCAGTCGAAGTCGCCCGGGGTGCAGTTGTTGACGCTGTCCCAGCGGGCGTCCGGCGCGAACACGTCGTCGACGTGCACCGAGAAGTAGTTGCGGCTCTGGCCCAGGTGCACCCCTTGGGTGACCCACTCCACCATGCCCTTGGCCAGCGCCTGGAACTGCTGCTGGTACTGGTTGTAGGCGAAGGTGACGACCAGTTCGCTGCGGCCGTCGTGGGTGTACTGGCCCAGCATGGAGCCGCCGCTCGGGGCGTCGAGGTAGCTGGTGAAGCCGGCCTCGGGGTGGGCCGCGTAGCCGTAGCTCTCGGGCACCGCCGGGTCGTTGTCCTCGAAGGTGAGCGGACCGTCGAGATAGCCGAAGGGCCCCGCCTTGCCGGCCGCGCTGACCTGGGTCTTCACGCCGTCCAGGGGGCCGGAGAAGCCGCCCGGCTGGTCGGTGTAGTCGAGCCCGACCTCGGGGTGGGCCCAGGTGTAGGCGTCGATCTGGCGGATCCCGAAGGTCTTCTCGTACGCGGCGAGCGCGGTCTGCTCGGGGGCCGCGGCGCTGCCGAACGGGATCTCGTTGGGCGCGACGACGCCCTGGAACTTGGCGTGCGGGCGGCCCGCGATGTTGTCGCTGAGGAACGCGGCGTTGATGGTCGGCCGCCCCGCGGCGCCCAACGCGACCGTCTGGTACGGCACTCCGGTGTTCTTCAGCTCGGCGACGATGGCACCGACGGCGCTTCCGCCGTCGTCGAGCACCAGCATCTTCAGATCGATCCGCGGCAGCACCGTGGCCGCGGCGTTGGCGGCCGGTATGGCCGTGGAGAGCAGGCCGGCGGCCATCAGCGCGGTGAGCGCGACCCGCGATCTGCCCATTTTCAAGGCCTTCGCCTTCATATGTCCCCCCTCGTAGGGTCCTCCACAAGCGGAGCGCGCATGGAGAACCTGTGGTGATGATGCAAAGGGGCGCGGCGCCCCCTGTCCTGATTGAGGCGAGTGTGACGGAGCTCTCACCGAGCGTGCGGGCCAAACGTGAAAGAGACACCACGGATGAGTGAATTAAGGCCACCGCGATCGAACGCCGTCACCGCGCGTAGGCTCGTGACCGGTGGTCGACCCGCCCGAAATACGATGTACCGGGTCCCGGCCGGCCCATCCGACGGTCGAACAAGCCACCAGGCTTCTCAAGGAAGAGAGATCTCACCACCGTGACTGCTCTGACTCTCAGCACTGCCGGCGCGGCGACGCTGCGCGCCGACGCCCTCGTCGTCGGCGTCGCCAAGGCCGCGGGCCCCAAGGGTGGGCTGGTCGTCGCGCCCGGCGCCGAGGCCGTGGACAAGGCGTTCGACGGGAAGCTCGCCGCCGTCCTGGAGACCCTCGGCGCCCGGGGTGCCGAGGGTGAGGTGACCAAGGCCGTGTCGCCCTCCGGCCTCAAGGCCCCGTTCGTGCTCGCCGTGGGCCTGGGCACCGTCCCCGCCGCCGACGAGGCGTACGACGCCGAAGTGCTGCGCACCGCCGCGGGCAACGCCGCCCGCGCCCTGCACGGCGTCAAGAAGGCCGCTTTCGCGCTGCCCATCGAGGCCGCCGAGGACATCGAGGCGATCGGCGAGGGTGCCCTGCTCGGCGCCTACGCCTTCACCGCCTACCAGGACCGCGGCCCGGACGCCAAGGAGCCGCTCGCCGAGGTGACGCTGCTCGGCGCCAAGCCCCGCGACAAGGCCCACAAGGCGGCCGTCGAGCGCTCCCTGGCGCTGGCCGAGGAGATGAACCGCGCCCGCGACCTCATCAACACCCCGCCGAACGACCTGACCCCCGAGGCGTTCGCCGCGGTGGTCTCGGCCGCCGGCAAGGAGCACGGCCTCAAGGTCCAGGTGCTGGACGAGAAGGCGCTGGAGAAGGGCGGCTTCGGCGGCATCCTCGGCGTCGGCGTCGGCTCCGAGAACCCGCCGCGCCTGGTGAAGATCACGTACACCCACGCCAAGAACGCCAAGCACCTCGCGCTCGTCGGCAAGGGCATCACCTACGACTCGGGCGGCATCTCGCTCAAGCCGGCCGGCCACAACGAGACGATGAAGTGCGACATGAGCGGCGCCGCCGCCGTGTTCGCCGCCGTCGTCGCGGCCGCGCGCCTGGGCCTTGAGGTCAACGTCACCGGCTGGCTCGCGCTCGCCGAGAACATGCCGTCGGGCTCCGCCACCCGTCCCGGCGACGTGCTGCGCATGTACAGCGGCAAGACCGTCGAGGTCCTCAACACCGACGCCGAGGGCCGGCTGGTCCTGGCCGACGCGCTGTGGAAGGCCTCCGAGGAGAAGCCGGACGCGATCGTCGACGTGGCGACGCTGACCGGCGCGATGGTGCTCGCCCTCGGCGACCACACCTTCGGCATCATGGCCAACGACGACGCCTTCCGCACCGCGATCCACGAGATCGCCGAGGAGTCCGGCGAGCAGTCCTGGCCGATGCCGCTGCCCGCGAACCTGCGCAAGACCATGGACTCCCCCACCGCCGACCTGGCCAACATGGGCGTGCGGATGGGCGGCGGCCTGGTGGCCGGCCTGTTCCTGAAGGAGTTCGTCGGCGAGGGCATCACCTGGGCCCACCTCGACATCGCGGGCCCCGCCTACAACGACGGCGCCCCGCACGGCTACACCCCCAAGGGCGGCACCGGTTCCTCGGTGCGCACCCTGCTCCGTCTGGCGGAGCGCACCGCCGCGGGCGACCTCGGCTGACAGCCCGTCCACAGCCGACGCACAGGGCGGCCCCGGGCACAAGCGCCGGGGCCGCCCGTGTTCACGCTCCGTACCGTCACGCTTCGGCCGGATTTCGCTGTAGATGAAATCCGTACGTCTTCGCGCGGCGGTGGAGTGACGTCTGAGCGGCGCTCAGCCCGACGATCAGCCGTCTCAGACCCCGGCCCCGCGTCCCGCCTTCCGTCAACAAGTGCGAAGATGGGTTCTCGGCAGGACAGGGCCCCCACCACAGGGCCGAAGACAAGCGGCCGAACACCAGCCGCCGCCGGTCATCGACGACCGCGCCCGGCGCACATGCATGGAGGACGTGACGTGGCGAACGACGCCAGCACCGTTTTCGACCTAGTGATCCTCGGCGGTGGCAGTGGCGGCTACGCCGCGGCCCTGCGCGGAGCGCAGCTGGGCCTGGACGTCGCACTGATCGAGAAGAACAAGCTCGGCGGCACCTGCCTGCACAACGGCTGCATCCCCACGAAGGCCCTGCTGCACGCCGGCGAGATCGCCGACCAGGCGCGCGAGGCCGGCCAGTTCGGCGTCAAGGCGACCTTCGAGGGCATCGACATCAACGCGGTCCACGCGTACAAGGACGAGGTCATCTCGGGCCTGTACAAGGGTCTGCAGGGTCTGGTCGCCTCCCGCAAGGTGACCTACATCGAGGGTGAGGGACGCCTGTCCTCCCCGACCTCGGTGGACGTCAACGGCCAGCGCGTCCAGGGCCGCCACGTCCTGCTCGCGACCGGCTCCGTGCCGAAGTCGCTGCCGGGCCTGGAGATCGACGGCAACCGGATCATCTCCTCCGACCACGCGCTGACCCTGGACCGCGTCCCGCAGTCCGCGATCATCCTGGGCGGCGGCGTCATCGGCGTCGAGTTCGCCTCGGCGTGGAAGTCCTTCGGCACCGACGTCACCGTCATCGAGGGCCTCAAGCACCTCGTGCCGGTCGAGGACGAGAACAGCTCCAAGATCCTGGAGCGCGCGTTCCGCAAGCGCGGGATCAAGTTCAACCTGGGCACCTTCTTCCAGAAGGCCGAGTACACCGCCAACGGTGTGAAGGTCACGCTGGCCGACGGCAAGGAGTTCGAGGCCGAGGTCCTCCTCGTCGCCATCGGCCGCGGCCCGGTCTCCCAGGGCCTCGGTTACGAGGAGCAGGGCGTCGCGATGGACCGCGGCTACGTCCTGGTCGACGAGTACATGCGCACCAACGTGCCCACCATCTCCGCCGTCGGCGACCTGGTCCCGACGCTCCAGCTCGCGCACGTCGGCTTCGCCGAGGGCATCCTGGTGGCGGAGCGTCTGGCCGGTCTCAAGACCGTCCCGATCGACTACGACGGCGTGCCCCGGGTGACGTACTGCCACCCCGAGGTCGCCTCCGTGGGCATCACCGAGGCCAAGGCCAAGGAGATCTACGGTGCGGACAAGGTCGTCGCTCTGAAGTACAACCTCGCGGGCAACGGCAAGAGCAAGATCCTCAAGACCGCGGGCGAGATCAAGCTCGTCCAGGTCAAGGACGGCGCCGTGGTCGGCGTCCACATGGTCGGTGACCGTATGGGCGAGCAGGTCGGCGAAGCCCAGCTGATCTACAACTGGGAGGCGCTGCCGGCCGAGGTCGCGCAGCTCATCCACGCGCACCCGACGCAGAACGAGGCGCTCGGCGAGGCCCACCTGGCGCTGGCCGGCAAGCCGCTGCACTCCCACGACTAACAGCCCCTCGGGCGCGACGACCACTTCCTTCCCCAAGCTCTCGACTGCGCTTGAGCAGGGGAGACCCCATTCTCGTAAGGAGCAACCGAAACCATGTCGGTTTCCGTAACCCTTCCGGCGCTCGGCGAGAGCGTCACCGAGGGCACCGTCACCCGCTGGCTGAAGGCCGAGGGCGAGCGCGTCGAGGCCGACGAGCCGCTGCTCGAAGTCTCGACCGACAAGGTCGACACCGAGATCCCCGCCCCCGCCTCCGGCATCCTGGCCTCCATCAAGGTGGCCGAGGACGAGACCGTCGAGGTCGGCGCCGAGCTCGCCGTCATCGACGACGGCACCGGGGCCCCCGCGGCCCAGGCCGCTCCGGCCGCCGAGGCCCCCGCCCAGGAGGCCCCGGCCCAGGAGGCGCCCGCGCCGCAGGCCGCGCCCTCCACCGAGGCCGAGGCCCCCGCCCCGGCCCCCACGGCCGAGGCCGCCTCCGGCGGTGGCTCCGCCGAGGGCACCGACGTCGTCCTCCCCGCGCTCGGCGAGAGCGTGACCGAGGGCACCGTCACCCGCTGGCTCAAGGAGGTCGGCGAGGAGGTGGCCGAGGACGAGCCGCTCCTTGAGGTCTCCACCGACAAGGTCGACACCGAGATCCCGGCTCCGGTCGCGGGCGTGCTGCTCGAAATCGTCGTCGGTGAGGACGAGACCGCCGAGGTCGGCGCCAAGCTCGCCGTCATCGGTGCCCCGGGCGCGGCTCCGGCCGCCGCTCCGGCTCCGGCCGCCCCGGCCCCCGCTGCCGCCCCGGCCCCCGCTGCTGCTCCGGCACCGGCCGCCGCTCCGGCTCCCGCCGCCCCGGCACCCGCCCCGGCCCCGGCCGCCGCTCCGGCACCGGCCCCCGCCGCTCCGGCCCCGGCGCCCGCCGCCCCGGCGCCCGCTCCGGCCGCCACCCCGGCTGCCGCCCCCGCGGCCACCTCCGGTGACGACGGCGCGTACGTCACGCCGCTGGTCCGCAAGCTCGCCTCCGAGTCCGGTGTGGACCTGGGCGCGGTCAAGGGCACCGGCGTCGGCGGTCGCATCCGCAAGCAGGACGTCATCGCCGCCGCCGAGGCCGCCAAGGCGCCGGCTCCGGCCGCTGCCGCCGCCGCTGCCCCCGCCGCGAAGGCCGCCCCCTCCCTGGAGGCGTCCCCGCTGCGCGGCCAGACGGTCAAGATGACGCGCATGCGCAAGGTCATCGGCGACAACATGATGAAGGCGCTGCACTCGCAGGCCCAGCTGACCACGGTCGTCGAGGTCGACATCACGAAGCTGATGAAGCTGCGCAACGCGGCGAAGGACGCCTTCGCCGCGCGTGAGGGCGTCAAGCTCTCCCCGATGCCGTTCTTCGTGAAGGCTGCGGCCCAGGCGCTGAAGGCCCACCCGGTCGTCAACGCCCGGATCAACGAGGACGAGGGCACCATCACGTACTTCGACTCGGAGAACATCGGCATCGCCGTGGACTCCGAGAAGGGTCTGATGACCCCGGTCATCAAGAACGCGGGCGGTCTCAACCTCGCCGGCATCTCGAAGGCGACCGCGGAGCTGGCCGGCAAGGTCCGCGCCAACAAGATCACCCCGGACGAGCTGTCCGGCGCGACCTTCACGATCAGCAACACCGGCTCGCGCGGCGCGCTGTTCGACACGGTCATCGTGCCGCCGAACCAGGTCGCCATCCTGGGCATCGGTGCCACGGTCAAGCGTCCGGCGGTCATCGAGACCGCCGAGGGCACCGTCATCGGCATCCGCGACATGACCTACCTCGCGCTCTCCTACGACCACCGTCTGGTGGACGGCGCCGACGCGGCTCGCTACCTGAGCGCCGTCAAGGCGATCCTGGAGGCCGGCGAGTTCGAGGTCGAGCTCGGCCTGTAAGGCTCTGAGAGGCACCGTGGGACGGCTGTAACACTCGTCTCACCAGCGGCCGCGTCCCCGTCCGGGCACTTCCGGACGGGGACGCGGCCGTATTGTTTGGACGTCGTCGCTCGTTTTAAGGAGCCCCCATGACCGTGCCCGTCGTCCACTCGCTGCGCGAGCAGATCCGCGAGCACATCGTGGAGGGGATCGTCAGCGGGCGCTGGAAGCCCGGTGAGCGGATCGTGGAGCGGCGCATCGCGGTGGAGCTCCAGGTCAGCCAGACGCCGGTGCGCGAGGCGCTGCGCGAACTGGAGAGCCTGCGCCTCATCGAGTCGGCGCCCAACAAGGGCGTACGGGTGCGCAGTCTGAGCGCGGCCGACCTGGAGGAGAGCTATCCCGTGCGGGCCGGTCTGGAGCAGATCGCGGCCGAGCTGGCGGCCGACCGGCTCGCCGAGGACTGCTCGGCCCTGGAGCCGCACGTGGCGGCCCTCTACGCGGCGGACCGGGCGGCCGACGGCACCGCGCAGGTGCGGCACACGGTCGGATTCCACCGGGAACTGGTGCGGGCCGCCGACAACGGTGTGCTGTTGCACACATGGGAAGGCCTCGGCATCGAGGTGTTCACGGCCCTCTCGATCCGCTGGCTCGGCACCGTGCAGAAGTCGTACGCCGAGGAGCACGAGGACCTCGTGGCGGCCTTCCGGCGGCGGGATCCGGCCATCGGCGCCCTGGTGAAGGCCCATGTCCTGGGGTGCGCGCCGCGTAGCGCCTGACCTGCGCGGCGGTCCACCGGGCACCTGGAAATCCAAGGCACCCGGTGCCCATTTTGGCGGCACCCTGTGCCGACTTTCCCGATTCGAAGAAGTTTTTGGCTCAACGCTTTGATCGATCATCGATCGTCGGCTTACAGTCAACGGCGGACTCACCGGTCCAAGGCCCCGTCCTGCCAGACAAAGGCCCCTATTTCTCCACCCCCCTCCTGTCCGGAAGGCGGCGATCGTGATCGACCCCGTAGCCAAGTTTCCGAGCGAGCTCGACCAGCTCCCGGACCGTGACACCGAGGAGACCGCCGAATGGGCGGCCTCCCTCGATGCCGTCGCCAAGGCCGCCGGCCCGCATAGGGCCGCGTATCTGATGCGCCGCACGCTCCAGCATGCCGAAGGCGCGGGCCTCGCCCTGCCGAAGCTGCTGGAGACGGACTACGTCAACACCATTCCCTCCTCCTCCGAGCCCGCCATCGACGGCGACGAGGAGATGGAGCGCCGGATCACCGCGTGGAACCGCTGGAACGCGGCGGCCATGGTGACCCGCGGCTCGAAGTACGGCGTCGGCGGCCACATCGCGACCTTCGCGTCCGCGGCCTGGCTGTACGAGACCGGCTTCAACCACTTCTTCCGCGGGAAGGAGGGCGACGGATCCGGCGACCAGCTCTACATCCAGGGCCACGCCTCGCCCGGCATCTACGCCCGCGCCTTCCTCGACGGCCGCCTCACCGAGGCGCACCTGGACAAGTTCCGCCAGGAGTCCGGCGGCGACGGCCTGCCGTCCTACCCGCACCCGCGCCGCCTGCCCTGGCTGTGGGAGTTCCCGACCGTGTCCATGGGACTCGGCCCGCTCTCCGCGATCTACCAGGCGCGCTTCAACCGGTACCTCACCAACCGGAACATCAAGGACGTCTCCCACTCCCACGTGTGGGCGTTCCTCGGTGACGGCGAGATGGACGAGCCCGAGTCGACGGCGGCCCTCGCGCTCGCCGCCCGCGAGGGCCTGGACAACCTGACCTTCGTCATCAACTGCAACCTCCAGCGCCTCGACGGCCCGGTCCGCGCCAACTTCAAGATCGTGCAGGAGCTGGAGGCCCAGTTCCGCGGCGCCGGCTGGAACGTCGTGAAGTCGCTGTGGGGCGGCGCCTGGGACGAGCTCTTCCAGCTCGACACCACCGGCGCGCTCGTCCGCCGCCTGCGCGAGGTCCCCGACGCCCAGGTGCAGACGTACCAGACGCGGGACGCGGCCTACATCCGCGAGGACTTCTTCGGCAAGGACCCGGCGCTCGTCGAGATGGCGAAGCTGCTCTCGGACGACAAGATCCTGGAGTGCTTCCACCTCTCGCGCGGTGGCCACGAGCCGCGCAAGGTGTACGCCGCCTACAAGGCCGCCCTGTCCCACAAGGGCGCGCCGACCGTCATCCTGGCGCAGACCGTCAAGGGCTTCACCCTCGGTGAGGGCTTCGCGTCCAAGAACGCGAACCACCAGATGAAGAAGCTCACCAACGACGAGTTCAAGAACATGCGTGACCTTCTTGAACTGCCCATCTCGGACGCCCAGTTCGTCGACGGCCAGGTCCCCTACGGCCACCCCGGCGCCGACTCCCCCGAGGTCCGCTACCTCCAGGAGCGCCGCGCGGCGCTCGGCGGCCCGGCCCCGGCCCGCCGCAGCCACGCGCTCGCCCCGCTGCCGGCCCCGGCCGACAAGTCGTTCGCGGCCTTCGACAAGGGCTCCGGCAGCCAGTCCATGGCCACCACCATGGCGTTCGTCCGGCTGATGAAGGACCTGATCCGCGACAAGACGACCGGCAAGCGCTGGGTCCCGATCGTCCCGGACGAGGCCCGCACCTTCGGCATGGAGTCGCTGTTCCCCTCGCTCGGCATCTACTCGCCGAAGGGCCAGACGTACGAGCCGGTCGACCGCGACCAGCTGATGTACTACCGCGAGGCCAAGGACGGCCAGATCCTCAACGAGGGCATCACCGAGGCCGGCTCGATGGCCGACTTCATCGCCGCGGCGTCCGCGTACGCCACGCACGGCGAGCCGATGATCCCGTTCTACATCTTCTACTCGATGTTCGGCTGGCAGCGCACGGCCGACCAGATGTGGCAGCTCGGCGACCAGCTCGGCCGCGGCTTCCTGGTGGGCGCCACCGCCGGCCGGACGACCCTGACCGGTGAGGGCCTCCAGCACGCGGACGGCCACTCCCCGGTGATCGCGGCGACCAACCCGGCGGCCCTGTCCTACGACCCGGCCTTCGCCTACGAGGTCGCGGCCATCGTCAAGGACGGTCTGCGCCGGATGTACGGCGAGGCCGCCCCGGACGAGGACCGGGACGTCTTCTACTACCTCACGGTCTACAACGAGCCGATGCCGCAGCCGGCGAAGCCCGCGGGCATCGACGAGGGCATCGTCAAGGGCCTGTACCGCTTCAACACGGCGGAATCCGCAGGCGTCACCGTCCCGGTCAACGCCTCGCGCATCCAGCTCCTGGGCTCCGGCACGGCGATCCACTGGACGCTCGAAGCGCAGAAGCTGCTCGCCGAGGAGTGGGGGGTGGCCGCCGACGTGTGGTCCGCCACCTCCTGGACCGAGCTGCGCCGCGACGCGCTTGAGGCGGACGCCGCCCTGCTGCGCGGCGAGGAGCGAATTCCCTTCATCCGCAAGGCACTTGAGGGCGTGGACTCCCCCGTCCTCGCGGTGTCCGACTACATGCGTCAGGTCCCGGACCAGATCGCGCAGTGGGTCGAGCAGGACTACTCCTCGCTGGGCGCGGACGGCTTCGGCCTCTCCGACACCCGCGAGGCCGCCCGCCGCCACTTCGGCGTCGACGCCCAGTCGATCGTCGTCGCGGCCCTGGCCCAGCTCGCCAAGCGCGGCGAGGTCCCGGTCACGGCCGTGAAGGAAGCGCGCGAGCGCTACGGCCTGTAGGCCGCGCGGTCCTGGGCCCCTCGGGGTTCCAGGCCCGGAGGCCACGCACGCGTGCCCCGTCCCGATTGCCGGGGCGGGGCACGCGTGCGTGAATGTCGACCGGGGGCGGCACGACTCCGGGAGCAGCGCATGAAGATCTCCAACCGCCCGTCCGCACCCGCCTGGGCCGACCTCTCCACCACCGACGTACCCGCCGCCAAGGCCTTCTACGGAGACCTCTTCGGCTGGCAGGGCGCGGACGTGCCGATGGAGGAGGCCGGCGGTTACGGGATGTTCCTGCTCGGCGACCGGTACGTCGGCGGGTACGGGCCCTGCACGGAGCAGCCCGTCGCGTGGCTCACCTACATCCAGGTCGAGTCGGCCGACGCGACGGCCGCGGCGGTGACCGGCAACGGCGGCTCGATCGTCGCGGGCCCCATGGACGTCTTCGACTCCGGCCGGCTCGCGGTCTTCAGCGATCCCGAGGGGGCGGTGTTCGGCGTCTGGCAGCCCAAGCGGCACGCGGGCTTCGGAGTGGTGGACGAGCCGGGCAGCATGTGCTGGTTCGAACTGCTCACCCGCGACAGCGATCGGGCGAAGACGTTCTACGCGACGGTCTTCGGCTGGACCACGGACGCGGCCGACCCGTACGGGTCGTCCTCCGAGTACACGGAGTGGAAGCTGGACGGGGAGAGCTTCAGCGGCATGATGCGGATGGGCTCGGACTTCCCGCCCGAGGTGCCGGCGCACTGGATGGTGTACGTCCAGGTCGAGGACTGCGACGCGGTCGCCGCGCGGGCGCGGGAGCTGGGCGGTGAGGTCCACGTACCCCCCACCACGATCCCGCCCGGCCGCTTCGCCCTGCTGCGGGACCCGCAGGGCGGGGTGTTCTCGGTCATCGCCCTCACCGAGGTCTAGCCCTCCGGACGCGGCCGGGGGCCGGGGCCTTTGGGGCCGCGGGCCCGGGGGGCCGATGGTCCAGGGCCGATGGTCCAGGCGCGGGCCGGGCCCGGGGTGTTGGGGGCACGGGGAACTGCGCGACCGGCCACGCACGACCCGCACCCGGAAGACGACCGCCTTCGGCCGCGGGCCGCGCGTGGACGGCCGCCCGGACACCGACACACAGGCCCGCCCCGCCGCCGGCAGCCGCGCAGACGCCGCGAACCCGCCCCGCCGGGGCAACCCCACAGACGGCCACAGCCGCGCGGCGAGCCCGCAGAATGGCCTCATGCGCGCTGCCCGCCTCATCAAGATGGTGCTGCTCCTCCAGGCGAGACCCGCCATGACCGCCGCCGAGCTCGCGCGAGAACTGGAGGTGTCCGAGCGCACCGTCACCCGGGACGCGCAGGCGCTCGCCGAGGCCGGGGTCCCGGTGTACGCGGACCGGGGGCGGGCCGGGGGCTACCGCCTCGTCGGCGGGTACCGCACCCGTCTCACGGGCCTGGCCCGCTCCGAGGCCGAGGTGCTCTTCCTGTCCGGCGTGCCGGGCGCGCTGCGGGAGATGGGCCTGGAGGACGCCGCCTCGGCCGCCCGCCTGAAGGTGTCCGCGGCCCTGCTCCCGTCCCTCAAGGACGCCCCCGCCACCGCCGCCCAGCGCTTCCACCTGGACGCCCCCGGCTGGTGGCAGGAGCCCGGGACTCCCGAGCTGCTGCCCGCCGTGGCCGAGGCGGTGTGGGACGACCGATGCGTACGGGTGGGCTACCGGCGCCCGGTCCGCCGCGGGGCCAGGCGTGACGTCGAGCACGAGGTGGAGCGCGAGATGGAGCACGAGGTCGAGCGCGAGGTCGGGCGCGAGGTCGAGCACGAGGTCGAGCGCGAGGTCGGGCGCGAGGTCGAGCGCGACCTGGAACCGTACGGCCTCGTCCTGAAGGCGGGCGTCTGGTACCTGTGCGCACGGGCCGCCGAGGAGGGCGGCGACTTCCGGGTGTACCGGCTCGACCGGTTCACGGCGGTCGCGGTCGGCGAGGACCGCTTCGTGCGCGACGAGGACTTCGACCTGCCGGGGTTCTGGGAGGCCCGGGCCGAGGAGTTCGCCCGTACGGTACTCAGGGAGACGGTGGTCGTACGGGTCTCATCGGCCGGAGCCGCCCTGCTGCCGTACACCACCGGCGACCGGCGTCTCGTGCGCGAGGCCCTGGAGCGGGCCGGGGAGCCGGACGAGGACGGCCGGCTGACCCTCACCCTGCCGGTCGAGTCGCAGGATGTGGCGTACAGCCAACTCATGGCAGTGGGACCGGAGTTGGAGGTACTGGAACCCACCGAACTCCGTACGCGGTTCACGGAGGCGGCGCGCCGACTGCGCCAACTCTACGAATAGCGCGGACCATTGGCGGATACGGGCAGTTTCCGGCAGACAACTCGCCGTCATTGGCAGGCCGTTGTAGGCTTGACGCGTGCCTGGAATCAGCGCTTCTACCGATGGACAGCGTCGTCCGCGGGATGTGGTCGCCGACGGTCTGCGCGCCCTCATCTCCTGCGGGGAGCTGCGGGTCGGTGAGCACCTCCCGACGCAGGCGCAGCTCAGCGAGCGTTTCTCGGTGCCGCGAGGCGCGGTCCGCGGCGCCGTGGAACTCCTGGAGCGCGAAGGCCTGATCAGGCGGGCCCAGCAGGGCACCCCGCCGACGGTGGCCCGGCCGAGTCCGGGCCGATCCGCCGAGGACCGACGCGAGGTGCCGGGGCCGCGCCGCCATTCACCCCGGCCCGCGGGCGTCTTCCTGGGCGAGCGGGTGGCGCAGTGCTTCCGCCAGGACGAGGTGACCATCGACGCGTACTGCCTCAATGGCGAGACGCTGGCGGCGGCGCTGGCGGGCCCGCTCGTCACCGTGCAGGCCGAGGGCGCGGGGCCGCGCCGCGTCGCGGTGCGCATCCTGCTGCCCGACGCCGAGGCACCCCTGGCGCTGCCCCAGGTGATCGGCGACCTGGGGAACACCCGGCCGCGCGAGCGGCTGCGGATCACCAGCGACCACATCTACGGCTCGCTGCGGCACTCGCTGCGCATGCTGAAGGTCCGGGACCTGGTCCCGGACGTGACGGTCGAGGCCCGCAAGGTGTCGATCACTCCGACGCAGAAGGTGTACATCCTCAACGGCCGCGAGGTCCTCGCCGGGCACTACCAGGTGACCGAACGCACGGTGGATCTCGACCGGAACCCGATCGAGATCTACGACATGCTCGGCGTGGAGGGCATGCTCTTCCGGCACACCGTGGTCGACGACGACCAGGTCACCCGCAGCTATGTGGAACAGACCCAGCAGTGGTTCGACTCCCTGTGGAACACCATCGCCCGCCCCATGGACCCGAACTGAGCCGGATCCGGAGCGGGCGCCGCTCGCCGTGAAGTCCCGTTCAGCGGGCGGCGATCAGCACGATCACCAGGAGCACGGCCGCCACGCACACCAGGTTGGTGCGCGGCCCGGCCGGCACCGCCGCCGGCCGTTCGCGGTCCGCGCCGCCGCCCTTCGCGAGCAGCACGCCCAGGGCGAGCACCAGCAGGCCCGAGGGGCCGAGCAGGGACACCGCACCCACGTTCGACAGCAGTTCGAGGACGATTCGCACGCGTGTCTCCAGTCCCATGGAACACCTCCTCCGGTTGTCGCCGCCGCGGACCGCGTGGAGTGACGCTCGGTACCCTCATTGGCAGGCGATTGTGTGCCCTCCTCCTACCCGGACTGAATGGCTGCCATCTATGGTCAACCGAATGCATATTGGGCAACACGACTATGCCATTGGGAAGTTGCCCGTCGATCTGTCCCAACCAAGCGGTCAACAGCGGCAGTTGACCGGTGCCCGCAGCCATCTGTCCTGTCCTGACCGCGAGTTGTAGCCTCTGTGGGTGACGACCCACATCAACGGGGCCGACCGGGACGAGGCCGGGGAGATCCCCCGCTACCGATTGGTCGCCGACGCGCTGCGCCAGGACATCCAGAACGGGGTGCCGGCGCCCGGCGAGGGGCTGCCCAAGCAGGAGCAGCTGATGCGCCGCTTCCGTTGCGGACGCGGCACCGTACAGAAGGCGCTCCAGCTGCTGCGCGACGAGCAGCTCCTGGAGGAGGGCGTGTCCGGGCGGGGCGCCCGGGTGGCCCGCCAGGCTGCCATCGGGCGGCCATTGGTCCACTACGTCTCCCGGGCGTTCGAGGCCCCGCACGTCTCCCTGGACGTCTGGTCGCTGCACACCGAGGAGCTGTCCCGCGCCGTCCAGCAGCAGGCCGAGCTGATCCGGCTCGGTGACCGCGCGGCCCCCCGTTCGGTCCGGGTACGGGTCCTGGTGCCGGACCTGGACACCCACCATCCCTACCCGCGCCACCTCGACGATCCGGACGACATGCGCCCGCTGCGGCGGCTGCGCCGGGTCATCCGGATGTACGCGGAGGCGCTGCACCACTCGCTCACCCAGCTGGCCGAGGAGGGCACGGTGGGCTCGGTGTCCGTGGAGATCCGGGGCCTTCCGACGGTGCCCGGCGAGAAGCGCTACCTCATCAACGGCACCCAGATGCTGACCGGCTACTACTTCCTGCGCAAGACCCGCATCCTGGTGGACGCCGCGTCCATAGAGGTACTGGAGCTGCACAGCGACACCCTGTTCCCGGCCACCCTGGAGGGCAACGGGGCGCGCCCCCTGGAGCGTGCGGAGTTCCAGCAGGTCCAGGCGTGGTTCGACTCGCGCTGGGAGACGGTGGCGACCCCGCTGCGCCCGCTCGACGAGTAGCCGGGCCGGGCGGAGGAGAGCCGTCGGTCAGCGGCAACCGGACGAATAACGCCGCTCCGCGTGCGCCGCCCTGCCCTACCCATGATGCTGGTTCCGTGATGGACGAGACGGAGTTCTGGGAGATCGTCGACCGTTCCCGCGAGGCCGCCGACGGCGACCCCGAGGAACAGGCCGACCTGCTCGTGGACCGGCTGCTCCAGTACGACCCCGACTCCGTGCTCGACTTCGCCCGGCACTTCGAGGCGCGCTACAACCGCGCCTACCGCTGGGACCTGTGGGGAGCCGCGGCCGTGCTGCTCGACGGCGCGAGCGACGACGCCTTCGACTACTTCCGCTGCTGGCTCATCGGCCAGGGCCGCGAGGTCTTCGAGGGCGCGCTGCACGACCCGGACGCGCTCGCCGACCTCCTCGGCGAGTTCGACGAGGAGGTCGACGGCGACGGCGAGGAGCTCGGCTACGCCGCGGACGAGGCGTACGAGCAGCTCACCGGCGTCGAGGCGCCGGACCTCGGCATTCCGTCCCAGGCCGAGGAGCCCGAGGGGACCCCGCTGGACTTCGAGGACGACTCGGCGCTCGCGGCCCGCTTCCCGCGCCTGTGGGAGCGCTTCGGCACCGGCTGAGCCCGCGGGGCGGGCCGCCGCGCCCCCGGCCGCGGTGGCCCACCGGCGGTCGGGAATCGGGCCGTCGGCCAGAGGTGCGCACCGACGGTCAGAAGTGCGTGCCGCCGTCGACGCGGACCTCGGTGCCGGTGATGAAGCGGCCGTCGTCGCTCGCCAGCATCGCGACCACCGAGGCCACCGTCTCCGGACCCGCGAAGCCCTGGCCGATGGCCGGGGCGAGCTTCACGAAGAGCGACATGTCGGCGTCGGCGGGCAGGCCGGGACCCACGCTGGAACGGGAGGCACCGGATCCGTCCGTCATGCCGGAGGAGATCGAACCGGGCTGCACGGCGGTGAAGCGGATGCCCTGCTTGGCGTACTCGGCGGCGAGCGCGTGCGTCATCGACTGGATGCCGCCCTTGCTGGCCGCGTACGCCGCCATGTAGGGGTGGGCGAACACCGCCGAGGTCGAGCTGAAGTTGACGACGGCCGCGCCGTTGCCTTCGAGCAGCGCCGGAATGGCCTCGCGGATCATCAGGAAGGTGCCGGTCAGGTTGACCGCGACGACCCGGTTGAAGTCGGCCAGGCTCGTCTCGTGGGTGTGCGAGGAGCGCAGGATGCCGGCCGCGTTGACCAGCACGTCCAGGCCCCCGAGCGCGGAGACCGCGGCGGCGACTCCCTCGGTGACCGACGCTTCGTCGGCTATGTCCACGACGAGGGTGGTCAGCCGGCCGATGCCCGCGCCCGCCTTGTCCGCGGTGTCCTTGAGGCCGGCCTCGCTGACGTCCGCGGCGACCACGTGGCCGCCCTCCGCGAGCATGCGCAGCACGGTGGCCTGCCCGATGCCGGAGCCACCCCCGGTGACCAGGGCGCGGCGGCCTTCGTAGCGGTCGGTGACGGTGTTCACGCTCATCGCGGGTCCAGCTTTCTCGATGTCTCCGGTGGCTGCCGGGGGCGGCAGCATCCTGGTCCGACCACCGGGGGGTGGCAGCTTCCGGCGTCCACCGTACGCCTGGATGGCACGTTTTGCCACGACGTCAATCCATGCACACCCACAGGTCGCGGGCGTACGCTGACGAAGTGACCCACCCCGTTCCGCAGCCCCCGTCCGCGCCCACCCCCGCGGCCGCCCCCTCGCTCACCGAGCGCCGCAAGGCCGCGACCCAGCTCGACATCGCCCGGGCCGCGGCCGCGCTCTTCGCCGAGCACGGGCCGGACGGCACCACGGCCGAGGCCATCGCCCGGCACGCCGGGGTCGCGCTGCGCACCTTCTACCGCTATTTCCGCTCCAAGCAGGACGCGGTCGGCCCACTGCTCTCGGGCGGCGCCGAACGCTGGCGGGCCCTGCTGGAGGCCGCCGAGCCCGGACCCCTCGCCGGGACCCTGGAGGCCGCCGTGCGGGGCGCCCTCTCGGCCCCCGACGCGGCCGCCGTGGAGCAGCTGCGATGGACCCGGGGCCTGCTGCGCGCGGCCGAGCACGACGCGGCACTGCGGGCGGTCTGGTACCGGGTGAACCAGGACTCCGAGGAGCGCCTGCTGCCCGTGCTGACCCGGCTCGCCGGGCCGCGGGCCGACGCCCTGGAGGTGCGCCTCGTGGCGGCGGCGGCCACCGGCGCGATCCGGGTGGCCCTGGAGGCCTGGGCGGCCACCGATGCCCCGGCCTCGGGCGCCGGCTCCCCCGCCGAGCTCGCGGTCCGCTGTCTGCGCGAACTCACCGGCGGCATGCGCCTGTTGGGCCGCTGAGCGGCCCGGCTACCGCGCGTCGAGCCAGGCGAGCGCGGCCGTGGTCAGGGCCGTGACACCGGTGGTCAAAGTGGGCTCGACGACCGGGGCGAAGAAGGGCGAGTGGTTGGACGGGATGTCCTGGTCGACGGTTCCCGCGGCGAACGCCGCCCCGTACACCTCGGGGTCCGCACCCCCGAACAGCCAGTAGCAGAGCGGGACTTGGGCCTCCGTGGCGAACAGGCCGACGTCCTCGCTGCCGGTCACGGGCCCCGGGTCGAGCACCTGGCCGTCGCCGATGACCGCGCCGACGGCGGCCATCGTGCGGGCCACCGCTTCGGCGTCGTTGACGAGCACCGGGAACGAGTCGATCCCGGTGATGTCGGGCTCGCGCTCGGCCCCCGCCACGGCGGCCTCGCCGCGCACGATCCGCTCGACCGCGGCGAGCACCCGCGTGCGCACCTCCTCCTTGTACGTACGGATGTTGAGCTTGAGCTCGGCCTCGTCCGGGATGATGTTGTCCTTGGTCCCGGCGTTGAGCGAGCCCACGGTGACGACGGCCGTCTCGCCGCCCGGGATCTCGCGCGAGACGATCGTCTGGAGCCGCATCACGGTCGACGCGGCCATCACCACCGGGTCGACGGAGGCCTCGGGCCGCGAACCGTGCGCCCCCTTGCCGTACATGACGACCTTGAGCGCGTCGGTGGCGGCGAAGGCGGGGCCCGCGTGCGCGCCGATCAGCCCGGCCGGGAACGGCCCCACGTGCTGGCCGAGCACCACGTCCGGAGTGCCGAACCGTTCGTAGAGACCGTCGTCGAGCATGGCCCGCGCGCCCTGCCCGACCTCCTCGGCGGGCTGGAAGACGGCGAGGACGGTGCCGCTCCACAGCGAACGGGCGTCCGCGAGCAGTCCGAGCGCGCCGAGCAGACAGCTGGCGTGCATGTCGTGGCCGCAGGCGTGCATGACTCCCTCGGCGGTCGAGGCGTAGCCGAGCCCGGTCCGCTCGGCGACCGGCAGGGCGTCGAAGTCGGCCCGCAGCAGCACGGTGGGCCCGGGCCCGTTGGCCAGCACGGCGACGACACCGGTGCGCCCGACCCCGGTGGTCACCTCGTACCCGAACTCCCTTGCCCTGCGCGCGACTTCGGCCGCGGTGCGGTGCTCGGCGAAGGACAGCTCGGGGTGGGCGTGCAGATCGCGGTAGAGGGCCGCGAGATCGTCCCGGATCGCGTCGAGCCCCCGCAGCGCGACGCGGGCGGTGTCGGCGACGGCTTTGGCAGAGGGGATCGAGGGAGTGGACGGGGAGGAGTCTGACACGGAGCTGCCCTGCTTTCGGGGGTCGGGGAATTCGGTGTCGATGGTCAGCGGTCGAGCAGCGTCCGGCCCATCAGGACGTCGTCCACACAGGCGCCGTCGAGCAGGAACTCCCCGGGCAGGACGCCCTCGACGGCGAAGCCCTCCGCCGCGTACAGGGCGCGGGCCGGTGCGTTGTGGCCGAGGACGCGCAGGGTGATGCGCGTGGCACCCTGCCCGCGCGACACGTCGTACGCGGCGTGCAGCAGGGCCCGCGCGACGCCCCGGCCGCGTGCGGCCTCGGCGACTTCGAGCCCCTGGATCTGGCGGACGTGGCTGTTGCACGGGAGCGAGGTGGCCGGCACCAGGCGGAGGAACCCCACGACCTCCCCGTCCGCCTCGGCGACGAGGTAGTCCGCGGGCTGGTGCCGCTCGTCGAAGAAGGGCTCGTACGGCGGGACCGGGCGGGGCTGCACGGAGTGCAGCGGGGACCAGGCGTCCCGGGTGAGCAGGCCCAGCGCCTCGCCGTCCGAGCGCCGGGCGGGCCGTATGCGCAAAGGAGCGGGACGACCGGGCTCGGTGGACGACTCAGGCATGCGGCCACTGTGCCATGCGGGCCGGGGCGCGCGAGGATGGACCTCATGAAGATCGCGGTGACGGGTTCGACAGGACTGATCGGTGCGGAGCTGGTGCGCTCGCTGCGGGCGGACGGACACCAGGTGCTGCGCCTGGTACGGCGTCGGCCGGACGCGCCCGACGAGGTGGAATGGGATCCGGTACGCCAGTACGTGGACGCGGCGGGCCTGGCCGGCTGCGAGGCGGCGGTGCATCTGGCCGGGGCGGGCGTGGCCGACCACCGGTGGACGGCCGCGTACAAGAAGGAGATCCGGGACAGCCGGGTGCTCGGCACGGCCGCGCTCACCGAGGCCTTGGCCTCCCTGGACACACCGCCGAAGGTGCTGGTCAGCGGGTCGGCGATCGGCTACTACGGCGACACGGGCGGGCGGCCGGTGGACGAGTCGGCGCCGCCGGGCGAGGGGTTCCTCTCGCGGGTGTGCGTGGAGTGGGAGGAGGCGGCGGCCCCCGCCGAGGAGGCGGGCATCCGCACGGTGTTCGCCCGCACGGGCCTGGTGGTGGCCCGCGAGGGCGGCGCGTGGGCGAAGCTCATCCCGCTGTTCCGGGCGGGGCTCGGCGGCCGGCTCGGCGGCGGTGGCCAGTACTGGTCGTTCATCTCGCTGCACGACGAGGTGGCGGCGCTGCGGTTCCTGCTGGACGCGGAGGATCTCTCCGGCCCGGTGAACCTGACGGCGCCCGAGCCGGTCACGAACGCCGAGGTGACGGCGGCGATGTCCCGGCTCCTGCACCGCCCCGCCCTCTTCCCGGTCCCGGCCCCCGCGATGCGCCTGGCCCTGGGCGAAGCGGCCGAGGACATCCTGTCCAGCCAACGCGTCCTGCCGTCCCGGCTGCTGTCGTCGGGCTTCGCGTTCGCGTTCCCGAGCGTGGACGACGCGATCGGCGCGGCGCTGGCCTGACCCCGGGGGCGGCGCCCCGGGGCTCCGCCCCGGCCCCGGTCCGGGTGGACACCGCCCACGCATGCGCCCGCGGACCGCGCCTGCCCGATCGCGCCTGCCCGATCGCAGGGTTCCCCGCGCCCGTGAGGGCCTCGGCGCCGGCCGGTGGAGGGATTTCAGCCCGTCCGGCGGTGGAGGACGAGCGCCCTTGAGGCGCGAACGGGGTTCTGGGGGCAGAGCCCCCGTGGCCCGGAACCGACCAACCCCGGGCCACGGGCGGGAGAGCGGCAAAGGCGCCCGGGGGCTGGGCGGAGCCCCCGGGAGGGGGGCCGTGCGCCCGCCGTGCGCCCACGCCCACCCGCACGCGCGCAGCGCGAAGCCGGAGAACCTACCTACTCTCTCCCCGAACTCCGGCATTCCGTGGGCCAGTTGGGGGCATGAGGCCTCCACCGACCGCGCCTACCTCGGGGAGGGCCACGTGCTCAGTACCGCACACCATGCGGACGTACTCATCGTGGGGGCCGGGCTCGCGGGCCTGTCAGCGGCTCATCAGCTGACCGGCGCGGGAGTCACGGTCAGCGTCCTGGAGGCGGCCCCCGATGTGGGCGGCCGCATGTCGACCGCCCACGTCGACGGCTTCCGCCTCGACCGCATCGGCCAGCTGCTGTCGACCTCGTACCCGGAACTGACCCGCACCCCGGGCCTGGAGGACCTGCCGCTGCGCCCCTTCGCACCCGGCGTCCTCGTGCACAGCGAGGGCCGCCACTACCGGGCGGGCACGACGGGGAGCGCACGGGGCGCACTGGCCGCCGCGCGCGCCCGGGCGAGCGCCCCGCGCGGCACGCCCACCCCGCTCGGCGGCGCGCTCGACCAGGCGCGGCTCGGCAAGGCACTGGCCAAGCTCGCCGCGACCCCGGTCGAGCGGCTCATCGCCCGTCCTGAACTCCCCACAGGACAGGCCCTGTTGAGCCGGGGCCTGCCCGCCCGCACGCTGGACGGATTCGTCCGCCCGCTGCTCTCCGCCCTGCTGTGCGACCCGGAGCTGACCACGTCGAGCCGCTGCGCCGACCTCGCGCTGCGCGGCTTCGCCCGGGGCCGGCTGTGCGTCCCGGCGGGCGGCGCGGCCACCCTGCCGGAGCTGCTCGCGGCCGGGCTGCCGCCCGGCACGGTGCGCACCGGTGTGAAGGTGACCTCCGTCGCCACCACCTCGGTCACCACCGCCGATCACGGCGTGCTCGGCTGCCGTTCGCTGCTCCTGGCCACCGACGCCCCCGCCGCCGCCGAACTGCTGCCCGGCCTGCGGGTCCCCGGCTTCCATCCGCTCACCGTGCTGCACCACACCGCGCCCCGCCCGCCGCTCGCCGACCCCGCGCTGCTCCTGGACGCGGACCGCAGCGGCCCGGTGGCGTACACCTCGGTGATGAGCGAGGTCGACCCGAGCCGCGCGCCGCACGGCCGGGCGCTGATCACCTCGACCGTGCTCGGCACCCCGCCGGCCGACCTGGAGGACGCCGTACGCCGCCAACTGGCGCGTCTGTACGCCACGTCCACGGACGACTGGGAGCTGCTCGCGGTGCACCACACCCCGCAGGCCGTGCCCTCGATGCCGGCCCCGCACGATCTGCGCCGCCAGGTCCGGCTGCTCGCCGGCCTGTACGTCTGCGGAGACCACCGCGACACCAGCACCGTCCAGGGCGCCCTGTACTCGGGCCGCCGGGCCGCCCGGGCGATCCTCGCCGACCTGGGCGTCCCGTCCTGGCGGGCGACGGCGGAGGTGATCCACAAGGCGGCCTGAGGCCGGGCGCGCCCGGCCGGAGACATCCCCTGGCCCAAGGAGCCCGGTCGTGGACGTCTCCGGCCGGAGACGTCCACGGCCAGGGGCGGTTCAGCCGAGGGCGGCCACCCGGTCCCGGTAGGTACGGACCGCCGCCGCGTCCCGGTACGGCTCCAGACGGCGCTCGAAGTCGCGCACGTACTCGACCGCGCGCGCCGACCGCATCTCGCTGGCCTGCTGCGCCGCCTCCGCGCCCAGGGCGCAGGCCTGATCGAGTTCGCCGAGCCCGAGCCGGGCGGTGGCGAGGACGACCCGGCAGAACAGCCGGGAGCGGGCATAGCCCGGCGCGCGCAGTTGCAGCGAGCGCTCCGCGTGCTGGGCGGCCGCGCGGTACTGCTGGAGATCGCGGTGGCAGTGGCCGAACTCGTCGGCCAGCTGCCCCTCGTCGAAGTGCCGGCCCCAGTGCGGCACGTCGTCGCCGGGCCGGGCGCTCTCCAGCGCCCGTTCGGCCCGCGCGAGCGAGGCCGTGCACGCACGGACCTCGCCCAGCACCCCGTGCCCCCGCGCCTCGACGGCGTTGAGCAGTGACTGCACGACCGGTGGCGCCGCCGACCCCACACCCTGCTGAGCGACCCGGGCCAGCTGCACCGCCTCGCGGCCGTGTCCCAGATAGACGGCCTGCCGGCTCATGGTGACCAGGACGTAGCTGCCGTACGCCCGGTCCCCCGCCGCCTGCGAGAGCCGCAGCGCCTGCACGAAGTAACGCTGCGCGAGCCCGTGCGCCGCGATGTCGTACGAGGTCCAGCCGGCCAGTCTCGTCAGGTCCGCGGCGGCCGCGAAGAGCCGGCGGCCCACGTTCTCGCCGTAGCTGCCGCGCAGCATCGGCTCGGCCTCGTGCTCCAGATAGCGCACCAGGGCCTGGCGCGCGTGGCCGCCGCCGTAGGCGTGGTCGAGCGTGCGGAACAGTTCGCCGACCGAACGGAGCGCCGCGATGTCCCCGCCGGTCACCCGCTGTCCGGGCCCCCGGTCGGTGGTGCGCTGGCGGGGCACCGTGGGCCGGCCCTGCACCGGGATGCGGGTCACGTTGCCCGGCGGGGCCGGCTCACCGCGCCCCACCCGGTCGTCGGCCCGCCCGATCAGCCAGTCCCGGCTCGGGACCACCAGGCCCGCCGGGGTGAACGCGATCTTGCGGAGCTCGGCGTGGCTGCCCGAGTCCTTGCGCCACAGGCCGCTGACGATGTCCACGGCCTCCTCGGGCGTCGCCGCGAACTCCAGGCCCGCGTACACCGGCGCACAGGCGTCAAGACCGAGGTCCTGTGCGGAGAGCCGGCGGCCGAGCCGCCGGGTGAACACCTCGGCGATCAGCGCGGGTGTGGTGCCGCGCGGCTGCTGGCCGCGCAGCCACCGGGTGACCGAGGTCTTGTCGTAGCGCAGGTCCAGTCCGTGCTCCAGACCGAGCTGGTCAACGCGACGGGCGAGCCCCGCGTTGGAGAACCCGGCTTCCGCGATGAGTGTGGCGAGCTGGCGGTTGGGGGTGCGCTGCGAGGGTCGTTCCGTCATCAGCTCTGCGTTCTCCTGCCTTCCGGGCCAACCTTGCAGCCCTCATGGAACGGCGAGAATTTAGCGGTCAATACGGCCGGTGCCGCCACCTTCGCCCCGCATTCATCCGATCGTGTGGTGACGTGCCGTTTCTGCCGGGCTCCGGGGGGCGTGCGGGGGTTGTCGAACACGGTCGTACAGTGATTGAGGGCGCGCATCGATGGCATCCGAGAAGTTCGACAGGGGAGCTGGAGTGAACGAGCTGCGATTTGTCCGGCTGGGTTTCGGCGAGGACGCGGTCGAGTACCAGGAGGCCTGGGACGAGCAGCGCCGGGTGCACGCGGCCCGTTTCGCGGACGAGGTCCCCGACACCTGCCTCCTGCTGGAGCACCCCCCGGTCTACACGGCGGGCCGGCGCACCGAGGACAGCGAGCGCCCCCTGGACGGCACCCCGGTGATCGATGTCGACCGCGGCGGCAAGATCACCTGGCACGGCCCGGGCCAGCTGGTCGGCTACCCGATCCAGAAGCTCCCGCGCCCCGTGGACGTCGTCGCGCACGTACGCCGTCTCGAAGAGGCCCTGATCCGCACCGCCGCCGACTTCGGTCTCGCGACCACCCGGGTCGAGGGCCGCAGCGGGGTGTGGGTGCTCGGCGACCCGGTCGAGCAGCGCCCGAAGCCCGGCGGCCTCTCCCTCGACTTCGACCCGCGTCTGAACGACGACGAGTTCGACCCCCGGCTCAACGGCCCCGAGTACGCGCCGTCCAACGCCGGCCAGCGCCGCGAGGACCGCAAGCTGGCGGCGATCGGCATCCGCGTCGCCAAGGGCGTCACCATGCACGGCTTCTCGTTCAACGTGAACCCGGACAACACCTGGTTCGACCGGATCGTGCCGTGCGGGATCCGCGACGCGGGTGTGACGTCGCTCTCGTACGAACTGGGCCGCGAGGTCACGATCGAGGAGGTGCTGCCCGTGGTGGAGCGCCACCTCAAGGACATCCTGGAGCACGCGGAACTGGCCCCCCGCGAGGTCGAGCGGGCCTCGGCCTGACCGGCCCGCGGCCGAGCCCCGGCCGGCCCGCGGCCGGTCCTCGGCCCGGCCGGCCCGCGGCGGGGGAATGCCCCAGCCCCTCCGGGGGTTGCCCCCACGGCAGTGGGCCGCACCCCGGCCGTTCAATCAACGGGCGTACCCTAGGGTTCGCCGAAGAATCGAAGTCACAGGGAGCCGGACGTGTCCGCAGTCGCACCCGACGGACGCAAGATGCTGCGCCTGGAGGTCCGGAACAGCCAGACCCCCATCGAGCGCAAGCCCGAGTGGATCAAGACCCGGGCGAAGATGGGCCCCGAGTACAACCAGCTCCAGAAGCTGGTGAAGAGCGAGGGTCTGCACACGGTCTGCCAGGAGGCGGGCTGTCCCAACATCTTCGAGTGCTGGGAGGACCGCGAGGCGACCTTCCTCATCGGCGGCGACCAGTGCACCCGGCGCTGCGACTTCTGCCAGATCGACACGGGCAAGCCCGAGGCGCTCGACCGTGACGAGCCCCGCCGCGTCGGCGAGTCGGTCGTCACGATGGACCTGAACTACGCCACCATCACCGGCGTCGCCCGCGACGACCTGGCGGACGGCGGCGCCTGGCTGTACGCGGAGACCGTGCGCCAGATCCACGCGCAGACCGAGGGGCGCGCCGAGGGCCGCACCAAGGTCGAGCTGCTCGCCCCCGACTTCAACGCGGTCCCCGAGCAGCTGGAAGAGGTCTTCTCCTCCCGCCCCGAGGTCTTCGCGCACAACGTCGAGACCGTGCCGCGGATCTTCAAGCGGATCCGCCCCGGATTCCGTTACGAGCGCTCGCTCGACGTGATCACCAAGGCCCGCGACTACGGTCTGATCACCAAGTCGAACCTGATCCTGGGCATGGGCGAGACCCGCGAGGAGATCAGCGAGGCGCTCCAGCACCTGCACGACGCGGGTTGCGAACTCATCACGATCACGCAGTACCTGCGCCCCTCCGTGCGCCACCACCCCGTCGAGCGCTGGGTGAAGCCGCAGGAGTTCGTGGAGCTGAAGGAGGAGGCCGACGAGATCGGCTTCTCCGGTGTGATGTCGGGCCCGCTGGTCCGCTCCTCCTACCGGGCCGGCCGCCTCTACCAGCAGGCGATGGAAGCCCGCAGCGCCGCCACCACCGCCTGATCGGGGCGCGGATCCGGACGTACCCGCGCGTGAATCCGCCCACAGGCGACCACTGACCGGTCACGGCCGCGCCGACGCGGCTCGTACCGTCCCCCGCAGGTCGGGGCGCGCGTACGGGCCGCGTCAACGTTTTCCGGGGCCGCGTCAATGTTTCATTGGCGTTTGACCGGTCGGACACGCCCTGGTAACACCAATCAGTGACTCTGGCTTTACGCACCGCGCATGCCCCCACACCACCGTCCGTTCCTGACTTCCCGTCCCGAGGGGGGACCTCGACGATGCAGGCCGCTACCGCTCCGCAGACCGTGCGGGCCACCACGCTTCCGTCCGTCACCGGCGCGCTGCGCGCCATGGAGTCGTTGATCATGAGCTCCGGCCAGCGGACCGCCCGGCGCAACGCCTGGACCGCGGTCCTGGAGGACCGTCGCCGGGCCAAGGACCGGGTCGAGGCCCAGCACGTACTGGAGGCCGTGGCCACCCGCCCCTCCTAGGCCACGTAAACTTCCTGGTATGGCGAGGAAGGCAACCGCAGAGAGCGCTGCGAACGATGCGAATGCGGGGCGACTGAAGCAGATCGCCCTGACCTACAAGATGACCCGCAAGGCCGACTCCAAAATCGGGCTTGTCATCGCTGGCGTGGGAATCGTCGTCCTCGGCGTCTTCCTCGCGATCGGGTTCCTGCTCGGGCACCCGGTCTATCTCGGCATCCTGGGTCTCCTGGTGGCCGTGCTCGCGATGGCGATCGTCTTCGGGCGGCGTGCCGAGCGGGCGGCGTTCGGTCAGATGGAGGGCCAGCCCGGCGCGGCGGCCGCCGTGCTCCAGAACATCGGGCGCGGCTGGACCACCACCCCGGCCGTGGCGATGAACCGCAGCCAGGACGTCGTCCACCGGGCCGTGGGCAGGGCCGGCGTCGTGCTCGTGGCCGAGGGCAACCCGAACCGGGTCAAGTCCCTGCTGGCCGCCGAGAAGAAGAAGATGGCCCGCATCGTGGTGGACGTCCCGGTGCACGACGTGATCGTCGGTGACGGCGAGGGCCAGGTGCCGCTGAAGAAGGTGCGCACGACGCTCCTGAAGTTCCCGCGCGTGCTCTCGGGCCCGCAGGTGACCGCGGCCAACGACCGGCTGCGCGCCATGGGCGACCTGATGAGCAACATGCCGCTGCCGAAGGGCCCGATGCCCAAGGGCACGCGGATGCCGCGCGGCGGAAAGATGCGCTGACCCCCACCGCGTAGGCACGACGAGGCCTCGAACGCATACGAAGGCGGCCCGGACCGACATGGTCCGGGCCGCCTTCCGACGTTGCCCGACACGGGTCGCCAAGTCCGCCGGCACGGGTCGTCGGGCCCCCAGGCCCACACGTGTACGGGCCCGCAGATGTACGGGCCGACAGGTCAGCGGGGCTAGATCCTGACCTGGACCGCGCGGGCGAGGCGGTCGTGCAGGCCGCGGCCGTCGCGGTCCCAGATCAGCGCCGGGATCGCCAGGCACAGCAGCAGGGTGCGGACGACGACCCGTACGATGCCGAGCCGGCCGCCCTCCTCGGCGACCACGCGCAGACCGAGCAGCCGCTTGCCGGGCGTGAACCCGACGGTCCCCACCGTGAGCACGCCGAGCACGAAGAACACCAGAAGTGCCCAGTTGCCCGCGCTGTGCTGGTCGCCGCGGGCGATCAGCTGGTACGCGATCAGGGCGCACAGGGCCCAGTCGATGAAGATGGCGGCGAACCGCCGCCCGAGCGGGGCCACCGAGCCGGGCCCGTCCTTGGGCAGACCGAGCCGCTGGCCCCGGTAGCCGAAGTCGACGCCCATGTCCTCGGCGGCCGCGCGGGGCCCCGAGAGCCACGATCCGATTGCTTGCCTGTTGTCCACGGATCCCACGGTACTGCGCCCGTTTTCGATCACTTCGGCCCGGGTCAGTCTTGGCACGCTTGTCACCAGGCCGGTTAACTTGGGTGAAACAAACGGGTCACGCTTGAGAAATCCCGCCTGCCTATGGTCGGGTCCAGCGTGTGCCACCGCACTGGCCGCACGACCGAGCTGCAACCCCGCCCCTCCCGGGTGGGAGTAGGAGGAGTTGGATGTTCCAGAACGGCGACGACGCGAAGAAGTTCATCGCGGACAACGACGTGAAGTTCGTCGACGTCCGGTTCTGCGACCTGCCGGGCGTGATGCAGCACTTCACGATTCCCGCGAAGGCGTTCGACGCGACGGAGGAACTGGCCTTCGACGGCTCGTCGATCCGCGGCTTCCAGGCCATCCACGAGTCCGACATGGCGCTGCGCCCGGACCTCTCGACGGCCCGCCTGGACCCCTTCCGCCGCGACAAGACGCTGAACATCAACTTCTTCATCCACGACCCGATCACGGGCGAGCAGTACAGCCGCGACCCGCGCAACATCGCCAAGAAGGCCGAGGCCTACCTCGCCTCCACCGGCTTCGCGGACACCGCCTACTTCGGCCCCGAGGCCGAGTTCTACGTCTTCGACTCGGTACGTTTCGAGACCTCCGCGAACCAGTCCTTCTACCACATCGACTCCGAGGCCGGCGCCTGGAACACCGGCTCCGAGGAGAACAACCGCGGCTACAAGGTCCGTTACAAGGGCGGCTACTTCCCGGCCCCGCCGGTCGACCACTTCGCCGACCTGCGTGCCGAGATCTCCCTGGAGCTGGAGAACTCCGGCCTCCAGGTCGAGCGCCAGCACCACGAGGTCGGCACGGCCGGCCAGGCCGAGATCAACTACAAGTTCAACACGCTGCTCGCCGCGGCCGACGACCTGATGCTCTTCAAGTACATCGTGAAGAACGTCGCCTGGCGCAACGGCAAGACCGCGACCTTCATGCCGAAGCCGATCTTCGGCGACAACGGCTCGGGCATGCACGTCCACCAGTCCCTGTGGTCCGGCGGCGACCCGCTGTTCTACGACGAGCAGGGCTACGCGGGCCTCTCGGACATGGCCCGCTACTACATCGGCGGCATCCTCAAGCACGCCCCGTCGCTGCTCGCCTTCACCAACCCGACGGTGAACTCCTACCACCGCCTGGTCCCGGGCTTCGAGGCGCCGGTCAACATGGTGTACTCGCAGCGCAACCGCTCCGCCGCGATGCGCATCCCGATCACGGGCTCCAACCCGAAGGCCAAGCGCGTCGAGTTCCGCGCCCCGGACCCGTCGT
This sequence comes from Streptomyces sp. NPDC006691, assembly GCF_042869955.1. Classification (NCBI taxonomy): domain Bacteria; kingdom Bacillati; phylum Actinomycetota; class Actinomycetes; order Kitasatosporales; family Streptomycetaceae; genus Streptomyces; species Streptomyces sp. NPDC006691. Next base: position 73,357 of record NZ_JBIAGW010000003.1, read on the forward strand.
CCAACCCGTACCTGGCGTTCTCCGCGCTGCTGCTCGCGGGCCTCGACGGCATCAAGAACAAGATCGAGCCGGCCGAGCCGATCGACAAGGACCTCTACGAGCTGGCTCCCGAGGAGCACGCCAACGTCCAGCAGGTCCCGACCTCCCTCCCGGCCGTCCTGGACGCCCTGGAGGCGGACAACGAGTACCTCCAGGCCGGCGGTGTCTTCACCTCCGACCTGATCGAGACCTGGATCGACTACAAGCGCACGGCCGAAATCGCCCCGATCCAGCTGCGGCCGCACCCGCACGAGTTCGAGCTGTACTTCGACATCTAAAGATCAGGTCCGGGCGACCTGGGCGGACATCCTGAAAGCATGCGTCGGCCTGCGAACCCACTGCTCAGCAGTGACCGCTGTTCCCGCTTGCCCTCCGCCCCCGTGCACCATGTGTGCGCCGGCCGGCTGATCCTCTGACGTAGCGCCAGTAACAGTGAGGCCGCCACTCCCCACCGGGGTGGCGGCCTCACTCGTCTACGACATGCCTTCACCCGAGACCTACGCGTTACGAGGACGACCTGCAAGATCATGCCGGGTAGCGCCGTGCCAGCACGACGGGTCCTGCAGCCCAGGTCAGGAGCATGGCGCTGCTCAGGCCCGTACCGCGCAATCCAACGTGTGCCCCGTCCCCTCACACATCGCGTGGGCCGGGCCCGTGCTGCGGGCATCGCGTCCTAGACCGAATGTTGGCTTCTACGAGATCTGTCTCGTCAGCTTTTGGGATGACGGCGTTCCGTTCCGCTGGCCGACGATGGCAGGCGACGCCAACAAGACCTCACTCATCGCGCCCAGCGTAATTACCAGGACTTCGGCGCCTGCGACCGGCACGGCCGAGAAGGCCCGCACGGCGATCGGCCGACGATATCGAGCCGCAGCATAGATCCTTCTGCGTCTCGTTCTGTCACTTCGCAGAGCGGTTGACCGAAGACAACAACTCCACGCTCGGCCATGCCCGAACATGGTTGGGACCGCCAAGTCCGAGGTGCAGCCGTGGGGGATCACATGCGCGTTGAAATTCGTGTCGAGCCGGCGGATGACGAACTCCGCTCCCTGCTGACTTGGCTCCGTCGCGACCCTGACATCCGACGTACTGCCAGCGTGGAGATGTGCGAGCAAGCGCCGCGCGAGGGCGAAATGGGGGCAGTCTCTGACATCTTGCAGTTGGTCACGGAGAATGGGTGGAGTGCAGCGAACTTCGCCCTGGCGCTTGCTGCTTGGAAGCAGACACGGCCGCGTACCTCGCGGGTGACAGTCCGGCACCAAGACCTCGTTGAAGCCTTGACTGACTGCAGCGACCAGGAGATCGAGCGCATCACACGGCTACTCCAAGAGAGCCGGCGGAGCGACGAGGGGGGCACGGCAAGTTGAGCACGTTCCCGGATCCCGGCGCTTCGAGAGCGGTGCTGATCGGAACGAGTACCTACGACTATCTCGAAGATCTTCCAGCCGTTTCCAACAACCTCGGCTCCCTGGCAGAGATGCTCACCGGGCCCATGTCGTGGAGCCTCGGCAAGGACCACTGCGTTGTACTCTCCAACCCGCCCAGTGCGACAGCAGCGATGAACTCCCTGCGCGAAGCCAGCGCCGCAGCCAGGGACACGTTGCTCGTGTACTACGCGGGGCATGGCCTGGTCACGCCAGACGGCGAGCTCTACCTGGGATTGCCTCAATCCCAACAGCAGCGAGTCGAAACAGGGATTCCATACGGCTGGCTCCGTGGCGCTCTGCTGGAAGGGCGGGCGGAGCGGACAGTCGTCATTCTCGACTGCTGTTACGGCGGCCTGGCTCTGGGAACCATGGGGCCCTCTGAGTTGGCTGCCCAAGCTGATGTCGAAGGGACGTACCTACTCGCCGCGGCCTCAGAGACCCGCCAGGCACTCGCCCCAGCCGGGGAGCCCCACACTGCTTTCACCGGTGAACTGCTCGCCGTCCTCACCACCGGTATCCCGGGAGGGCCCGAGCGGCTGGATCTCGACAGCATCCTTCGCGAACTGCGGAGGTCACTCTCGGCAAAGGGCCGACCGGTCCCCCAAGGACGAGAGCGCAACAGCAATGGTCGGCTAGCGTTGGGCTGGAATCCGGCCTTCAGCCGATCCCCGATGTCTAGCAGACCTAGCGACAGACACGTCGATGACCGTGCGTGGCCGGCACCTACCTCCATCCGCACTGTCGAGGGGTTCTTCGATGCGTTGAGGCAAGTGCGGGTCACTAGCGCCCTCACGCACACAGCCATCAGTCACCGCTCAGGCAGACAAATCGCTCCAGGAACAGTCGGCAGCCTCCTCAACCGCAAGGAACTGCCCAGGACATGGCGGACGACAGGCGTCTACCTGATCGCCTGTGGAGTGCCGGACGAGCAGCTCAATGACTGGCAGTTGTGCTGGGAGCGGCTGCGCTCTGCGCCTTCGCCCAGAGACGCGCCTGAGCACGAGAGGCCCAGGAAACAGAGCCAAAGCACCCGGGTTTCGTCCTCCTGGAGACAGACCTTCCGGAAACTAGCGGGACGGCGATTCCGTGACTGACTGGGCTGTCCGCTGAGGTTCCGGAGTCGCCTTGCCCCCGTCGCTGCCAAAGAGGCTGTTCCAGGCAGCGATCAGCAGAAGTACGCCAACCACTACGACCCAGAGCGCCGGCTTCTTAACCTTGCTGGATACCGTCGTCGGCCTCACGTAGTGCGCCGCTCGGTAGTACCCCTTCCGCGCCTTTGCCATCGCGCCTATACCCCCGACTCTGTACCTTGCCACGTCAGTTGTGGAGTGTGTCAAAGCAGTTGCCCTGCCGACCGGCGGTTGGAGTACAGAGGCCAGATCTGGTCTGTACGTGGCGCTCCATCGCCCCTTGCCACCGTAGCGACGCCATGATCGTGCGGTTCCCCGACCCGACAGTCAGCAGAGGTGGTGGCAGCCGGGGAGGCGAAGGATCTTCCATTATCCGGCGTCGTATCGAGCAACGGTGATGGAATGAGCTATGTCTTCGCCTCCAGCTCAATGGCCGCCAACCGCTCAGCAGTTATGGCACGCGATACGCGCGGGCCGGGCTTTGGACCTCTCCTCCCCTTCGTCCGAGAGCACAACCAGACAGGGCCAAACAGTAGCTGCGGGAGTCATTGCCCAACTCCTGCTGCAGCCCCCACTTCCGGAGCCCGGCGCCGTGCCGCGACTGCATCTGATCGGCGCCACCATCACGGGAAACCTTCAGCTGTCGCACGCGACAGTCGAAATTCCCATGGCCTTCGTCGACTGTCATTTCGACAGCTCGGTCGACCTGAGCGACTCCTCGCTGCGCTCTGTTGACCTTACTGGCTCTTCCCTTCCAGCCTTGAATGCGGACAGGATAAGAGTGGAGGGCGACCTGAAGCTTGCCCGCATAGTCGGCGGAGCTGTATCCCTTTTCAGGTCTAATATCAGTGGTGACGTGTGGCTCAATCACGCCGAGTTGGTCAGCGAGGATCCCGGATACGCCTTGCGCGCACCCCAGCTGCACGTTGGCGGCGGGCTGTACGCACGGGCCATCCGCGCCTCGGGCGGGATCAACCTGTGGGGCGCTCAAGCTTTCACGCTTGAGCTTGTTAAAGGTCGCCTGAGCAGGGAAAGTTACGCAGCTCTCCGCTGCGACGGCCTCCGCGTCGTACAGGACCTTCACTGCACGGAGCTGTCCGTTGACGGGGGCGGAATCTCTCTATTCGGGGCGTCAATCGGCGGCCAGTTTTGGCTCAACCAGGCTGTGGTACATAGCTACACCGGCTGGGCTGTCAGTGCCCCTTCGCTCAGGGTCGGCGGAGGAATCTACGGCAACGCCGTGAGGGTACGAGGGGGCGTCAACCTCTTCGCTGCCAGCATCGGCGAATCAATTGAATTTTCAGGGTGCAGTCTCACAGCTCATAAAAATCACGCGCTGCACGCCCCAGGAGCGCACATTGAGGCCAATCTCAATTTGAGCAGCGGAACATCCGTCACGGGCGACGTCACCCTGCAACGCGCTGAGATCAAGGGCACGCTGCACCTGCCTACCTCCGCATCCGCCGATACATCTTCCGTCGATCTGCAGCACGCGACCGTGGGCGTTCTGGACATGAGGTCGACCAACACCCAGCCCTCCACATGCGACCTTCGCGGTGCAACCATCGAGCGTATCGACGATTCCCCTGACTCCTGGCCACCGCAGATCGAGCTGGACGGACTGACGTATCAAGAACTCCGCCCCTTGCTGCCGGCTCCCCAGCGACTGGCATGGCTCAATCGCAGCAGCGAATACAGCCCTCACGCGTACGAGCGCCTGGCCACCTACTACCGACAGCTCGGCCATGACGACGATGCACACACCGTGCAATTGGCCCGCCATCGAAGACGACGCGGCTCCGCACAGCTGCCTGCCCGACTCTGGGGGTACTTCGAAGACCTCACCGTCGGCTACGGCTACCGCCCAGGGCGTGCTCTCGGATGGCTCATCGCCCTCACGACACTTGTCGCCATCGTCTTCACAGCGGTACCGCCACAGCCCGTCCGCGCTAACGGTCCGGCCTTCCAGCCAGTCGCGTTCGCCCTCGACGTCATTCTGCCCATCCTGGACCTCGGCCAGGAGAAGGCGTTCACGCCCTCCGGCAACACTGCGTGGGTCGGCTGGGCAAGTGCGATAGCCGGTTGGCTCCTGGCTACCACCGTCATTGCTGGCCTCACCCGGCGCCTATCCCGCTCCGGGCGCTGAACCCCACATGTTGTGCACGGAGCCCAGCCGCTACGGCCAACCACAGTAGGTCAGGGGCTCCTTCGAGCTCTACTTCGACCTCTAAGCCCAGCGGCCCCCGCACCCCCGAGCCCCGCCACCCCTCACCGGGCGGCGGGGCTCGCCGCGTCGCGGCTCGCTCCCCCGTTGTGCTCCCTCCCAACGGGTGGAGGGTCGGGCGGAACGAGGCCCGGGGTGGGGATCTTGCGGGAAAGTGGGCGGATTCCTAGTTCAGGGGGCGGCATGGCCGAGGTGGTGGGGGAAGAGCGGGTTGATGAGCAACTGCGGTACCGGTCAAGCTCGTTGGAGGCGAGCCGGCGGCGGCCGGTGAGTACGCGGACCATGGCTCGGCGACTGCCGCAGCTGGTGCGCAAGGCGCTCGCGCTGGCCTGGCGGGTGGACCGGCGGGCGGTGGTCGTGCTGCTGTGCTGTCAGGCGCTCTCCGGGTTCTTCGAGGCGTTCGGGCTGCTCGCCACGACCCGTACGATCACCGCGCTGATCGCGAGCGGGGACATCGCGCACCGGCTGCGCGACGCACTGCCCTCCATCGCGGTGCTCGCCGGGGCGGCCGGGCTGCGCGCGCTGCTCGGGATCGTGGTGGTGAACATCTCCGGCCGGCTCTCGCCGCGGATCTCCCGCGAGGCCGAGATGCAGATGCTGGCGGCCGCCGTACAGGCCGAGCTCTCGGCGTACGACCAGCCGGGGTTCAACGACAAGCGGGAGGCGGCCGACCGGGGCGCCGAGGTCGCCCAGCAGCTCCTGACCGACTCCCAGGACCTGATGGCGTGCGTGGCCTCGCTCGTCGCGGCGGCCGGGGTGGTGACCGTGCTGCATCCGGCGCTGCTCCCGCTGCTGTTGCTCGCCGCGCTGCCGCAGGGCATCGCCGGGGTCCGGGCGGCGCGGGTGCACTACGAGGCGTCGCGGGCGATGAGCGCGGAGCGGCGCACCCTGAACCTGCTGCGCTGGTTCGTGATCGACAAGGACACCGCCGACCAGCTGCGGTCCTGCACGATGGACCGGTTCCTGCTCGACCGCTACCGGGCGATCGGGCAGCGGGTGGACGCGGCGACCGACAAGGCCGTGCACCAGGGCGCCCGTTACTCGGTGCTCGGCGCCCTGGCGGGCGGTCTCGCAGCCGGGACGGTGTGGGGCGCCCTCGCCTGGCTGCTCGGCTCGGGCCGGATGTCGGTGGCCTCGGCCGGCACCGCGGTGTTCGCGCTGCGTACGGTCTCCTCGTCGCTGCACGGGGTCGTCGGGTACGGGACGCGGCTCTTCCGTACCGGGCTCTATCTCGACGACTGGGCCGAGTTCATCGACGAGGCCGGCGGGCACCGGATGGCCCGGGGCACCCTGGTGCCGCCCGCGCCGGACGTCGTACGGGCCGAGTCGCTGACGTACCGCTATCCCGGCACCGAGCGGGCCGCCCTGGAGAAGGTGACCCTGGAGGTGCGCAGGGGCGAGGTCCTCGCGCTCGTCGGCGAGAACGGGTCCGGCAAGACCACCCTCAGCAAACTGCTCACCGGTCTGTACCTGCCCAGCGAAGGGGCGGTGACCTGGGACGGGGTGGAAGTGGAGCGGTGCGATCCATCGGCCCTGTGGCGCCAGACCGCCGTCGTGCCGCAGGACTTCGCGCACTGGCCGATGTCCGCGCGCGACAACATCACGCTGGGGCAGCCGCACGGCGGCGACGAGTCCGTGCACCGTGCCGCCGCCCACTCCGGCGCCGCGGAGGTCGTCGCCGGGCTGCGCAGTGGGCTCGACACGCTGCTCGCGCGGGAGTGGTTCGGCGGGGTGGAGCTGTCCGGCGGCCAGTGGCAGCGGATCGCGATCGCCCGGGCCTTCCACCGCCCGGCCGGGCTGCTCGTGATGGACGAGCCGACGAGCGCGCTCGACGCCCGTGCCGAGCACCGCATCTTCACCGGCCTGCGGACGGTCGCCCGCGACCGCGCGGTGGTCCTGGTGACCCACCGGCTCGCGAACGTGGCGGTCGCCGACCGCATCGTCGTGCTCGACCGGGGCCGGATCATCCAGGAGGGCACCTTCGCCGAACTCGTCGCGGTGGACGGCCTGTTCAGGGAGTTGTGGCTGCTACAGAACGACCGGTCCGGCGTGCCGCGCCCCGTCTAGGATCCCCGTGATCATTAGCAATGAAGGCAGTTCGTTAGCAGTGGATTAGCAAATCCGCGATCTCGTTGACAATGACTGCGTTCAGTAGCGATCTCCGCGCGGCCTGTTTCGATCTTCCCCGGGTGTGGTGCTCCTTGCTCCGTACCGTTTTCATCATAACGGTACGGAGCTCGGGCGGTGCCCGGCGTAGGCGCAAGATTCCTACGGTGTCGATCCGGTACGAGGACGCGGCTGTGCGTGAAGTACCGGTCAAGCAGCTGCGGTTGGCGGACTTCACGGAGTCGAAGCCGTGGCGTGAGGTCCGGTCGGTACACGGAATGCTCCACTACTCGGGGAAGTACTCGTCGGCGACGACGGGTGGGCACGTGGTCTACGAGAGCCGGCTGGAGCTGGCCCGGCTGCTGCTCGCGGACTTTGATCCAGCGGTGCGGGGAATCTTCGCTCAGCCGTGCCGATTGGCGGCTCGTGTCGGTGACCGGGTTCGACACCATGTCCCGGACTTCCTGCTGGCCATGGGCTCGGGGACGGTGCGGGTGGTCAACGTCAAACCAGCGGACCGGCTGCAGGACTCGCCCGCTCGCCTGCACGGACCGGGGCCAACTGTTCCTCGCAGAGGCCGAGGCGTTGCTGGCCCTGCTCGACAGCGGCTCACATGGCCAACGAGCATGACGACCTACGCGCGCCCGACGGCGGGAAACAGTGCGCTGAGGTTCGGGAACCGACGTGCTGCTTCATCAGCGCGGTTCACGTCCCACCGGTCACCAACAGGATGTCGCGGCTCCGGATCCTCTACGTCCTGGGCATCAAGAGCGTCATGAAAATCCTCGTGGGGCTTACCAGTCACGGCCTCGAATGCCGCCCCAGCGACATAATCCAGTTCCTCCCATTCCGGCCACTCATGATCTCCCCATGCACTCGGAGACCGGCCCACGAGGGCTCGGACCTGCGGAGTGCCCGCCAACAAGTCCGGGGCGAGGGCGACCTTCTCGAACTCCTCCCGCCCCAGCCCGACAAGCCAGAGCCGAAAGTAGAAGAAGCTGTCATCGGAGCACCACCCCAGGATCATGTCGGCAGCAGCCCACATGTCCCAGGTGAAGGTCGGAGTCAGCACTCGGTCCAGGCATATCTGGAACTGCGCGATCTCCGACTCCGGCATCTGCGAAAGCCGACCACGCAGCCAGGCCAAACGCTCGTCCGGATCCGGCGTCTCCCGCCGACAGTCCTCGATCAGGTTCCAGAAGGTCTCGTCGTCCACGAGCGGCACTATGACAGGAAGGACTGACACCCACCTACCGACAGTGAGCGATGCAACCGCAGACAGAGCCGGGATTGCTCACGATCAGCCCACGCGAAGAGTGCTAATCACGCTTGGATTCTGATGTCTCAGCAGGACCCAATGCTAGTGATCATGAGGACCCTAGACCCCGACGGCCCCGGGGTGCCGGGACCGCGCGAGGGTGCGTAGGCCCCGGGGGCATGTCCCTACTCGCTCCCCCGCACCACGCGGCCCAGCCTCAGAGACCCCGCGCCCTCATCCCTCGCTTCCCGCCCACCTCTGCTCGACCTTCCCGAGCCGCCAGTACGCGAGCGCCGCCGCCCACACCACCACGAACAGGCCGACGATCACGAAGCCGACGTTGTCCATGTTCAGCTCGGCGATCCAGCCGCTGACCGGGTCGGTGAGGTCGAGCTTCTCGTGCAGGACGCCGACGAGTTCGATGGTGCCGATGAAGAAGGCCACCGCGATGGACAGGCCCGTGATGGTGAGGTTGTAGTAGACCTTGCGGACCGGGTTCGAGAACGCCCACTGGTAGGCGAAGTTCATGAACGTGCCGTCCAGCGTGTCGAACAGGCTCATCCCCGCCGCGAACAGCAGCGGCAGGCACAGGATGGCGTACCAGGGCAGTCCGGCGGCGGCGCCGGTGCCGGCCATCACCATCAGGGTGACCTCGGTCGCGGTGTCGAAGCCGAGGCCGAAGAGGAAGCCCAGCGGGTACATCTGGCCGGGCCGGGATATGGACTTGGTGAAGCGGCCCAGAACCCGGTTCATGAAGCCCCGCGAGTCCAGGTGCGCTTCGAGTTCCTTCTCGTCGTACGCGCCCGCCCGCATCGCCCGGAACACCTTCAGGATGCCGAACAGGGCCACCAGGTTGAGGGCGGCGATGAGGTAGAGGAAGGAGCCGGAGGCGGTGGTTCCGACCACCCCGAGCACCTGGTGGGCGCGGGAGTCCTCGTTCATCAGGGTGCCCGCGAGCTGGGCGCCGCCCGCCACCAGGGCCGCCATGATCACGACCACGCTGGAGTGGCCGAGCGCGAACCAGAAGCCCACGGACACCGGCCGCTTGCCGTCGGCCATCAGCTTGCGGGTGGTGTTGTCGATGGCCGCGATGTGGTCGGCGTCGAAGGCGTGCCGCATGCCGAGGGTGTACGCGGTGATGCCGAGCCCGATGCCGTACGTCTTGGTGCCGACGGCGTAGTGCGCGGGGGCCACGAGCAGGAACAGGACGCCGAAGGCGAGGATGTGCAGGGCGGCTATCACCGTGAGGAGGACGGCGGTTCGGACGGTGTCCTCGCGCCGCCAGTGGAAGGAGGGCACCGCGCTGGTGCCCCTCTCGGGGGACGTGCGAACAGGCAGGGTCATGCGGGTCACGCTCCAGCACCTCGTGGATCACTTCGTGAGATGCCGCGGCCGGTCTCCTGGCTGACGGGCTGATGCCTTGGTCCCGGCCTTCCCGGTCAGGTGGGTCCTGGCCAGTGGCGTCACGAGGGGACGGCGGCTCCCCGGAACCCGGGGAAACCCGATCACAGTGGCGAGGGCCGCTCCGGTTTCGCACCGGTCTTCCCGAACACCACGGCCGGGCCACCCTAGATCATCGGCCGGCTCGGGCCGTCATCCGTGTCCCGGAACCGGGCCGCGCCCCGGCTTCCCGGAGGCGTGACCCGGCCCCTCAGCCCCTCAACCCCTCAGTCACGCAGTCACGCAGTCACGCAGTCACGCGCGGATGCGTCCGCACACCCTTCCTGCGTCAGCACCCGCCGTGGACCAGCGCCAGTCCTGGATCAGCGCGCGTACCGGCTCAGCGCCCGTCCTGGATCAGCGCGCGCACCATCCGGCAGGTCGTCTCCGACGGCTGGTGGACGCCGATGAGCGCGGCCACGGTGCGTATCGCGCGGTCGGGTGCCTGCTCGGGCCGGTAGACCCCCGTGTCGAGCAGGGCGATCGCCAGGCGCATGGCCTTCAGGCGGCGGTTGTGGGACTCGTACCAGACGCGCGGACGCCCGGCGGGCAGCGGGACCTTGTGCAGGGGCTGGAGGGACAGCTGTTTCGGGGCGTGCGAGGTGAGTGCGGCAGCGGTCATGGGCATCCTCCTGGGCGGTCGGGAACCCTTACTTACTCCTTCGATTTTACTGGGCACCACTGACAATCGCCCCTGACCAGCCGGGCTTTGACGGTGCATCGCGGGTAGCCTGGCGGCATGGAGATCTGGATCAACCCGGCCTGTTCGAAGTGCCGTAGCGCGGTGGACCTGCTGGACGCGGAGGGCGCCGACTACACGGTGCGCCGCTACCTCGAAGACGTGCCGTCGCCCGACGAGATCCGGGCGGTGATCGACCGGCTCGGCCTGGAGCCGTGGGACATCACGCGCACGCAGGAGGCCGTCGCCAAGGAGCTCGGCCTGAAGGACTGGCCGCGCGACGCGGCCGCCCGCGAGCGCTGGGTGACCGCGCTCGCCGAGCACCCCGAACTGATCCAGCGCCCCCTCATCACGGCGGACGACGGCACGGCCGTGGTGGGCCGCACCGACGAGGCCGTACGCGACGCCCTCTCGCGCAAGTAGCCCTTCGGCGGGCAGCCCCTCGCCGGGCGGTGCTGCGCCGGGCAGCCCCCCGGCAGGCGGCCGGCCGTTCGTCAGGACCGGCCCGGGGCCCGCCCCAACTGGGCCTCGGCGTTCGCGAGGAGCTCGGTGATCCGCGCCCCGAACCGGGCGTCGCAGGGATGCGGCACCCCGGTGCGGGCCGCGTCGAGCAGGGCGTCGATCGCGGCGCCGAACGCGTCGAGCGCGCCGCCCCAGCCCGGCATCACCGCGGCGCCGGCCTCGCCGAGCAGCGACACCTCGACGCCCGCGGCGGCCGGCGGCGCGGTGAAACTCAGGTCGGCCGTGCTGGAGGCGCCCGAGGCGTGCCGCAGGACCAGGTGCGCGGTGTCGCCGGGACCCGCCGCCGCGGTCAGGCCGGTCACCTCGCCGAGCACCCCGGCGAGCACGGCAAGCGCGTGCGGGCCGACGTCCCAGAGCGCGCCCTTCTCGCCCCGCCAGGGTGAGGCCGCGTACGGGCTGCGCTCGGCGCCCGGCGTGAACAGCGAGCCGTACCAGCGTGCGTGGCCGGTGAACCACCCTTGCGCGGCTGCCTGTTGGGCCACCCAGGCCGCCGTCTCCGGTGCGAAGCGCAGCGTGAAGAACACGACGGAGGCGACCCGGGCACGCTCGGCCGCCTCGGCCAGTTCGCGGGCGGCGGCCACGTCCGTGGCGACCGGCTTGTCCAGGAGCAGATGGCAGCCCGCCGCCGCGGCCCGCACGGCGAGCGGCGCCTGTACGTCCGGCGGCAGCGCGAAGGCTACGGCGTCGCAGTCAGCGAACAGCGCGTCGGCGTCCTCGTACACCGCGACGCCGTGCTCCCGCGCCGGCTCCCGCGCCGCCTCGGGCCGCCTCCCCCACACCCCGACGAAGTCGACGCCGGGATGCGCGGCCAGCGCGGGCGCGTGGGTGGCGACGGCCCAGGGGCCGGTGCCGAGGAGTCCGATGCGGGGAGTGCGGGCGGTGTCGTTCATGGGACCAGTCTGCCCGGCGCCGAATTCCGGTGGCGGGGCGAGGGGGGTGGAATGTTACGTTTCCGGGGCCGGCCGCGGGACTCCGGCGCGACTTCCGGGACTTGCCTCTACCGCAAAAATTTCGCTGTTCGCGCCCCCACTCCCCGGTCGGCCTCCACTTCACGCACGGGGGACCTCCATGGCTCAGGAGAGCTACGCCGACCTCATGGCGGCGGAGGACGTGCTGCTCTTCGTCAACGCCGCCGTCACCGCTACCGGACAGCGCGAGTTCCGCTCGGTCGCGGGCGAGCAGCGCCTCTCGCTCGCCTTCCTCCACGAGTACGTACGGGTCAACTACCGCCGGGTCTACGCCGCCGTGCTCGCCCTGGACATCAACGACCACAACGCCGCGCTCGTCATCCGGCACCTGCTGGTGAGCGCGGGTGAGGCGGGGGCCGAGGAGAAGCGCGCCGAGGGACGGCTGATCGCGGCCCGGCTCGCGGTGATGGCGCCGCAGCGCGTGTACCGGCTGCTGCGCGCACTGCGGGCGGCGAAGGTCAACAACCGGCGCACCCGTGCGATCTTCCGCGACTGGCTGGCCGCCCGCCCGGACCCGGCGTTCGACGCGGTGAAGTACCGCGCCGGCCTCAAGTCGGCCACCCGGCACGCCCATCTCCCGCCCGCCGAGGCCGAGTTGGGGGACTTCCTGTTCCGGCCCGGACGTCGCGCCCGGTACGCGCACCCGCTGCTCGACGCCCACCGCCGGGCCCACTACGAGCAGGCCGCGGTCTTCGAGCTGCCGTTCACCGTCGCCGAGGGATTCGCGGCCCGGCACGGGATACCGCGCGCGGTGTTCCTGGAGAGGATCACTGCGCGCACCACCCGTCTGGAGCGGCTGCGCACCCAGTCGCGGGCCGGGGCCGCGCCGGCCGACCTGGCCACGATGCCGCTGACCCGGCTCGCCCTGTACGTCCTGTCGCTGGACCTGGACGAGCGGGCGCGACGCCGGGGCGAGCTGACCGGAGCGCTGCGCTCCGCCGCCCTGCGCGCCGCCGGGCCGCACGCGGGGACGTGGGGCCGGGTCTCGGCGGTGCTCGACGACAGCTACTCCTCGTCCGGCTCCGGCCAGAAACGGCGCCGCCCGCTCGCGGTGGCGCTGGCCTGCCACTTCCTCCTGGAGGCGCTGGCCTGCGGCGGCGCCTACCGCGGCCGGTGGACCTCGGGCGGCGGCGACCCGCTGCTCGCCCGGCCGGTCGGCGCGACCCCGCTCGGCATGCGCGTCCTGGACGCGCTGGACGACCGCCCCGAGCGGCTCGTGATCGTCTCCGACGGCTGGGACAACGCACCACCGGGGCTCGCGGGCGAGGTGCTGCGCGTGTGGCGCGGCCGGCTCGATCCGGAGCGTCGCACCCGCGTCGTCCATCTGAACCCCGTATACGACGCGGAGGGCTTCGACGTGCGCCGCCTCGCCCCCTCGGTGCCCACGGCCGGCATCCGCGACGCGGAGGACCTGCCCGCCCTGGTGGAGATCGCCCAGTTCGCCGAAGGCCGCACGAGTCTCGCCGAGCTGTACACGTATCTCGACCGCCGCGTCGCCGACTTCACGGGAAGCAGCCGATGACCTCGCTCGACCTGACCGGCCTGGCGGCCGGCCCCGCCCAGGTGTGGGGCGGCATCCGCCTCGTACCGCTGCTGCGAACGGAACCGGTGGCGGGGCTGCGCCTGACGCGCGAGGCGTACGGCTGCCCGGAGGGCGCCGAGGTGCGCCTGGCCGGCCGCGCCCGTTACACCTCGTACATCCCGCACGGCTTCGTGGCCGACTGGTCGGGCGAGGGTCCCGGCGCGGCGTACGGCACGGCGCTGGGCGACGGGGTGCCGAACCGGATGCCGCTGCACCGGATGGCCAAGCGCCGGCCCGGCGACCGGCTGCGGTTCCTGCCGCTGCACCTGGCCCTGGAGGGCTATCTGGCGCTGCACTTCGGCGGCCCGTCCGTGGCGTGGGAGGAGTGGTCCCGCACGGCGCTGCGCGACGGCCTCTCACCCCGGGCCGAGAGCGCCTACCTCGGCGCCGCCGTCCCCCAACTCGCCGACGCGCTGCGGGTGTTCGAGATCCTCCCGGGCCAGTGCGGTGTGCTCGTGTACGCGGCGGACGCGCTCGGCGCCGCCTTCGCGGTACCGCACCCGGACGACTACCGGGCCCTGCACACCACCCTGCTCCAGGACCTGTTCGGCGAGCTGATCCACCAGTACGCGCTGTACGGGCGCCCCGTCCCGGAGTTCACCGCCCGTCTCGACGACCGGCACATCCGCACCCTCGGCGATCTGCGGGCGGCGGCGCGGGGCCAGGAGCGGGCCTGGCGCGAGGCGCACGACGCGGTGCTGGCCGCGGAGCTCCACGCGACCCCGTACACCTTCAGCCGGGTGCACCGGATGGGCGGCTTCGTGCTGTGGCGCTTCCTGCCGCCGTTCCAGCGGGGCGGCGCGGGCCAGCACATCGGGGAGACCATCACCGACCACAAGGGCAGGGTGGCGTATCTGAAGACGTTCCGGCTCTCCGAGAACCAGGTGCGGCGCGGCCATCTGCTGCGGAACCTGGCCGCCCACGACTGGCACTTGGGACGATGCGCCGAAGCCCTCGGCACCACGCCGGAGGAACTGACGAGGCGGATCCACCACGCGGGCTTCTCGGGGCTCCTGAGGAACTCCAGGTAACACCGGGTTCACAAACGGGCAACGGGCGGGAAATTTCGGGGTGTGAGGCTGCGGGGCATACAGCAGCGCCGCAGCGTGGCAGCGCGCAGGCACCCCGCAGCTCCCACAGAGGATGGCTTCCGTGACGTACAAGGCCGAGTACATCTGGATCGACGGCACCGAGCCGACCGCCAAGCTCCGCTCGAAGACCAAGATCATGGCCGGTACGCCCGGGGCCGTCGCCGAGCTGCCCGTCTGGGGCTTCGACGGGTCCAGCACCAACCAGGCCGAGGGCCACGCGTCGGACCGCGTCCTGAAGCCGGTGTTCTCCTGCCCGGACCCGATCCGCGGCGGCGACAACGTCCTGGTCCTGTGCGAGGTCTTCGACATCGACGGGACGCCGCACGCCTCCAACACCCGTGCCCAGCTGCGCCCGCTCGCCGAGCGGTTCGCGGCGCAGGAGCCGGTCTTCGGCATCGAGCAGGAGTACACCTTCTTCGACGGCGACCGTCCGCTCGGCTTCCCCGTGGGCGGTTTCCCGGCCGCGCAGGGCGGCTACTACTGCGGCGTCGGCGCGGACGAGATCTTCGGCCGCGAGATCGTCGAGAAGCACCTGGACCACTGCCTCGCCGCGGGCCTGAGCATCTCCGGCATCAACGCCGAGGTCATGCCCGGCCAGTGGGAGTTCCAGGTCGGCCCGGTCGGCCCCCTGGAGGTCTCCGACCAGCTGTGGATCGCGCGCTGGCTGCTCTACCGCACCGCCGAGGACTTCAACGTGTCGGCCACCCTCGACCCCAAGCCGGTCAAGGGCGACTGGAACGGCGCGGGCGCGCACACCAACTTCTCCACCCGGGCCATGC
This sequence comes from Streptomyces sp. NPDC006691, assembly GCF_042869955.1. Taxonomy (NCBI): domain Bacteria; kingdom Bacillati; phylum Actinomycetota; class Actinomycetes; order Kitasatosporales; family Streptomycetaceae; genus Streptomyces; species Streptomyces sp. NPDC006691. Next base: position 88,602 of record NZ_JBIAGW010000003.1, read on the forward strand.
GCGAGGGCTACGAGGCGATCATCACCGCGTGCGAGGCGCTCGGCGAGGGCTCCAAGCCCATGGACCACGTCAAGAACTACGGCGCCGGCATCGACGACCGGCTCACCGGTCTGCACGAGACGGCCCCGTGGGACCAGTACAAGTACGGCGTCTCGGACCGCGGCGCCTCGGTCCGCATCCCGTGGCAGGTCGAGGTGGACCAGAAGGGCTACATCGAGGACCGCCGCCCGAACGCCAACGTCGACCCGTACGTGGTGACCCGCCTCATCGTGGACACCTGCTGCGCCGGCCTGGAGAAGGCCGGGCAGGTCTGAGCCGGACCCCCGGGTTCCGCAGGCCGGACACCCCAGTTCCGCGGGGGCGCCCACCGCTGGTGCGGTGGGCGCCCCCGCGCGTTCGGGCCGGCCCGCGCGGCGGCCGGTCACGGTCACGCTGTGCCAAGGATCCGTATCAGTCTGTGGGAGGGGGCTGCTGCACCGGGCGGATCGTCTGGTTGAATGGGGACATGACCAGCATCCAGAGCGCCTCGACAGGTCGCACCGACCTCGAACCGTTCTGGCCGTCCCGTCAGGACCACGACTTCGACCGGGTGTGTTGCCGCGCGATGAACGCGCCGGCCCTCTAACGCCTCGATCCACTCCAGGCCTTCGGCCCGCGCGCAACGACGTACGTCTCCCGCTGACGACTTCCTCGCGCGAAAAGAGCTGACCCCTCATGGCGAACACCCGTACCCTCCCGTCCTCCGAGGCCCACACCCCCCTCCCCCTGGGCCGGCACCGACTGCGAGCCGTGGACCGTGACGAGGTGGCCCGGCCGGCCGCCGGCCAAGTCGCCGACTTCCTCCCGCCGGGCGCCACTTGGCTGCCCGCCCCGCAGCACACGCTGCCCGCGCTGCCGGGCCGCCCGGCGATGGTCGGCTACCTGGTCCTCGTCCCCGCCGACCAGCAGCCCCCGCTGCTCGCCGCGGCACCCGAGCCCCTGACGCCGGTGCCGGTCGAGCCCGGCGCGACCACCGGCGACGCCCTCGTACGGATCGACACCGTGCGCCGCACCGCCGAGGTCGACGGGGTCCAACTCGACCTCACCTACCTGGAGTTCGAGCTGCTCGCCCATCTGGTGGCGCACCCGCACCGGGTGCACACCCGCGATCAGCTGGTCACCACGGTGTGGGGCTACGGCCACGTCGGCGACGGCCGCACCGTGGACGTCCATGTGGCCCGGCTGCGCCGCAAGCTCGGCACCCAGCACCGCGCCGCGATCCAGACCGTGCGCCGGGTGGGCTACAAGTACGCTCCCTGACGGGCGAGTTGAGGAGGGCGGGGCGCCGGGGGGCGCCCCGCCCTTCCGCATGTGTGCACGGCCCTCGACGGCCCGGCCGACATGCGAGGTCAGGGAGGTGTTGCCAGCAACACCCCCGGGCCGGGGGCGGGGCCCAGTGACCGCGCGTGCGGTGCCCGGCGACACTGGAGACCGGTCCACCGGCGGCGAGGAAACGGGGAAAGATGAAGGCGACCAAGGCGCGCGAAGCGCTCCTGGCGGGGGTGCGGGGATTCGCCCTGGCGCTGGTGTCGATGACCGGCTCGATCCTGCTGTTCACGCTGACCGTCGTCGCGATCGCCCTCATACCCGTCGGCGTCGGCGTCTTCGCCGCCCCGCCGCTCATCGAGCGGGTGCGCGCCCACGCCGACTTCCGGCGGGCGCTGGCCCTGCGCTGGAGCGGGGTGCGGATCCCGTCGGCGTACCGGCCGGTGCCCCGGCGCCCGGGGGTGGCCGGCTGGGGCGAGCGGTTCCTCACGCTCCTGCGCGACCCCGCGACCTGGCACGACCTGCGCTGGATGCTCGTGGACATGACGGCCGGGTTCCTCATCGCGATCCTGCCTCCCGTCCTGCTCGCGTACGTGGCGTACGGCTGGGTCATCGCGCTCGGCGTGTGGCGGCCGATCGCGGACGCGGGCGGCGACTGGTTCCTGTTCATCCACGTCACCAGCCAGCAGAGCGGCTACGCGGCGGCCGCGCTCGGCACCGCCCTGTTCGTGCTCGGTCTGTTCGTCAACCCGGCCCTGCTGCGCGGCCACTTCCAGCTCGCCCGGGCACTGCTCGCCCCCTCCCGCGAGGCCGAACTGGCGCAGCGCGTCGACCGCCTCACCGAGACCCGGCACGACGCCGTGGACACCTCGGCGGCCGAACTGCGGCGCATCGAGCGGGACTTGCACGACGGGGCGCAGGCCCGCCTGGTCGCCATGGGCATGAACCTGGGCACCATCGAGGCCCTCGTCGAGAAGGACCCGGCACAGGCCAAGCGGCTGCTCGCGGCGGCCCGCGCCTCCTCCGCCGAGGCCCTGACCGAGCTGCGCGACCTGGTGCGCGGCATCCACCCGCCGGTCCTCGCCGAGCGCGGACTCGCCGACGCGGTGCGGGCGTTGGCGCTGCGCCTGCCGGTGGCGACCGAGGTGTCGGTGGACCTGCCGGACCGGGCGCGCGCCGAGGCGCCGGTCGAGTCGGCGGCGTACTTCGCGGTCAGTGAGCTGCTCACCAACGCGGTCAAGCACGCGGCGGCGGACAGCGTCTGGGTCGACCTGTCGTACCAGGCGGGCGCGCTGCGGGTCTCCGTCGGCGACAACGGCAGGGGCGGCGCGAAGGCCGGGGCGGGCGGTGGCCTGAGCGGGGTCGAACGGCGCCTGGGTACATTCGACGGCGTCCTGGCCGTCAGCAGCCCGGTGGGCGGCCCCACCCTGGTCACCCTGGAGATCCCTTGCGCGTTGTCCTAGCCGAAGACCTGTTCCTGCTCCGCGACGGCCTGGTCAGGATGCTGGAGGCGTTCGACTTCGAGATCCTCGCGGCCGTCGAGACCGGTCCCGAGCTGACCCGGGCCCTCGCCGAGCTGGAGCCGGACGTCGCGATCGTCGACGTCCGGCTTCCGCCGTCGCACACCGACGAAGGCCTCCAGTGCGCGCTCGCCGCCCGCCGCGCCCGGCCCGGCCTGCCGGTCCTGGTCCTGTCCCAGCACGTGGAGCAGCTGTACGCGCGTGAGCTCCTGGCGGACGGCGACGGCGGGGTCGGCTACCTCCTCAAGGACCGGGTGTTCGACGCGGCCCAGTTCATCGACGCGGTACGCCGGGTCGCGGGCGGCGGCACCGCGATGGACCCCCAGGTCATCCAGCAGCTCCTCTCCCGCAAGGCGCGGGACGAGCCGCTCGGCGGGCTCACCCCGCGCGAGCTGGAGGTGATGGAGCTGATGGCGCAGGGCCGCTCCAACGCCGCGATAGCCGAGCGCCTGGTCGTGACCGAGCGGGCCATCGCCAAGCACACCTCCAACATCTTCGCGAAGCTCGGCCTGCCGGTCTCCGACGACGACAACCGCCGGGTCCTCGCGGTCCTCGCCTACCTCGACCGGGGCTGAGCCCGGGCGGACGCGGGCCCCGGCCGCCGCGGGCCCGGAGCCGAGCCCGGGCGGATCCCGGCCCCGGCCGCCGCGGCGGGGCACGACCGCCGTTTCGGGTTAGCCTGGCAAGCAATGAACCGCATGATCACGCCCTGGGGCGAGCACGACCTGACCCGATTCCCCGAAGACCCCCGCGACCCGCTGCGGGCCTGGGACGCCGCCGACGACTATCTGCTGCGGCACCTCGCCGAGATCGGGAACCTGGACCTCTCGGGGACCGTCGTCGTGACCGGCGACCGCTGGGGTGCGCTCGCGACGGCGCTCGCCGAGCACCACCCCGTACAGATCAGCGACTCGTTCCTGGCCCAGGAGGCGACCCGGGCCAATCTGGCGCGGGCCGGCTCCGCGCCCGATGCCGTACGTCTCCTGTCGACCCGGGACGAGGTGCCCGAGCGCGTGGACGTGCTGCTCGTACGGGTGCCCAAGAGCCTCGGGCTCCTGGAGGACCAGCTCCAGCGGATCGCGCCTTCGCTGCACGCGGGCACGGTCGTGGTCGGCGCCGGCATGGTCAAGGAGATCCACACCTCGACGCTGAACCTGTTCGAGCGGATCGTCGGCCCGACGAAGACCTCGCTGGCCGAGAAGAAGGCCCGGCTGATCTTCACCACCCCGGACCCCGGGCTCAGGCGGCCCCGCAACCCGTGGCCGCTGACGTACTCCCTGGAGCTGGGCATCGGTCCCGCCTCCGGCCTCGCGGTCACCAACCACGCCGGGGTGTTCTGCGCCGACCGCCTCGACATCGGCACCCGCTTCCTGCTCCAGCACCTGCCCGAGCGCACCGGACCCGACCTCGTGGTGGACCTGGGCTGCGGCAACGGCATCGTGGGCACGGCCGCGGCGCTCGCCAACCCGGAGGCGCGGATCACCTTCGCCGACGAGTCGCACCCGGCGATGGCCTCGGCCGAGGCCACCTTCCGGATGTGTGCCGGGCCCGCGCGCGAGGCCGAGTTCCGGCTCGGGGACGGTCTGGCGGACTTTCCGCCCGGGACCGCGGACCTGGTCCTCAACAACCCGCCGTTCCACACCCACCAGGCGACGACGGACCGCACCTCCTCGCGCATGTTCGCAGACGCCCGGGCCGCCCTGCGCGAGGGCGGCGAACTGTGGGTGGTCGGCAACCGGCACCTCGGCTACCACGACAAGCTGCGCCGGATGTTCGGCAACTGCGAACTCATGGCCTCGGACCCGAAGTTCGTGGTGCTGCGCGCGGTGAAGCAGGCCCGCTGACCGAGCGGGATTCTCCCAACTCCCCCGAATCTCCTGAGCCGTTGAACGCCCCACCGTTCCCATCCGTATGGAACTGCGCGCTTCAAGCGAAGGAGTTCCATGGGACGCATCGCACGCTCACCCCGAAAACGGCCGACCCTCCCCCGTCGGATGACGCTGGCCGCGGCCGCGCTCATCCTGGGCGGAGGCGGGCTCGCCGCGGTCAATTTCTACGCCTCCGCCAGTGAGGGCGGTGCGGGCGGCCACGGGTCGCCCGGGCAGGACATGGCGCAGATGCGCACGTTGTCGACCATCGACTGTCCGGACGTAGGCAATTCCCTTTCCACCGTGCCCGATGCGGCGAAGCCGCGCGTCGACCGGCAGCTCGCCGATCTCGATACGCAAATCACCGACGCGTACAGCAAGTTCGCCGACAACAAGGACCGGATCGAGCGCGACCCCGCCCTCGCGGACAGCATGGTGCTCGCCCCGCTGAAGGCGAAGCGGACCGATTCGATCGGGCGGATCGCGGACGCCACCGGGCAGCCGGACCTCAACAGCAGCAATCTGGCCGCCTGTTCGATGCGGGCCGCCGACGCCCCGGCACCGGGCGACCAGGCCGGTGATCCGGGCAGCGGCCGGAGCGGCGACCGGGCCGGCCAGAACGCCGGCCGGGGCAACGCTCCCGGCAACGGCCGGGGCGACGGCCAGGCCCTCACGGCCACGGCCGCTTCCGCCTCCGGGCTGTCCCGCCGCGACTTCGTCGACATCCGCTCCGTACGGCCGAACGCCGCCGCCCCCGCCCCCCGGCGCGGCGCCTCCACCGGCAGCTTCACCAGCGACTGCGGCCGCAACCAGAACGGCAAGCGCAACCCCGACAACGTCATCGTGGCGCCGGGCGTGAGCAATGGCGCCCACCACATGCACGACTACGTCGGCAACCAGGCGACGGACGCCTTCTCCAGCGACGACGATCTCGCCAGGGGCGGCACCAGCTGCCGGAACCAGGGCGACAAGTCCACCTATTACTGGCCCGTCGTCCGGGTTCTCGACCAGGGCGACGACGTGGACGCGAACGCCGACGGCGGTGGCAGGGACAAGAACCTCGGAAAGATCCAGACTCCGGTGCAGGCGACGATCCGATTCGTCGGCAGCCCGGTGAGCAAGGTGACCGCGATGCCCGCATTCCTGCGGATCATCACCGGCGACGCGAAGGCGTTCACCAACGGCAACGCGAATGCCAATGCCTCCTGGAGCTGCACCGGATTCGAGAACCGCCAGCTCAAGGACAAATACCCGCTCTGCCCCCAGGGCAGCAACGTGGTCCGTACCTTCAAGTTCCAGAGCTGCTGGGACGGGAAGAACACCGACAGCGCCAATCACCGCACCCATGTCGCCTTCGCCGACAAAAGGGGTGCCTGCCCGGCCGGATTCAAGGCGATTCCCCAATTGGTGCAGCGCATCGTCTACGACGTGCCCGCCAAGGCCGGCGCCTTCGCGGTGGACTCGTTCCCCGAGCAGCTCCACAAGCCGGTCACCGATCACGGTGACTTCATCGACGTCTTCAGCGATCAGCTGATGGGGAAGGCGGTGAACTGCATCAATTCGGGGCGCTCCTGCGCCTGACCCCCCCGCGCCCTGGCGCGAGGAGGCATCTGCCGCTGCGCGGCCGACCCGGTCAGTGTCCGGAATGCATGGTCCCGGTCTCGACACTGCCACCGAGCCGGCCGTGCAGTGCCGTGACCACGGGCTGTTCGCCGACCGCCACCCACTTGCGGCCGACCAGGTAGACACCGCCGTAGTCCTTCGCCTCGTTGATCCACTCGCGCTGGCCCCGGTCGGTGGCGAAGGTGGCGAGCACGTAACGGCCGTCCTTCGTCGTGCAGTTGGCCTGCCGCAGCTCGGCCGAGTCCGTCGAGACGACCGGGGTGCAGTCGGCCCGCGCGGCCAGCTGTTCCAGGGTGCCGCTCGCGGTGGGGGCCGGGTGCGGGGACGAGGAGCCGCAGCCGGTCACGACGGCAGCCGCCACCAGCACCCCGAGAACCACTCGCGCATCGTTTCGCATCACCCCATCGTGCCCTCAACTCCCTTGTAAATAAAGCGACTTGGCGATACCCGACGAGCCGACGGGCGGTCCCCTCGCACGATGGCGGATCATGGACGCATGCGTGTACCCACCCTCGCTCCCGCCTACGTCGGCGGCGTCCAGCTCATCGCGTACGCGAGCGGGCGCCTGCTCGGCGCCACGGCCCGCCGGGACCTGCTGCGCTCGTGCTCCACCAACGTCGACAACCTGACCGCCGGCCGCCGCTCCACGCTCGTCACCAGCGCGCTGCTCGTCGAGGAGCCCATGGAGCTGCCCTACGCGCTGCTCCTGCTCGCCGTCCTCGGCTACGCGGAGTACGCGCACGGCGCCTGGTGGACGGCCGGGGTGTTCCTGTTCGGACACACGGGGGCGACGCTCCTGGTGTACGGGGGCCTGCGGGCGGGGCACCCCTCACCCGCCACCCGCGCCGCCCTGGACGTGGGCACCAGCTACGGCTTCTACGCGGTCCTCGGCGCCCTCACCTCGGCCCTGCCGCGCGGCGCGCTGCGCGGCGGCGCCCGCGTCGCCCTGCTCGCGCTCGCCGCGAAGCCCCTCCTGAACCGGGGGCGCACCTTCACGGACGCGGGACACCTCGCGGCGCTGGGGCTCGGTCTCGGGGTGGCGGGAGTCGTGGACCACCGTGCGGAGGCCGTGGACTACCGTTCGGTTCTGAACCGGTAGATTTCGCCCGCTCAGGAGCCGCCCACCCATGATCGCGATCCCCGCCACCACCGTCGCCAACCTCCGCGACCTCGGCTCCACCCCGCTGTCCGGCGGCCGTACGGTCCGCCCGGGCCTGGTCTTCCGGGCCGGCCAGCTCGACCGCATGGACCCGGCCCGCGACCCGGCGGTGGCCGGGCTCGGGCTGCGGACGATCCTGGACCTCCGCACCGACGCCGAGCGCGCCGACCACCCCGACCGGGTGCCGGACGGGGCCCGGCTCCTGATCGCCGACGCGCTCGCCGACACGATGTCGGCGGTCGACGCACCCGCCGCCGCCCAGCTCAAGCACATCCTGGCCGACCCGGCCGTGGCGGAGGAGCACCTCGGCGGCGGCAAGGTGCAGGCCCTGTTCGCGGACACCTACCGCTCCCTCGTCTCCTCCGGTTCGGCCCGCGCCGCCTACCGCACCCTGCTGACCGAACTCGCCGCCGAGGACGCGGGCCCGCTGCTCTTCCACTGCACGGCGGGCAAGGACCGCACCGGCTGGGGCGCGACGGTGATCCTGGCGCTGCTCGGCGCCGACGGGGCGACCGTCGAGCGCGAGTACCTGTCGGTCAACCCTGCGGTGCGCCAGGCCTTCGCCCCGCTCATCGAGGGCTTCGTCGCCCAGGGCGGCGACCCGGAGATCGCGCTCGCCGTCATCGGCGTGGTGCCCGAGTACCTGGCGGCGGCGCTCGACGAGGTCGACTCGACGTACGGCTCGATGGAGAAGTACGCCCGCGAAGGCCTCGGGGTGCCGGACGACGCGGTGGCCCGGCTGCGCGAACGGCTCATCGCGTGATCACTTCGCGGCGCCGTCAACTCGCCTGAGGACCGGGCCGGTTGGGTGCGGGGTGACCATCTCCACATTCGCTCGTTTTGCTGAACGTGGCCCCAGAGCAGGACATCCTCAACCCACCCGCCCCCACCGTCGGCGTCGAGCAGGCCGAAGCCGCGCTAGTCGAGCACTATCCGCGACTGGTGCGGCTCGCCTACCTCGTACTGCCGCCCTCCCTCGGACGCAACCGCCGGGTGCTCACCGCCCACGCGATCGTGCAGCGCTCGCTGCCGCGCGGCCGCGGCGGCGCCGGCGACAGCGCCGACGAGGGCCTGATCCCCGGGGCCCGGCGGCCCGGGTCCGGTGTCGACCCGGGGTATGTGTACGTGCGGCGCCAGGTGGTGCGCCAGGCACTCGAAGCGGGGCTTCCGCTGCGCCGCCGGGCGTGGCCCAAGCGCGCCCAGTTCCCGCCGCTGCTGCCCCAGGTCTGGGGCCTGCGCCTGTTCCCGCGCTCGGGCGGCGCCGACGAACTCGCCCTGGACCAGCGCCTTTCCGCGCTGTCCGGGCCCGCGCGGGCGGCCTACGTCCTGCGCGGTCTTGAGCGGCTCGGCGACGACGCGGTGTGCGCCGAGCTGACCGCGGCGGGGGTCACCGAGGCGCGCCAGGCGCTCGTGGCGGCGGGCGGCCCGGAGTCCCGCGCGGACCTGCTGGAGTCCGCCGAGTTCGACCCCTGCTCGCTCCAGGCCCGGCCCACCGATCTGATGCGGCGGCGCCAGCACGGCCGGGCCGCGCTCGCCGCCGTCGCCGCCCTCGTGGTGTGCGGGGCCCTGATCGGGCTGCCGGGCGACGGCTGGGGTCCCGACGGCGCGGCCGCGCCCTCCTACGCGCAGAACCCGGCGGCCCAGGCCGCGCTCGACCCCGGCCATCTGCTGCGGGTCGAGCCCACGGCGTGGACGACCGCGACGCGCAGCGACTTCTCGGTCTGGCCGGCCCGGGGCAATCTGCTCGGGGACTCGGGCCTGCTGCGGCGCGCGCTGGCCGTGTGGGCACGGCCGGGCCCCTCGGTGCAGGTCTCGGCGACGCCGGGCACGCCGGCGGGTCCGCCGATGGGCGCGCCCCAACTCCTGTTCGCGGGCGATGTGGACCGGGCCAGGGTGGTCCTGCTCTACGACGGTCTGCGGGTCGCCCGCTATGCCGAGCCGCACGAGGGCACGGCCGGTGCCGCGCTCGACTTCGCGCGGGTGGACGCCGCCGACCTCGCGTCCGCGGGCGCCCTCGTGGTGGGCCGCACCGACGGCAACGTGCGCTATCTGACGGCGCCCTGGGTGCGCGAGGCCTCCGTACGCGATCTGCTGACGCCGGGCGCGGCGGCGCGGCCGCTGCACCGGGACACCTACGGGGTGACCGACCCGGTCGTGTCGCCCACCTCGGCCCGCCAGTGCACCTCCTGGGAGGCGCTCGAATTCCACGACGACAGCGGGGTGCGGCTCGTCACCGACCTCGGCGAGCTGGCTCCGGCCCGGCTCACCTGGGGGCCGCCGTCGGACCCCCGCGACGTAGGGGACCGTGCCGCGCGCGAGGGCTGGGCGCGCACCGCGTGCCTGCTGCCCACCGTCCGCTCGCACGGGGTGCGCTCGGTCAACGACTGGCAGTTCGCGCAGCAGGCGCTGCCCGAGAGCAACGGCACCGCCGACTGGATCTGCACCCGGGCCGAGACCTGGCGGGGCGCGGGCAGCCGGGTGTTCGCCCAGTTCCAGGCGCCCTCCGAGCGGCTCGCGCCGGGTGCGATCGCGGCCCGCGCCGAGAACTCCGCGTCCTGCGGGGCGCGCGAGGCACGGGTGCTCGCCGGGGTGCTGTGGAAGTCGCGGGGCGGCAACTGGTTCGTGCTCGCGGCGGGCAGCCCGCAGGTGTCCTCGGTGACCCTGTCCGGCGGCATGTCCGGCACCGAGAAGGGCAACCTGCTCGCCGTACGGGCCAAGGAGGGGGCGCGCGCGGAGCTCAACGGGCGGCTCGCGGACGGGAGTCCGGTCAGCACCCTGCGCTGAGGCCCGGCCCCCGGTTCAGGGGGCCGGCCCCGAACAATCCGGCGCGGACCCCTGTCGCTGCGGCGTACCCGTCAGTACATTGACGCCATGTCTAATACGCCGCAGCCCGCTCCGGTCGCGGAGGAGCGCATCGAGCTCAAGGCCCGGAACGTCTCGTTCGCGTGGGAGAACACCCCGCTGCACTGGATACCCGGCGACCCGTTCACCGGTCACACCATCAATGTGCTGCATCTGTTGCTGCCGGCCGGTGAGCGCTGGTTCGTGCACGTGTACAAGCAGGTCCTGCCGTACATCACGGACGACCGGCTGCGCGAGGACGTCATCGGCTTCATCGGCCAGGAGGCGATGCACTCCGCCGCGCACGACGACGTACTCCCCCATCTGAAGAAGCTCGGCCTCGACCCGACGCCGTACACCGCGCAGGTGGACTGGCTGTTCGAGAAGCTGCTCGGGGACCGTACGCTGCCGCCGGGCCGGGCCCGTGAGTGGTGGCTGATGGAGCGGGTCGCCACGATCGCGGCGATCGAGCACTACACCGCGTTCCTCGGCAACTGGATCCTCAACGCCGAGACCCTGGACCGGCGGGGCGCCGATCCGACGATGCTGGACCTGCTGCGCTGGCACGGCGCCGAGGAGGTCGAGCACCGCTCGGTGGCCTTCGAACTGTTCATGCACGTCGACGGCGGCTACCGGCGCCGGGTGCGCACCTGGGCGACCGCGTTCACCGCGCTCGCCTTCCTGTGGCAGCGCGGGGCCCGCTTCTTCATGGACAACGACCCCTCTCCGGCGGTCGGCAGGGCGAGCCTCGGCGCGTTCTACCGCGCGGGCCGGAAGGGGATGCTGCCCTCCACCCCGTCCATGCTCAAGTCGATCCCGCGCTATCTGAGCCGCACCTACCACCCCTCGCAGGAGGGCAGCACGGCCCAGGCCGTGGCCTATCTCGCCTCCTCGCCCGGCGCCAACGGGGGCCACTGACATGCGCCGCGCCACCACCGCCGCCCTGGCCGCCGGCGCCGCGCTGCTGGCCCGCCGGGCCCTGCGCCGCCGCATCGGGGCGTCCCCGCTGTGGCCGCTGCCCGCCCTGGAGGAACCCGTCTCGGGGCACGGCACCCGGCGTTCGACCGTGCTGCACAGGCTGACCGTCACCGAGCGCGCCGAGGCCGCCGACGGCGTCGTACGCCTGCGACTCGAAGCCCTCGACGGGGCCGAGCTGCCCGCGTGGCAGCCCGGTGCGCACCTCGATCTGGTGCTGCCCTCCGGTCTCGTGCGGCAGTACTCGCTCTGCGGCGACCCGGCCGACCGCGCCGCGTACACGGTGGCCACCCGGCTCATCGAGGACGGCCGGGGCGGTTCGCGCGAGGTGCACGAGCAGCTCCACGAGGCGGTGGAGCTGTCGGTGCGCGGGCCGCGCAACCGCTTCCCGCTGGTGCCGAGCGCGTCGTACGTGTTCATCGCGGGCGGCATCGGGATCACACCGATTCTGCCCATGCTCCGGGCAGTTGAGGCCTCGGGCGCCTCCTGGCGGCTGCTGTACGGCGGACGTTCGCGGGCCACCATGCCCTTCCTCGACGAGATCGAGGAGCTCGGCGGGAGCGTCACCGTCGTTCCCGAGGACGAGTCGGGGATGGCGGACCTCGGGGCGTTCCTCGCCGAAGCCCCCGCGGACGCGGCCGTGTACTGCTGCGGGCCCGAGCCGCTGATGGACGCGGTCGCCGCCGCGCTCGGCCCGGACCGCACTCCGCACTTGGAGCGCTTCGCTCCCGGCGCGGCCACGCGTGGTTCCGGGTTCGAGGTCGAGCTGCGGCGCTCGGGCCGGACGCTGGCCGTTCCGGCGGACCGTTCGCTGCTCTCGGTGCTGCGCGCGGAGGTTCCCGGCGTCTCCTACTCGTGCGAGCAGGGCTTCTGCGGAACGTGCCAACAGCGCGTCCTGGAAGGGGAGGCAGACCACCGCGACGAGCTCCTCACGGACGCGGAGCGCGACGGCTCGATGCTGGTCTGTGTATCGAGGTGCCTCGGAAAGAGGCTGGTGCTCGACCTGTAGGGGGTGATCGTCCACCCCCTAGGTAGTCTGTTCGCATGACGACCGGGGTACGGCGACGGATGGGCGTCGACGAGCGCAGGCAGCAGCTGATCGGGGTCGCCCTCGAACTGTTCAGCCACCGTTCGCCCGACGATGTGTCCATCGACGAGATAGCGGCGGCCGCGGGGATCTCACGGCCGCTCGTGTACCACTACTTCCCCGGCAAGCAGAGCCTGTACGAGGCCGCGCTGCGCCGGGCCGCGGACGAGCTGGCCGGGCGTTTCCTGGAGCCGCACGAGGGCCCGTTGGGGGCCCGGCTGCTGCGGGTCATGGGCCGCTTCTTCGACTTCGTCGACGAGCACGGGCCCGGCTTCTCGGCGCTGATGCGGGGCGGCCCGGCGGTCGGCTCGTCCACCGCCAACGCCATGATCGACGAGGTGCGCAACGCCGCCCACCTCCAGATCCTCTCGCACCTGGACGTCCAACAGCCGCCCGCACGGCTTGAGTTGGTCGTCCGGTCCTGGGTGTCGCTCGCCGAGTCGACCGCCCTGCTCTGGCTGGACGGACGGCGGATCCCGCGCGGCGAGCTGGAGTTGCAGCTGGTGCACGACTTCGCCGCGCTCGCCGCGGTGAGCGCGGCCTACGACGAGGAGATGGCGGCGATCGTGCTGCGCATGCTCGCGGACGAGCCGGCCGACGGTCCGTTCGGCGAGCTGGTGGACCGCCTCGCCGCGCTGCTCCCCCTGGTGCCCGCGCCGCGCGTGGGCTGAGTACGGCCCGGCGGCCCGGCGCCCCGGGCACCTGCACCCCGGTCATATCGACACGGCGGCGCTCCGGTCGTCCGCGCCGAGGCGCAGGGCGAGCAGGGCCACGTCGTCCTCCGGGTCGTCGCCGAACCGTTCGAGCAGCGTGTCGCAGAGCGCCTCGGTGGCGGAAGGTGCCTCGGCCGCCGCGCGCCTGAGGTGTTCCAGGGAGACCTCCAGATCGGTGCCACGGCGTTCGATGAGCCCGTCCGTCACCATCAACAGGCCGTCCGACGGCTGGAGTTGGATCCGGGTCGAGGGCGGATGGCGCAGGCCGAGGCCGAGCAGCGGGCCCCGGGTCTCGATGTACGAGGCCCCGCCGCTCCCCGGGAGGAGCAGCGGCGGCAGGTGCCCGGCGTTGGCGATGCGGGCCGCGCCCGTCGCCGGGTCGATCAGGGCCAGGCAGAGCGTCGCGGTGGCCTCGGGGTGGTACAGCTGAAGCATCCGGTCCAGGAGGCGGACCAGGGCCGCCGGTTCGTGCTGGTCGGTGGCGTACGCCCGTAAGGCGTGGCGGAGTTCGACCATGACGGTGGCCGCGTCCAGGGAGTGCCCGACCACATCGCCGACGCCGACCAGGAGGCCGGCGGGGGTGCTCAGCGCGGTGTAGAAGTCGCCGCCGATCTCGGCGCGGCTGGAGGCCGGGACATAGCGCAGGGCGATGTCGGCGCCGGGGAGCCGGGGCGCGCGCTGCGGCAGGAAGCTGTGTTGCAGGGTCAGCGCGATGTGCCGCTCCTCCGCGTGTGTTCGCAGGGACTCGGCGGCGACGGCGAGAGACTGGGCGAGCCGCGAGAGCAGGGCCTCGGTCTCCTGCCCGTACGGCAGCCGGGCGGGGACGGCCAGGCATACGGGCGGCTGGTCGGCGTGGCTGCGGGCGAGCACCAGGCGGGCCCCCTCCGGACCGAAGAGCTGCGGCGGCCACAGCGGGGCCGGGGCGAGGACCGAGCGGACCCCGCCGCGGCCGGCCATGGCGCGGCGCAGCAGCACGGCGAGCGCCGGGGTCTCGGCGGTCTGCTCGGGGCGGGCCGCGCCGCCCGCGTGGAGGAAGGCGTCGGCGCCGAACACGAAGCCGGTGACGGGACCGGAGGTGAGCAGCATGGCCGCGGCCGCGGCCGAGTCCGCGAGTTCCTGCGGGCAGCGCGCCTCGTACAGGGAGGCGGTGGCCTCCGCGAGGCGGCTGAGCCGGCCGGCGCGGGCCGCGTACTCGTGGCGCAGCCGGGCGCCGCGCAGCGCGGCCCGGACGACGGCCTGGATCTCCTCGGGCTCGACCGGCACGGTGAGATAGGCCTCGGCGCCCGCGTCCAGGCCCCGGCTGCGGTCGTGCGGGGTGATGGCGGCGGCCGAGAAGTGCACGACGGGCATGGGCGCGATGCCGGGGTGGGCCTTGAGGCGGCGGCACAGCTCGAAGCCGTCCATGTCGGGCAGGCCCACGTCGACGACCGCGGCGTCGGGCAGGGCGCCCGCGCGCAGCCGGGCGTCGAGTTCGATGAGCGCGGCCGAGGCGCTGGCCACCGGGACGACCCGGTGTCCGGCCCGGCTCAGGACGGCGCCCATCGCACAGCGGTTGGCGTCCACATCGTCGACCACCAGGACGGTCGTGTCCCAGGACCTGAACATCCGCCAGCTCACCGCCCTTCGGCTCGGGAAGCCCGTCAAGAGGGAGGTGACTCCCCGCTGTTGACCCGTCGCCCACCGTAGCGTCGTCGGACCGCCCGAAACGGGTACATCCCGGATTCGTCAACCACCGTCCGCGAAACCACCCTTGAGGGCCAGCGCGAGCCCCTCGTCCAGGCCGGTGGCCACGCCCCGGCCGAAGGCCGAGTCGTACGCGCCGTCGCCGAGCGCCGCACGCGCCCGGTGCTCGCACCGCTCGCGCACGGCGGTCAGCGCGGGCGCGCCCATCTGGGCCTTGCCGACCGTGCGCCAGCACTCCTGGCCGACACCGAGGAGCAGCGCGCCGTCCTCGCCGTCCCCCTGGAAGGCGACCGCGCAGGCCAGCAGGTCGAGGCCGATGGCGATGCCGAAGCTGTCGTGCAGCAGGCGCTTGCCGCTGAGCATGGCGCGCGCGTGCGCGGCGGCCTCGGCGGGCCGGCCGAGGGCGAGCGCACTGACGGCCAGCATGTAGTCGGCGTACGCCCGCATCCAGCGTTCGCCGAGCGCCGCGCACGCGTCGCGCAGCAGGACCGCCTCGGCGGACGCCTCGTGGTGGCGGCCCCGGTTGTTCAGCGCGTAGACCCGGGCGAGCGCGCACAGGGCGCGGCCCGGGGTGAAGCCGGTGTCCTGGGCGAGCGCCGGGTCGAGGATGTCGAGCGCACCTTGCGGGTCGCCCGGCATGAGCACGCTGCCGCCGTGGAGATAGGCCGCGCGCAGCCGCTGCTCGGGGTCGGTGGCGGCACGGGCGCACTCCTCGCCGAGCCGGTGCGCGATGACGAAGTCGCCCTGGAGGAAGGCGCACATGCCGAGCGCCCACACGGCGGCGGCCCGGTGGGGCCCGGGGCCCGGGCAGCCGTCCAGGGCGCGCTGGAGGTAGCCGCGGCCCTCGCGCAGCCGGCCGCAGCAGAACCAGACGAACCAGAGCGAGCCCGCCATGTCCAGGGCGGCCTCCGGGTCGGTGGCCAGGAGGTGTTCGAGGGCGGTGCGCAGATCGGCGTGCTCGGCCTCAAGGCGTACGTACCAGTCGAGTTGAGCGGGGCCGAGCCAGGCGGCGTCGGCCTCGTGGGCGATGCGCCGGAGGCGGCGGGCGTGCCGGTCGGCCACCTCGGGGCCCTCGCCGAGTTCGTCGAGCCAGCGCAGCCCGTACTCGCGGATGGTGTCCAGCATGCGGTGGCCGAGCCGGCCGGAGGGGGCGAGCCGGGTGCGTACCACCGACTTGTCGACGAGGCCCGCCAGGACCTGTTCCACCGCGCAGGCGGGCAGCGGGCCGCCCGCGCCGATGTCCTGCGCGGCGGCCAGGTCGAAGTCGCCCGCGAACACCGAGAGGCGGGCCCAGAGCAGCCGCTCCAGGGGTTCGCACAGCTCGTGGCTCCAGCCGATCGCGGTGCGCATGGTCCGGTGGCGCGGCAGGGCCGCGACGCGGGTGTCGGCGAGCACCTCGAAGCGGGAGCCGAGCCGGCTGGCGAGCTGCTCGACCGACCACAACTTGAGCCGTGCGCCGGCGAGTTCGAGTGCCAGCGGAATGCCGTCGAGCCGCCGGCAGACGTCGGCGGCGGCCGCCGCCCGGCCGGGGTCGTCGAAGTCGAGGTGGGGCACGGCCTCGATGGCGCGCTCCTTGAACAGGGTGAGCGCCTCGTGGGCGACGGGCAGCGGCTCCAGGGGGAAGACGTGTTCCCGCGGTCGCCCCAGGGGTTGGCGACTGGTGGCGAGGACCGTGAGGCCCGGCGAGGTCGTGAGCAGTTCGCCGATCAGATGGCCGCAGGCGCTGATCAGGTGTTCACAGGTGTCGAGCACCAGGAGCAGCCGTTTGTCGGAGAGCCAGGCGCAGAGTGCCTCGCAGGCGGTGCGCAGGCTCTGGTCGGTGACGTCGAAGGCGTCGGCGACGGTCGCCGCGAGTAAGTTCCGGTCCCGCAGCGGGGACAGCTCCACCCACCAGACGCCGTCGGGACAGCGGTCCTGGAACTGCCGGGCGGCGCGCAGCGCGAGCCGGGACTTTCCGACGCCGCCGGGTCCGGTGACCGTGACGAGCCGATGCTGTTCGAGGAGCCCGTCCAGGGCGGTCAGTTCGACGGACCGGCCGATGAAACTCGTGCTCTCCGCAGGAAGATTCCCCACCACGGGCACAGTCTGGACCACGGAGCGGTCCGTGACGGAACCCGGGGCGGGGAACATCCGAAATCACTCGCCGAGCGACCTGGAATGATCGCTTCAGCGTCGCTTGAAGACCGCAACGGTACGGGCCGGGACTGTGAAGTTCCCCGAACTCTGATCGTATGTGGCCGTCTTGACCACGGGATCGGCTCCGGCCGCCTGCCGCGGATGCAGGGCGTATGCGGTTCCCGCGAGGTCACCGACGCGCTGGGTCCGCGTCGTCGGGGTCGCGTTGAACACCACGACCAGCTCGCCGAGGCGCATGGTGATCACGCCCGGGGTCTCCGCGCTCCCCGACAGCGGGAACGAGAGCGCCGACTGGACCTGTCCCGCGGTGGCGAGCTTGAACGCGCCCTCCTGACCGCGGATCGCGAGCAGGTCCTGGTAGGCGGCCGAGGTTCCGTTGATCTGCGCGCAGGTCGGGGTGAGTGCCGGGTTGGTCAACAGAGGCTTCGCGTAGGGCCACTTGGGCCGGTTGTCGGCGGCCGGCGGAAGACCGCGCCCGAAGCCGTTGCCCGCCGCGCAGTTCCAGTGCAGGGCGTTGAACCAGTCACCGCTGTCGAAGGAGTTGCGGTCCAGCGACTTGGAGCGCAGCAGGTCGCTCCCGGCCTGGGACAGCGCCGGGCCCTGCGAGAGGGCGGCGGTGGCGAGCGCCAGCACCTGCATGCGGGAGCGGTCGGCGGCCGAGGTGCCCGCGGGCAGCTTGTAGGCGAGCGCGTCGTAGAGCGACTCGTTGTCGTGGGCGTCCGCGTAGGCGAGCGCGTCGCCCGGGGCCGCCGCGTAGCCCGCCGGGGCGCCGTTGTAGTCGACGTCGGAGCCCTTGACCGTGCGGCCCGCGCTGTCGGTGAAGGTGTACGCGGCGAGGTTGCCGCTCAGGCCCACCTTGAGCAGGTCCTGGTAGTGCAGGAGCCGGGCCTTCTGCTCGGCCGGAGTGCCGTTCTCGGTCGAGGAGTTGGGGTCGGTGTAGAGGCCGGAGGCAAAGCCCTGGACGCCCGGGTCGGCGTCGAAGGGGCCCCCGCCGCGCACCGCGTCGCGGGCCCGGTCGGAGAACGTGGCGATGCCGGTGCCCGCCATGTTCTTCTGGGTGGCCTGAACGAACCGTGCGTCGTCGGCGACCTCGCCGAAGTTCCAGCCCTCCCCGTACAGAATGATCTTCTTGCCGTCGACGCCGTCCCTGGCCGGGGTCAGCGCGTCGAGGGCGGCCCGCACGGCGAGGATGTTGGCCTTGGGGTGGTGGCCCATGAGGTCGAAGCGGAATCCGTCGACCTTGTACTGCCTGGCCCAGGTCACCACCGAGTCCACGACGAGTTTGCCCATCATCGTGTTCTCGGGCGCGGTGTTGGCGCAGCAGGTGGAGTCGGCGACGCTGCCGTCCGCGAGGAGGCGCTGGTAGTAGCCGGGCACGATCTTGTCGAGGACCGAGTTGTCGGCCTGGCCGCTCGCCGCGGTGTGGTTGTAGACGACGTCCATGACCGTGCGCAGGCCCGCGTCGTTCAGCCCCCGCACCATCTGCCGGAACTCGACCGTGCGCCGCGTCCCCTCGGGGTCACTGGCGTAGGAACCCTCGGGCACGGTGTAGTGCAGCGGGTCGTAGCCCCAGTTGTACGCGTCCTTCGCGGCCGACCGGGCGATACAGGCCTGCTGCTCCTCGGAGTCCGGGGCGTACACCTTCAAGTCGCAGGCGGGGACGGCCTGTTCGGACTTCCTCTCGGGGATGCCCGCGATGTCGAAGGCGGGCAGCAGATGGACGTAGGAGGTGCCGGACTTCGCCAGCCGGGCCAGGTGCCTCATCCCGTCGGAGGCGGAGTCGGTGAACGCCAGGTACTGGCCGGGGTGGTGCGAGGTGGGGTCCGCGATCGAGAAGTCGCGGATGTGCAGCTCCTGGATCCGGGCCTCGCGCAGCGGCACGGCGGGCGGCTTCCTCAGCGTGGCCCAGCCCTTGGGGGCCAGCTTCGGATCGGCGAGGTCCACCACGAGGCTGCGCGTGGAGTCGGTGGTCAGGGCGGTCGAGTACGGGTCGGTGACCAAGTTGGTGACCACCCGCTGGACGCTCGGCGCCCATACCGTCACGGCATACCGGTAGGGCTTTCCCGACCACGACGCCGGCCCGGTCACCGACCAGACGCCGGTGGCGTCGTCGCGCCGCATCGCGACCGTGCGCCCGTCGAGTTCGAGGGAGACCGCCCGGGCGGTGGGCGCCCACAGGGAGAGGGTCGGCCGGCCATGGGCGAAGACCGGGCCCAGTGCGGTCTTGGCGGCGTTGGCTCCGTACAGGTCGTCGAGGACGCCCTGGGTCTGGACGCCGGTCGCGGCGAGCAGCGCCCCGTTCGCGGCCCGCTGGGTGGCGATGAGCTGCCCGCGCAGGGACGCACGGACGCGGGAGCGGTCGCGGGCGTCCACGGTGAACGCCGGGTAGTCCTTGAGCTGGGGGAACCTGGCCTTCTGGGCGTCGCTCAGGGCGACGGGCGCGAGCCGCAGCCACTGGCCCTCGTCGGACAGGGCGCCGTCCTTGACGGTGATGCCGCCGCCGGGCGCGTACACCAGCTGTTCGCTGGTCGCGTCGGTCGCCTTGACCTTCCACACCACGGTGCCGGCGTCGATCCACTGCGCCTCGGACGTGCCGAGGTCGAGCGAGACGCCTGAACTACCTTGCGGCAGGAGGTACTTGGCCGTTCCGGAGAGCAGCCACGCCTCGTGGCCGTAGGTGGCGAGGTCGAGGGACTGGTCGTCGGGCAGGTCCTTCTGGTCGCCCTTGTGCAGGATGTAGCCGAGTGAGGTCGCGCCGGGGGCGAGCGGCACCTCGAAGGTCACCCCGAACGCGTCGCGGCCGGTCGGCGCGAGCGGCTTGGACCAGTCGGTGGGCGCGGCGGCCCCGGTCCAGGTGTGCAGGCCCCAGCCGTCGTAGTCGCCGTCGGGCCGCGCGTAGTGCAGGACCACCTTGGAGGTGTCCTGCGGCGGGTACGCGCCGGGCGGCGCCTGCTCCGACTGCCCGTCCTTGCCCTGCTCCACCCACACCTCACCGGTGCGGCCGAGGTCGATGGTCCGCCCGGGCCCGTCGGCGCCGCCGCCCTGGGTGACGGTGTACGTGAGCGAGGCTGCGCCCTGCGGGACCTTGACCCAGGCGAAGGCGCCGTAGGCGTCACGGCCGGTGAAGGCCGCACTCCGGTCGCCGGACGTCAGCTGCCAGCCGTCGTAGTCACCGGCCGGGCGCCGGTAGTGCACGACGGCGTAGTCCCGCTCGACGGCCGTGGGTTTTCCGGGCGCGGGCGTCTGCCCCGCCGTGGTGGCGGCGAGGGCGCTCGCGGTCCGGCCCCGGCTGTCGACCACAACGGCCTTGTACCGCACGGGAGTTCCGCCGCGAAGGTCCAGGTACTGGGTGACCTTGTAGGGGGCGTGATCGGCGGAGCCGAGCGTCTGCCACGGCCCGTTGCCGCTCTGCGCGGCGAAGACGACCCGGTCCAGCTGTCCCCCGCTGACGCCGGCGGACACCTCGACCGTGCCGGTGGCCCCGGCGGCCGGGGCCTTCAGGGTGATCGACGGCCCGGCGGCGGGGCCGGGCAGCGGGGCCGCCGCCTTCAGGACGAGGGAGGACAGGGCGGGCACGGTCACCTGGACGGCGGCGTCCGAGCCGCTGCGCACCGAGCCCGAACCGCCGTACAGGACACCGAACGTGCGGTTCTCCGCACCGGTGGGCAGGGACACCGTCGTCGGCTCGGTGGCGTTGTTCACGGCCACGACGTACTCGGTGCGCGTCTTGGTGTCGGTGCGCGAGAAGGCGTAGACGGAGTCCTTGGCGTAGCGCTCGGTCTGGACGCCGTCGCGCAGCGCGGGGTTGGCCTTGGTGAGGCGGGAGAGGTCGGCGATGGTGCGGTAGAGCGGGTGGGCGGGGTCGTAGGCGTCGGAGGCGTGGGTGCGGTCGGTGCCGAGCTCGTCGTCGTCCAGGTAGTCGGGGACCTTCGAGGCGAACATGGTCTGGCGGGCGTCCTTGTCGCCGCCCGCGCCGGTGAAGCCCTGCTCGTCGCCGTAGTAGACCACCGGGTTGCCCCGGCTGAAGAACATCAACTCGTTGGCCAGGCGGTCGCGTTGGAGCAGTTCGGCGTCGCTCGCCCGCGGATGGTCCTGCTGGAGGAAGGTCCCGATGCGGCCCATGTCGTGGTTGCCGAGGAAGGTGACCTGCTCGTAGGCGTTGGCCTTGTCCGTGGTGTAGCGGTAGTCGTCGGCGAACAGGGCGGCGAGCTTGGCCGCCGGGGCGCCCTGCGAGGCGTACTGGCGGGCCGCGTCCTGGAAGGGGAAGTCGAGGGTGGCGTCGAGGCGGCCCCGGGTGACATACGGGGAGGTGACGGCGGGGTCGGCGGAGTAGGTCTCGCCGAACATGAAGAAGTCCGGCCGGCCCCGCGTCTTCGCGTATGCGTCGAGGGCGGTCGCCCACTGGGTCCAGAAGCCCAGGTCCACGTTCTTGACCGTGTCGATGCGGAAGCCGTCCACGTCGAAGTCGCGGACCCACTTCTCATAGATCCGCTCCATCCCGGAGACGACCTCGGGCCGCTCGGTCCACAGGTCGTCGAGTCCGGAGAAGTCGCCGTACTCGCCGCTCTCGCCCGCGAACGTCGAATCGCCCCGGTTGTGGTACATCGCGGGGTCGTTGAGCCAGGCCGGGACCTTGCGCTGCTGCCCGACGGGCACAACGGGCGTGTAGGGGAAGGAGTTCGCGTCGGCTTTCTTCATCCCGGCGCGGTCGTCGAAGGGGCGTCCGGTGGTGTCGAGGTAGGGGTAGGCGCCCTTGGGCCGGTAGCTGTACTGCTTCTCGGCGTAGTCGACGGTGTCGGCGGTGTGGTTGGTGATGACGTCGAAGAAGACCTTCATGCCCTTGGCGTGGGCTCCCGCTATCAGCCGGGTGAGGTCGGCGTTGGTGCCGAAGTGCGGGTCGACCTGGGTGAAGTCGGTGATCCAGTACCCGTGGTAACCGGCCGACGCGTCCTTGCCGGTGCCCTGCACTGGCTTGTTCTTGAAGATCGGCGCGAGCCAGATCGCGGTGGTGCCGAGGCCCTTGATGTAGTCGAGCCGCTGTGTGAGGCCCTTGAGGTCGCCGCCCTGGTAGAAGCCCTTGTCCGTCGGGTCGTAGCCGGTCTCCACACGCGAACCGGTCAGCCCGCCACGGTCGTTGGCCCGGTCGCCGTTGGCGAACCGGTCCGGGAGCACGAAGTAGAACTGCTCCCGCGTCGCCTCGTGCCGGGCGGGCTCGGCGGCGAGCCGGGCGTCGCTGGGCGGCGCCGGCGGCTTGGCGGCGGTGGCCGTGGCGGGCGGCGCGGGGACGAATGCGGCGCACAGGGCGGCCGCGAGTGCGACCGCCGTTCTTCGCAGGGGGATCACCGGGTGCTCCTCGGTCATACGTACCGGCGCGGCTGAATGTTCTTGCTGCAAGATTGCAAGTACTTCTGAGCAGGTGACCGTAGGAGGAGGGACGGCCCGGGTCAACGGTTCGGGCAGAATCCGCGGCACGGATGCGTCCATCCGCAAGGAATTGCGCGGGCGTTGGGCCGGGTCAGGACACCGGTCGAGCCGGTGCGTAGCCGCGGGCGCGGACGAGGTCCTGGGTGAGCCGGGTGAACTCCCGGGCGGCGGCGCTGCGGTACGCACTCTCGCGCCGCAGCAGCGCGACCGTACGGGCGGGCAGGGGCGGATCGAGGGCGACGGGCGCGAGGTCCGGGTGCTCATGGGTGACGGCGTCGGGCAGCACCGTGGCCAGCGGGGTGCGGCGGACGATCTCGGTCAGCGCCTGGAGCGAGTTCGCCTCCACGGCGATGCGCGGGGTGACGCGGTGCTGCCCGAGGTAGGCGTCGATATGCCCCCGGGTCGCGAAGTCGCCGCTCAGCAGGGCGAGTTGCCGCTCCCCGAGGTCTCGCACGCCAAGCGCCCCGGTCCGTGCGGCCGGGGCGCCGACGACGAGGCCGAGGGTCTCGGTGTACAGGGCCGTAGCCAGGATTCCGGGCAGATGCGGGCCGGCGAAGGCGATGCCGAGGTCCAGCTCGTCGGCGAGCAGCCCCGCCTCGATGCGGTCCTGCGCAAACTCCCGCACGTCCAGCGCGATATGGGGATGGCGGGTGTGCAACTCGCCGACGAGGGGGCCGACGAGGTACGCGGTGAAGGTCGGGGTCACCGCCAGGCGCAGGCTGCCGCGCGAGAGGTCGGCGACATCCAGGACGGCGCGCTCGGCCGCGGCCAGGTCACGCAGGGCACGCCGGGCGTAGTGGGCGTACGTCTCCCCCGCGTCGGTGAGCCGCACCGCGCGGCCACTCCGGTCCAGGAGCTGGACGCCCACGGCCCGCTCCAGCTGCTTGACCTGCTGGGACAGCGTGGGCTGGGAGATGCGCAGCTCCTCCGCGGCGCGGGTGAAGTTGCCGTGCTCGGCGACGGCGAGCAGATAGCGCAGATGACGCAGTTCCGGAGCCATGAGAACAACTATAGATGAGCGCTATAGGAGATATGGAAAACAGGTCTTGGACGCTATAGGGCCAGCTCATGCAGGGTGGATCCCGTCGGGCCCCACGGGCCCGGCAGCCACCGAAGGGAGTGCCCATGCAAGACCTCGCCGAGGGCGTCGCGCGTTTTCAGCGCGGTGTCTTCCCCGCCAAGGCGGAGCTCTTCGCCCACCTCGCCGCCACCCATCGCCCCGGCACGCTGTTCATCGGCTGCTCGGACGCGCGGGTGGTGCCCGAGCTGCTCACCCAGAGCGAACCGGGCGAGCTGTTCGTCATCCGCACCGCCGGAAACCTGGTGCCCGCGTACGCCCCGGGAGCGGACGGCATCGCGGCGAGCGTCGAGTACGCGGTCGGCGTGCTCGGCGTGCGTGACATCGTGGTCTGCGGCCACTCCGCCTGTGGGGCGATGACCGCGCTCGCCGAGGGCCACGACCTCGCCGCGCTGCCCGCGGTCGCCGACTGGCTGCGGCACGCGGACGCGGCCCCGGCCCACGCGCACTCCACGGACCTCGCGGCCCTGATACGCGGCAACGTACGCGCCCAGCTCGCGAACCTGGCGACGCACCCCTCGGTGGCCCGCGCCCTGTCCGGGCACCGGCTCACGCTGCATGGCTGGGTCTACGACATCCCCACGGGCACGGTCGAGGAACTCGACACCACTACCGCCGCCAACTGAACCATTTCCAAAAGGAGTTACCCATGATCCAGTCCCAGTTCGACACCACCGCCCGCCAGGACCTGGCCACCGCCGCCGTCGAGGCGAAGCTGCGCAAGGACCTGTCGTGGCAGCAGATCGCGGACGCGGCCGGCTTCTCCGTCGCATTCGTCACGGCCGCCGTGCTCGGCCAGCACGCACTGCCCGCCGAGTCCGCGCGGGCCGTCGCCGAGCTGCTCGGCCTCGACGACGACGCGGCCCTGCTCCTGACCACCGTCCCGAGCCGCGGCTCGATCACGGGCGGCATCCCCACCGACCCGACGATCTACCGCTTCTACGAGATGCTCCAGGTGTACGGAACCACGCTGAAGGCCCTGGTGCACGAGGAGTTCGGGGACGGCATCATCAGCGCGATCAACTTCAAGCTGGACGTGAGGAAGGTCGCCGACCCCGAGGGCGGCGAGCGTGCCGTGATCACCCTGGACGGCAAGTACCTGCCGACCAGGCCGTTCTGACGGTCAGTCTTCTTTGCCGCCTGCCGGGCGGCGCTGGGACTCCCGAGCGGCACCTGTCCGCCCTCGGGTCTCGGCGTCGCCCGTCCGCGCGGTGGCCGCCGCGTCGAGCAGCGGCCAGCCGTCCACCTCCACCGGGCGCCGCTCCCCGGGCCGCCAGCCACGGGCCAGCGCTGCATCGAGCAGGGCCCGGACGGCACCCGGCTCGTGCAGATTCAGGCCCGGCCCCCGTACGAAGCCGACGTCCCCGGAACCCAGGAAGGCCCCGCCCGGGACGTACCGGCCGGGCCCGGCGGTGAAGACCATCCGCAGGGCACCGCCGGCGCCTCTCGGCTGCGGGAACAGGGTGAGGCTCTGGCGGCAGTCGACAGCCCGGCCGTCGGAGTCCTTGCGGTGGCTGTGGTGCGTCGACCACAGGTACACGCGCCCGTCGGCCACCAGCCGACGGGCCTTCGTCGCACGGCGAGGCATGCGACGAAGATACGTGACCCGGCACCGGCCGAAAGCCCGCGGGTGCGCCGGAGGCCACGCCGGGCGCCCCCGGACTCATCCCCGCGCCCGCGCCGTGGATCCCCGTACCACCAGCTCCGGCTGGAAGACGAACTCCGTTCGCTGGACGGGGGTTCCGGCGATCTCCTCCAGGAGGGCGGACACCGCGGCCGCCGCCATCGCCCGCACGGGCTGGCGGACCGTGGTCAGGGGCGGGTCGGTGAAGGCGATGAGCCGGGAGTCGTCGAAGCCCACCACCGAGACGTCCGCCGGCACGTCGAGCCCGCGTTCGCGGGCGGCGCGCACCACGCCGAGCGCCATCATGTCGCTGCCGCAGACGATCCCCGTACAGCCCCGGTCGAGCAGCGCGCCCGCGGCGACCTGGCCGCCCTCCACGCTGTACAGGGTGGGCATGACGAGGGCCGCCGCCTCGTGTTCGGGCAGGCCGAGCCGCTCCCCCAGCGCCGCCGTGAACCCCTCGGTCTTGCGGCGCGAGGGGACGTACCGCAGGGGTCCGACCGCGAGGCCGATCCGGGTGTGTCCGAGGTCGGCCAGGTGGCCCACCGCCATCCGCATCGCCGCGTGGTCGTCGGGCGAGACGAACGGCCCCCGCAGCGCCTCGTTGTAGCCGTTCACCAGGACGTACGGGACGCCCCGTTCGGCGAGCGCGAGGTAGCGGGCCGGGTCGGTGGAGGTGTCCGCGTGCAGCCCGGACAGGAACACGATGCCGTTGACGCCGCGCTCCTCCAACTGCTCGACCAGCTCGTCCTCCGTTGCCCCGCCCGGCAGTTGGGTGCACAGGACGGGCGTGTAGCCGTGGCCCGCGAGCATCTGCTCCACCGCCTGGGCGAAGGCGGGGAAGATCGGGTTGGTCAGCTCCGGGGTGACCAGGCCGATCAGCCCCTCGCTGCGGCGGCGCAGCCGGGCCGGGCGCTCCCAGCCGAGCACGTCCAGGGCCGCGAGCACCCGCTGCCGGGTGGGGTCGGCGACGCCGGGCCTGCCGTTGAGCACCCTGCTGACGGTGGCCTCGCTGACCGCGGCCTGCGCCGCTATGTCCGCGAGGCGCGGCCCGGCCGGCTGCGCGGCCTGGCTCACACCGTCCACCACACCGTGGTGTCGCCCGGCAGCTCGAAGCGGTCGCCGTCCACCGCGAAGGGTGCGCTGGACAGGACCGCGCGCCCGGGCAGCGGCAGCGACACCAGGCGGCCGGTGAGGTTCACCGTGCACACGAAGCCCTCGCGGGCGAAGACGAGCACGCCCTCGGGGGCCTCCAGCCAGCGCAGGTCGTCCCCGGCGCCAAGGCCCGGGTGGGCGCGGCGGGCCGCGATGGCCCTGCGGTACAGCTCCAGGGTGGAGTCCGCGTCACCGGTCTGCGCCTCGACGCTGAGCCCGGCCCACGAGGCGGGCTGCGGAAGCCAGCTGCCGCCGCTGCCGAACCCGTACGAGCTGCCCTCGACGGTCCACGGGATCGGGACGCGGCAGCCGTCACGGAAGCCGTCCTGGCCCGCGGCGCGGAAGAACGAGGGGTCCTGGCGCACTTCGTCGGGCAGGTCGGTGACGTCGGGCAGGCCGAGCTCCTCGCCTTGGTAGACGTAGGCCGAGCCGGGCAGGGCCAGCATCAGGAGGGTGGCCGCGCGGGCCCGGCGCAGGCCGAGTTCGCGGTCGCCCGGGGTGCGCAGCTGGGTGCCGAGGCCGGGCGGGTTGGCGAAGCGGGTGGCGTGCCGGGTGACGTCGTGGTTGGACAGGACCCAGGTGGCGGGGGCGCCGACCGGGCGCATCGCGGCGAGCGAGGTGTCGATGACCTCGCGCAGCGCCGCGGCCTCCCAAGGGGCGCCCAGATACTGGAAGTTGAAGGCCTGGTGCAGTTCGTCGGGGCGTACGTACAGGGCGGTCCGCTCGACCGTGGGGGTCCACGCCTCGGCGACGGCGATGCGCTCGCCGTCGTACTCGTCGAGGATGGTCCGCCAGGAGCGGTAGATCTCGTGCACGCCGTCCTGGTCGAAGAACGGCATGACGTCGTTGCCGAGCAGCTTGAGCTGGTCGTGGCCGCCGATGTCGGGCAGGCCCGGCGCCTTGACGAGGCCGTGGGCGACGTCGACGCGGAAGCCGTCGACGCCCATGTCGAGCCAGAAGCGCAGGATGGAGCGGAACTCGTCGGCGACGGCCGGGTGGTCCCAGTTCAGGTCGGGCTGCTCGGGTGCGAACAGGTGCAGGTACCAGTCGCCGTCCTCGGTACGGGTCCAGGCGGGGCCGCCGAAGATGGACTCCCAGTCGTTGGGCGGGAGTTCACCGTGCTCGCCCTTGCCGGGGCGGAAGTGGTAGCGGGCCCGCAGCGGTGAGCCGGGGCCCTCCGCGAGGGCGCGCTTGAACCACTCGTGCTGGTCCGAGGAGTGGTTGGGCACCAGGTCGGTGATGATGCGCAGGCCCAGCTCGTGGGCGTCGCGGATCAGTGCGTCGGCGTCGAGCAGGGTGCCGAACATCGGGTCGATGGCCCGGTAGTCGGCGACGTCGTAGCCGGCGTCGGCCTGCGGGGACGCGTAGAAGGGCGAGAGCCAGACGGCGTCGACGCCGAGGTCGCGCAGATAGGGCAGCCGGGCGCGTACGCCTTCGAGGTCGCCCATGCCGTCACCGTTCCCGTCGGCGAAGCTGCGCGGATAGACCTGGTAGATCACGGCGTCCCGCCACCACTGCGTACCGGTCTTCCCGGTGAGGCGGTCGGGGGCGGTGAAGTGCTGGGTCATGTCGTCCTTAGAAGGGGGGCCCGGGGGTGGTCGACCCCCGGGAACCGGTGGGATGGGCGGCCGGGGCGGAGCCCGCGTCAGCCCTTGGTCGCGCCCGCGGTCATGCCGGTGACCAGGTGCTTCTGCACCAGGTAGAAGATGGCGGAGACCGGGATGGCGATGAGCACGGCGGTGGCGGCCATGTAGTTCCACTGGGAGTCGTGCTCGCTGACGAAGCTGGAAAGGCCCACGGCGAGCGTGTACTTGCCGTCGTCGAGCATGAAGGTGGAGGCGAACGCCACCTCGCCCCAGGCGGTGAGGCAGGTGTAGAACGCGGCGACCGCGAGGCCGGGCCGGGCGAGCGGCAGGATGAGGCGGAAGAAGGTGCCGAACGGGCTGAGCCCGTCGACCCGGCCCGCCTCGTCGATCTCGACCGGGATGGTGTCGAAGTAGCCCTTGAGCATCCACGCGCAGTACGGCACCGCGGTGGAGCAGTACACCAGGATCAGGCCGCCGTAGGTGTCGATGAGGCCGAGGTCGCCGAGGATCTGGTACATCGGCACGATCAGCACGGCGATCGGGAACATCTGGGTGACGAGCAGCACCCACATCAGCTTCTTGTAGCCGGGGAAGCGCATCCGGGAGACCGCGTAGCCGGTGGTCGCCGCGAACATCACGCCGATGACGCAGGTCATGACGGCGATCAACGCGGTGTTGCCGAGCCAGGTGAAGAACTTGGTGTGCTCGGTGACGAACGCGTAGTTGGAGAGGGACAGCTTGGACCAGATGCGGCCCGGGTGCAGGTAGTCGTCCTTGTCGGGGCCGAGCGAGACGAAGAGCAGCCACACGATCGGGAAGAGCGCGACGAGACTGGCGAGGCTCAGCGCGAGGTGCGACAGGACCGCGGTGCGGCGCCGGGTGTGGTCCCGGGAGACGGCCTTGGTGGTCATGGGGGCATCAGACCTGTTCATTGCGGGCCAGCCAGCGTCGGTAGAAGGAGGAGAAGACGATCAGGATGGAGAGCAGCAGCACGCCGTAGGTGGCGGACTGCGCGAAGTCGCGGGGCTGCTGTCCGAAGCCGAGCCGGTAGGCCCAGGTGACGAGGATCTGGGCGTCGGGGGCACCGCCGTTGCCGAACAGCAGGAAGATGATCACGAACTGGTTGAACGTCCAGATGATGCCGAGCAGCACGACGGTGGCGCTGACCGGGCGCAGGCCGGGCAGGGTGACGTGGCGGAAGCGCTGCCAGGGGCTCGCGCCGTCCATCTCGGCTGCCTCGTACAGCTCCGCGGGGATGGTCTGGAGCCCGCCGAGCAGCGAGACCATCATGAACGGGACGCCGACCCAGGTGTTGACGAGGATCGCGGCGAGCTGCTGGAAGTGCGGCTGCTCAAGCCACTCGGGCTGCGGCAGGTGGAGGGTGCCGAGCACGGTGTTGACGATGCCGGAGTCGCTGAGCATCAGGCGCCAGGAGAAGACGGTGACGAAGGTGGGCACCGCCCAGGGCAGGATCAGCATCATCCGGTAGAAGGTGCGGCCGCGCAGCTTCTGGTTGAGCAGCAGGGCGAGCGAGAGCCCGATGACGTAGTGCAGGGTCACACAGGCGACGGTCCACACCACGGTCCACAGGAAGTGCGACCAGAACCGGTCCCAGGCGGTCGGGCCCCACAGGATGTCCGCGTAGTTGTGCAGTCCGACGAACTCGTAGGTCGCGGCGATGTGGTTGGCACCGATGGTGCGTGCCGAGTTGAGGCTGTTGGCGTCGGTGAGCGTGTAGTAGACGCCCTGGACGAGCGGATAGAGCACCAGGACGCCGAGCACGACGACGATCGGCGCGACCATCGCGTACGCGTACCAGTGCTTCTGCCAGGAGCGCCGGACGCGCTCCAGCGGCCCCCG
Source organism: Streptomyces sp. NPDC006691 (assembly GCF_042869955.1). Lineage (NCBI taxonomy): Bacteria > Bacillati > Actinomycetota > Actinomycetes > Kitasatosporales > Streptomycetaceae > Streptomyces > Streptomyces sp. NPDC006691. The sequence continues at coordinate 118,239 of NZ_JBIAGW010000003.1, forward strand.
GCGCGCCGGGGACGCGCTCTTGGGGGCCGCGCCATCGACGGCAACGGTCATCTCGACACCTTTTCCGGGGGAGGTCGACAAACGTGCGGGCCGCCGGGCCGCTCCCTCGCGGGAACGGCCCGGCGGCGGGGCTCACTTGGTGAAGTCGGGAACCAGCTTGGCCATGTCCTGCTGAAGGCTCTTGGTGGCGTCGGCGACGGATTCCTTGCCGTCCGCGACCTTCGGCAGTTCGGTGTCCATCGGGGTCCACAGCGAGCTGTACTCGGGCAGCTCCGGGCGCGGCTGGGCGGCGGCGAGCACGCCCTGGAAGCCGGCGATGCCCGGGTCGGCCTTGACCTGCGCGGTGTAGGCGTCCTCGCGGGTCGGCAGTGTGGAGTTCTTCAGCGCGATGCTCTCCTGGCTCTTGGCCGAGGTCATGAAGGTGACGAACTTCATCGCGGCGGCCGCGTGCGCCTTGTCGGAGCCCGCGTACACGGACAGGTTGTGACCGCCGGTCGGGGCGCCCGCCTTGCCGGCGGATCCGGCCGGGACGGTGGCGATGCCGAGGTTGGCCTTGTCCTTGAAGGCGGCGCCCTTGTAGAAGTTGGTGATCTCCCACGGGCCCTGGACGATCGCCGCGACCTTGCCGTTCACGAAGGCGTCCTGGATGTGGGCGTACGCGTCGGCGGTGACGTCCGCCTTGTGCAGGCCGGGCCCGTCGAACAGGCCCTTCCAGGTCTCAAGTCCCTTGACGGCGGGGGCACTTGCGATGGTCACCTTCTTGCCGACGGCGTCGACCGTGTCGGTGCCCTCGCCGTACAGGAACGGCTGGGCGTAGTACCCGGCGGTGGAGCCCCAGTAGCCGTCGACGCCTGCCTTCTCCTTGACGAGGGCGGCGTCCGCCTTCAGCTCGTCCCAGGTGGCGGGGGCCTTGGTGATGCCGGCCTGGGCGAACAGGGCCTTGTTGTAGACGAGGGCGAGGGTGTCGGTGACCAGCGGGACGCCGTAGGTCTTGCCCTGGAACTGCGCCTGCTTGATCAGGTTGGGCCGGAACTCGGCCTGGTCGGTGAGGGCCTCGGTGCCGTCGAGCGGCAGGAAGTAGCCCTTCTTGGCGAACGCGGGCGTCCAGCCGACCTCGGCGCGCAGCACGTCCGGGGCGCCCTTGGCGCCGGCGGCGGTGTCGAACTTGTTCTGCGCCTGGTCGAAGGGGACGTTGACGTACTTCACCTTGATCGTGGGGTTCGCCTTCTCGAACTCCGTGACCAGCGCCTGGTACGTGGGTGCCTCGTTCGTGGCGTTCGAGGTGTCCCACCAGGTGATGGTGACCGGTCCGTCCGCCTTGCCGCCGCTGTCGCTGCCACCGCAGGCCGTCGCCGCGAGCGCCAGGGTCGCCGCGATCGCGGTGGCCGCTATGCCACGTCGCATGAGAACTCCTTCACTGGGTGCCGCTCCATCACGGCGCCGGATCGCCAGGAACGTAACAAGGATGAAAGGCGACCGAAAGACCTTGCGAAGAATTTCTGCAAGAGCGGTCGATCGTTACGTCAGCGTGTCCGCACGGTTGCCACTGTGCGCCTTGTCAAAGCCGGTATCACTGGTCCAGCCGCGCCCGCGGAGGACCTGCAAGGGTTCCGCAAGACCTTGCAAGGCTGTTACTTTCGAGGCCCATCGGCGTTGATCCCGTGAACGCAGGATTTTCGAGAGGGCACCCCATGACGCAGGAGCTGACGACGGCCACCGTCGCCCAGGAGCCCACCGGGCCCCGGACCGGCTGGTGGCGCGACGCGGTGATCTACCAGGTGTATGTGCGCTCCTTCGGGGACAGCGACGGCGACGGCATCGGCGATCTGCCCGGCGTCACCGCCCGGCTCCCCCATGTGAAGGAGCTCGGCGCGGACGCGGTCTGGCTCACCCCCTTCTACGCCTCCCCCCAGGCCGACGGCGGCTACGACGTCGCGGACTACCGCACGGTCGACCCGCTCTTCGGCTCCCTGTCCGACGCCGACGCCCTGGTGCGCGAGGCCCACCGCCTCGGCCTGCGCGTCATCGTCGACATCGTCCCGAACCACACCTCGGACCAGCACGCCTGGTTCCGGGCGGCACTGGCCGGCGGCCCCGAGCGCGAGCGTTACCACTTCCGCCCCGGCAAGGGCGAGCGCGGTCAACTCCCGCCCAACGACTGGGAGTCGGTCTTCGGCGGCCCGGCCTGGACCCGTACCACCGACGGCGACTGGTACCTGCACCTGTTCGCCCCCGAGCAGCCCGACCTGAACTGGGACCACCCGGCGGTGCGCGCCGAGTTCGACTCCGTGCTCCGCTTCTGGCTGGACCTCGGCGTGGACGGTTTCCGCATCGACGTGGCCCACGGCATGGTCAAGGCGCCGGGCCTGCCGGACATCGGCGCGCGCGAGCAGGCCAAGCTCATCGGCAGCCAGGTGCTCCCCTTCTTCGACCAGGACGGTGTCCACGAGATCCACCGCGCCTGGCGGACCCTGCTCGACTCCTACCCGGGCGAGCGCATCGCGGTCGCCGAGGCCTGGGCCCCCTCCTCCGAACGCCTGGCCCTGTACGTACGCCCCGACGAGCTGCACCAGGCGTTCAACTTCCAGTTCCTGACGTGTGGTTGGGACGCGGAGCGGATGCGCGCGACCGTCGACGCCTCGCTGGCCGCGACCGGCGCGGTCGGCGCCCCCACCACCTGGGTGCTCTCCAACCACGACGTCGTACGCCATGTCACCCGCTACGGCGGCGGGGAGCAGGGGCTTCGCCGGGCCCGCGCCGCGACCCTGTTCACGCTGGCGCTGCCCGGCTCCGCCTATCTCTACCAGGGCGAGGAGCTCGGCCTGCCCGAGGTCACCGAACTGCCCGACGAGCTGCGGCAGGACCCGGCCTTCCTCCGCGCGGCGGGCCAGGACGGCTTCCGCGACGGCTGCCGCGTCCCGATCCCGTGGACGGCCGAGGGCCCGAGCTTCGGCTTCGGGGACGCGGCGCCCTGGCTGCCGCAGCCCGACGCCTGGCGCGGGCTCGGCGTCGCCTCCCAGTCGGGCGACCCGCACTCCACCCTGGAGCTCTACCGCGCGGCCCTCGCCCTGCGCCGCGAACTGCCGGGGCTCGGGGACGGCACGATGAGCTGGCTGCCCGCGCCCCAGGGGGTGCTCGCCTTCGCCCGGCCGGGCTTCGTGTGCACCCTGAACACCCTGGACCGCGAGGTCCAACTCCCGCTCCCCGGGCGGCCGGTGCTCACCAGCGCGGCGGTCGGGTTCGACCCGGAAAACGCCCTGCTCCCGGCCGAATCCGCCGTCTGGTGGGCAATCTGACGTGCGACCGGTACAGTCCCATCCCGTGACCGCACGGCTCGCCGACATCGCAGCCCAGGCGGGGGTCAGCGAAGCCACAGTCAGCCGCGTGCTCAACGGCAAGCCCGGTGTGGCCGCGGGCACCCGCGAATCCGTCCTGGCCGCACTCGACGTGCTGGGTTACGAGCGTCCCGTACGACTGCGCCGGCGCAGCGCGGGGCTCGTCGGCCTGATAACGCCGGAGCTGGAGAACCCGATCTTCCCCGCCCTCGCCCAGGTCATCGGCCAGTCGCTGACCCGGCAGGGATACACGCCGGTGCTCGCGACGCAGACTCCGGGCGGTTCCACCGAGGACGAGCTCACCGAGATGCTGGTGGACCGGGGCGTCTCCGGGATCATCTTCGTCTCCGGGCTGCACGCGGACACCACCGCGGACATGGAGCGCTACGAGCAGCTGCGCGCCCAGGGCGTCCCGTACGTCCTGGTGGACGGCTTCTCGCCGAAGGTGCAGGCGCCCTTCATCTCGCCCGACGACCGGGCCGCGATGCGGCTCGCGGTCACCCACCTCGCGGCGCTCGGCCACACCAGGATCGGCCTCGCGGTGGGCCCGAAGCGCTTCGTGCCGGTGCTGCGCAAGATCGAGGGCTTCACGGCCGGGATGCAGGACCGGCTCGGCCTGACGACGGCCGAGGCGGAGTCACTGATCCAGCACTCCCTGTACACGCTCGAAGGCGGGCAGGCCGCGGCCAACGCGCTCATCGCGCAGGGCTGCACCGCGATCGTGTGCGCCAGCGACATGATGGCGCTCGGCGCGATCAGGGCCGCGCGCCAGGCGGGCCTGGACGTGCCCCGTGATGTCTCTGTGGTGGGCTTCGACGACTCTCCGCTGATAGCGTTCACCGACCCACCGCTGACCACCATCCGCAAGCCGGTGACGGCGATGGGGCAGGCCGCGGTCCGCGCCCTGCTCGAAGAGGTCGGGGGCACCCCGGCGCCGCACAGCGAGTTCGTGTTCATGCCCGAGCTGGTCGTACGCGGTTCGACCTCGGGTGCGCGACCCCGAAGCCGACCCTGACGTACGCCGGGAAACCTCGTCCTTTGGGAGTAGCAGGTGCGCAGCGAACCCGACCGGAGGATGATCGGCGGGGGGTATGTGCATCTGGCAGACTCTCTTCCTATGGGTGAAATGACCGTGAAGACTCTGGAAGGCCGGACGGCCGCTCCACCACATGAGCCGTCGGCCACACCCTCGAACAACGAACCGGGCCGCAGCGGACTTTCCGCCCGGCTGCGGAGCGTGCGCCGGCCGCGCCGCCCGCGGATCTGGTTCGAAGTGCTTCTGATCGCGGTGAGTTACTGGGTGTACTCGCTGATCCGCAACGCGGTCCCCGAGCAGAAGGCGAAGGCGCTCAGGAACGCGGACTGGATCTGGAGTGCGGAGCACGACCTCGGCATCGCGGTGGAACAGTCGGTCAACCATGCCGTGAATTCGGTGACATGGCTCATCGTCGGCATGAACTACTACTACGCGACACTGCACTTCATCATCACCATCGGTGTCCTCGTGTGGCTGTTCCGTTACCACCCCGGCCGCTACGCGGCGTCACGCCTCGTGCTCTTCGCGACCACCGGCGTGGCCCTGCTCGGCTACTACTTCTTCCCGCTCGCCCCGCCCCGCCTGATGAACGGCGGGCACTTCGTCGACACGGTCCTGGTGCACCACACCTGGGGCTCGATGGCGTCGGGCGACCTGAAGAACATGTCGAACCAGTACGCGGCGATGCCGTCCATGCACATCGGGTGGTCGACCTGGTGCGGCCTGACGATCTTCGCGCTCGCCTCCGCGCCCTGGGCGAAGATCCTGGGCCTGCTCTACCCCACGGCCACCCTGATCGTGATCGTCTCCACGGCGAACCACTTCTGGCTGGACGCGGTGGGCGGCCTGCTCTGCCTGGCCTTCGGCTTCCTGGCCTCCCGCGCCTGGTACGGCAGCTTCCCCCACCAGCTCCCGAAGCTGGTCCCCGCCTCCACCGCGAGGCCCCGGCGAGCCCGTTCGGCCCGTCCGGCGCTTGAGGACGAACGCGCCTGAGGCAGCGAACGCGAGGGGAGCTCGACGAGGACGAGCGCCCTTCAGGCGCGACCCGGGGTATGGGGGCAGAGCCCCAGAAGGGCCCCGGAAGGGCCCCAGAAGGGCCCCGGGGGCACAGCCCCCGGCATGACAACCCCGCCGCACGCTAGAGGTGCGCCCCGTAGAACAGCTCCTCCACGATCCCCCGCGCCCTGCGCGTAAGCCGCCGGTAGTCCTCCAGCATGTCGCCGACATGCCCCGGCTCGTACCCCAGGTAACGCCCCACCGCCGCAAGCTCCCGCCCGTCGGACGGAAACGTGTCCCCGGCTCGGCCCCGCACCAGCATGACCCCGTTGCGCACCCGCGTGGCCAGCACCCACGCCTCGTCCAGTATCGAGGCCTCCTCCGTGCCCACGAGCCCCGCCGCGTGCGCGGCGGCCAGCGCCTGACGGGTCCGCGTGGTGCGCAGGCCCGGCAGCTCCCAGCCGTGCCGCATCTGCATCAGCTGGACCGTCCACTCGACGTCGGAGAGCCCGCCCCGGCCCAGCTTGGCGTGCAGGGTGGGGTCGGCGCCGCGCGGCATCCGCTCGGACTCCATCCGCGCCTTGAGACGACGGATCTCACGGACCGCCTCGTCTCCGAGGCCCTCCACCGGGTAGCGCAGCGGGTCGATCAGCTCGATGAAGCGCGCCCCGAGGTCGCGGTCGCCCGCCATCACCTCGGCGCGCAGCAGCGCCTGGCTCTCCCAGACGAGCGACCAGCGCCGGTAGTACGCCTCGTAGGACTTCAGGGTGCGCACCATCGGACCCGACTTGCCCTCCGGCCGCAGATCCGCGTCGATGAGCAACGGCGGGTCCGCGGTGGGCAGTTGGAGCAGCCGGCGCATCTCGGCGACGACCCGGTTGGCGGCCCGCGCGGCCTCCTGCTCGTCCACGCCCTCGCGGGGTTCGTGCACGAACAGGACGTCCGCGTCCGAGCCGTAGCCCAGCTCGTGGCCGCCGAAGCGGCCCATGCCGATGACCGCGAAACGGGTGGGCAGGGTCTCGCCCCACTCGGCCCGTACGGCGGCGCGCAGGGCGCCCGCGATGGTGGCCGCATTGAGGTCGGTGACCGCGTTGCCGACCCGGTCGACGAGCGCGCCCGGGTCCTCCTCGGCGGGGCTGTCCTCGGTGCCGTAGGAGCCGATGAGGTCGCCCGCGGTGGTCCGGAACAGTTCGCGCCTGCGCACCCCGCGGGCCGCGGCGACCGCGCCCTCGGCGGTCTCGGCACGGCCGACCGCGGCGAGCACCTCCTGCTCCAGGTGGTCCTGGCCGCGCGGCACGAGCCCGTCCGGGTCGCCGAGGATGGCGACCGCCTCGGGGGCGCGGAGCAGCAGGTCGGGGGCGAGCCGGCCGGCCGAGAGGACCCGGGCCAGGTTCTCGGCGGCGGCGCCCTCGTCGCGCAGCAGCCGCAGGTACCAGGGGGTCTTGCCGAGCGCGTCGGACACCTTGCGGAAGCCCAGCAGGCCCGCGTCCGGGTCGGCGGAGTCCGCGAACCAGCCGAGCAGGACGGGCAGCAGGGTGCGCTGGATGGCGGCCTTGCGGCTCACCCCCGAGGACAGTGCCTCCAGGTGGCGCAGGGCGGCCGCCGGGTCGGCGTAGCCGAGCGCTTCCAGGCGGTGGGCGGCGGCGCGGGCGCTGAGCCGGGTCTCGCCGGGCGCGAGCTGGGCGACCGCGTCCAGGAGCGGCCGGTAGAAGAGCTTCTCGTGCAGCCTGCGGACGACCGAGGCGTGCCGCTTCCACTCCTTGTTGAGGCTGACGACGGGCTCGGTACGAAGACCGAGCGAGCGGCCGAGCCGGCGCAGATCGGCCTCGTCCTCCGGCACGAGGTGGGTGCGGCGCAGCCGGTAGAGCTGTATGCGGTGTTCCATCGCCCGCAGGAAGCGGTACGCCTCGTCCATCTGGGCCGCGTCCGCCCGGCCGACGTACCCTCCGGCGGCGAGCGCCGCGAGTGCGTCCAGGGTGGAGCCGCTGTGCAGGGTGGCGTCGCTGCGCCCGTGCACCAACTGGAGGAGCTGGACGGCGAATTCGACGTCCCGCAGGCCGCCGGGACCCAGCTTCAGCTCGCGCTCGACCTGGGCGGCGGGGATGTTGTCGACGACCCTGCGCCGCATCTTCTGCACGTCGGCGACGAAGTTGTCCCGCTCGGCGGCCTGCCACACCAGGGGTGAGACGGCCTCGACGTAGTCCCGGCCGAGCTGGGGGTCGCCCGCCACCGGGCGGGCCTTGAGCAGCGCCTGGAACTCCCAGGTCTTGGCCCAGCGCTGGTAGTAGGCGAGGTGGCTGGAGAGGGTGCGGACGAGCGGGCCGTTGCGGCCCTCGGGGCGCAGATTGGCGTCGACGGGCCAGATCACGCCCTCGACGGTGGTCTCCGAGCAGATCCGCATCAGATGGGCGGCGAGCCGGCCCGCGGCCTGCATGGCCTTGCCCTCGTCGAAGCCGTCGGCGGGCTCGGCCACGAAGATCACGTCGACGTCGGACACGTAGTTGAGCTCGTGGCCGCCGCACTTGCCCATCGCGATCACCGCGAGCCGGCACTGCGCGGCGTCGGCCGGGGCCGCGGTGCTCGCGATGGCGAGGGCGGCGCGCAGGGTGGCGGTCGCCAGGTCGGCGAGCTCGGCGGCGGTCTCGGCCACGTCGGTCGTGCCGCACACGTCGCGGGCCGCTATGGCGAGGAGGCAGCGCCGGTAGGCGACCCGCAGGGACACCGGGTCGGTGGCCCCGGCCAGGCCCCGCTCGAACTCGGCGACCCCGGGGTGCAGGTCGGCCGCCTCGTAGGTGACCAGGGCGTGCCAGTCGTGCGGATGGCGGGCGAGGTGGTCGCCGAGCGCCTCGGAGGCGCCGAGCACCCCGAGCAGCCGGTCGCGCAGCGGCTTGGCGCTGACCAGGGTGTCCAGGAGGGCACGGCGCTCGTCGTCCTCCTGCGCCTCCACGAGGCGGACGAGCCCGAGCAGCGCGAGATCGGGGTCGGCGGTGGCGCCGAGCGCGTCCAGGAGCACCGGGTCGGACCGTACGGGCGCGAGCTCGGGGCTCTCCAGGAGCCGCTCGGCGGCCGAGGGGTCGGTGAAGCCATGCCGCAGCAGCCGTGTGAAGGTACTGCTCCTGCGCCCCGGCACCGTCATCTGGCCGCCTCCCACGTGTACGTCCACCCGCGTGCCCGGCCGGGGGTACCCGGAACCGGCCCACCCGATCAAGACCCGGATTCCGAGCCTAGCGGCAGTGGCGCCGCCGAGCCCCGGCGAGGGCCGCGGAGCGGGCCCGGCCGCGGCGCCGGGCGGGGGTCACCGCGTTCCGGGCCGAGGGCCCCCGGGGCGGGGCCGGAGGACACCCGGGGCGGGGCCAAGGGCCACCCGGGACGGAGCTGGAGGGCACCCGCGTCCGGGCCGGACGGCCCGGACGTTTGACCCGAAAGACACCCCGCACCGGCTCCCTCAGCGTGACGCCTCCCTCACCCGAGGCGGCTTCGGGGACATTTCACCCTGAACTCCCGCTCCCCCGTGCGCAGTTAATTACCCATTCGCCGGACTTGTGCCGATATAAGGCCAATTCGAGGTGATCAAGGACACATCACTTTCGGAGTCGTCCAAATGAACCCGATTCTTGGACCTTTCGTCTTCCTGGTCGATCAGGTTCTGACCAACTCTGATCGAGCACTCATGACCGGGCTCGGCGAGGAAGTGCTCACGCACTGACCGGCCGCCCAGGCCGCCCGTACCGAAAGACCACACCCATGATGCCCAGGCTGCCGCTGCGCTCCGCGCTGCTCTCCCGCCGCGGCGCCGTCGCCGGCTCCGCGCTCGCCGCCGTCCTCGTAGCGGGCGGCGCCTTCGCCGAACTCGCCATGTCCGACACCGAGGGCACCACGCCTCCCGGCGGCCACGCCGCGGCCGTCCCCGCGTCCGTGTCCTCGGGCCCGGTGCGGCCCGCGAGCGGCTCGGTGATGCAGATCATGGCGCACCCGGACGACGACCTGTTCTTCATGAACCCGGACACCGGCCAGTCGCTGCGCTCCGGCCGCCCCATCACCAGCGTGTACGTCACGGCGGGCGAATCGGACGGCGTGAACTCGCCGTCGACCAGGAAGGGCGCCCCCAGGCCCCCGTCCGACCGGGCCAAGTACTCCGAGGCCCGCCAGAACGGCATCCGCGGGGCCTACGCCCAGATGGCGACCGGCGACCGCGGCGCCAAGTGGACCCGCGCCGCCCTGCCCACCGCCGGGGGCGGCACCGCCGAGCTGGACACCCTCGACGGCCACCCCGAGATCCACCTGGTGTGGGTGCAGCTGCGGGAGGCCGAGACGATATCCGGCAACCAGCCGCACAGCCTGCGCGGCCTGTGGAACGGCCAGGTCGGCACGCTGACCTCGCAGCTGGCCTCGGGGACCCCGGTGCGCCCCTTCGCCTACACCAAGGAGCAGGTCGTCGAGACGCTGGCCGGGCTGATGGAGAAGTTCCGTCCGACGCATGTGCGCACCCTCGACCCGACCCCGGCCAGGGAAGGCAAGTTCCACAAGATCATCGACCACCAGGACCACACCTACAGCGCCCGCTTCGCGCAGGCCGCGCTGGCGCTGTACGCGAAGTCCGCGAACCACCCGCACTTCAGCGTGCAGAACTACGTCGGCTACAACACCGGCTTCCTGCCCCACACCTTCGCCAAGCCGGCCATCGATGCCAAGGCCGACATCGTCAAGACTTACGCCTGGATGAACCCGAAGGACAACTACTGCGCCAGCGCGGCCGGTTGTGGCGACCGCAAGGTGTCGAGCAACCCGCACGGCACCAACTGGGCCGAGTCGATCCGCTACAGCCGCACCAACTCCACCTCCTGGTTGCAGCAGGGCAAGGACGACAGCCTGTGGGCGTTCGGGGTGCTCGACCAGCGTCTCGCGGTGTGGCACAAGGCGCCCGGCGCGGACGCCGCGTGGAGCGGGCCCGAGCTGCTGCCCGGCGACGGCATGGACTCCGGGGTGAGCGCCACGCGTCTGCCGGACGGCCGGCTCGCGGTGTTCGGCACCCGCACCCTGTTCGGTGCGCAGCTCACCGACTACCGCCGCGAGGTGGTCGCGGCGGTGCAGACGACTCCCGGCGGCCCCTTCGGCGCCTGGCGCTCGCTCGGCTCACCCGACCGCAGCGGCGTCGACGGCGTCTTCGACCTGTCCACTCCGACCGCGGCGGTGGACGGATCCGGAACGCTCTCCGTCTTCCTGCGCGGCGGTGACCTCCAGTTGCACGCCGCGACCCTCGGCACGAAGGGCGACTGGACGCCGTGGACCGCCCTCGGCGGCTCGAACCTGGTCGGGGACCCGGTCGCCACCACCGATGCCACGGGCCGCGTCCACCTCTTCTCCAGCACCCCCAGGACGATGCTGACCTGGGCCCAGCCGGCACCGGGCGCCCCGCTGCCCGCGCGCGCCTCCGACACCGGGCTGCCGCCCAACACCACGGGCCTCTCCGCCCGCCCGGACGGCGACGGCGTGCGGGTGTACTACCGCCAGGCGAACTCGGGCAACGTCCAGAGCGTGCTGTTCTCCGGCACCGCGCCCTCGGCGGCCACCGACCTCGGCGACACCTCCGGCTACGGCATGGTGGGCGCGGCGGGCCCGCTCGTCACCGGCCGCACCGCCTCCGGCGCGCTGGCCACGCTGGAGCCGGGCGCCCCCGCCCCGGCCTGGAAGTCGGACGGCGGCATCCTGTTCACCGGGGCTCCCGCCGCGGTGCAGGACGGCAACGACGCCGTGGCGACCGCGATCGGCCTGGACGGGCGGCTGTACTGGACGCGGACCGCGGGCGGCCCGGCCGCCCCCTGGCGGGCCGCCGCGCGCTGACCCGTCACGGCCGGCCCCGTGCCCGTTCACCCCGCGAGCGTCTTCTCCCGTTCGGCGCCGGCCGTCGGCGCCGGCGAGGGCGTGGGCAGCGCCTCGGTCCGGGGCACGAGCCACTGCGGCAGGCGCGGCTCCACCAGGGGCCGCATCACCGCGCGCACCGGCGGCGTCGAGAGCAGCACGACCACGCCCACCGCGGTGGCGCTGAGCACCAGCACACCCGGAACCCCCGCCTCGCGCACCACCCGGAAGGCGCCGTAGTACTCGGCGACGCGGAGCAGGATGCCGTGCAGCAGATAGGGGTAGAGGGTGACGGCGCCGAGCCCGGTCAGCCACATCCGGCGGCCCGGCACGAGCGCCAGGAACGACGCCACGAGCAGCGCGGTCACCGCGAACAGGGCCAGCCTGATGAGCAGGTACTGCGTGAGCGACACGTTCAGGACCGTGTTGTCGGCGTCGCTGGAGAGCCAGTCGTCGCTCGGATACGGGGACAGCCAGTAGGCGAGCGCGAAGACCCCGGCGAAGACCGGCACGGCGATCAGACGGGCCGTGCGGGTGCGCAGCCTGGCGAAGTGCTCGGGGCGCAGGCGCAGCCCGAGAACGAACCACGGCAGGAACATCAGGACCCGCGGGAGCGCCAGGTCACCGCTGATCAGGGTCGTGCCCGCGACGAGCGAGACGACGATCGAGATGGGCAGCGGGTAGCGCACCGCCTTCCAGATCGGCGTGGTCAGCCGCCACAGGAACAGCGCGATGAGGAACCAGCACAGATACGTGGGCGAGGTCGGCGTGATCGCGAGCTCGGTGCCGCGCAGCCAGTGGTACACGAAGCTGTAGATGGTCTCGAAGATCAGGTAGGGCAGCAACACCCCGGTGAGCAGCCGCCGGATCTGGTCGGGGCGTCCGGTGAAGCTGCGGGAGAAATAGCCGCAGAGCAGAATGAAAGCCGGCATGTGAAAGCCGTAGACCAGGTTGTGCACGGCTCTGAGGACCGGCGTGTGCGGGGTGATGACCTGTTCCCAGCTGTGGCCGAGCGCGACCAGTGCGATCAGCAGGAACTTGGCGTTGTCGAAGAACGGACTGCGATCGAGGTTTCGGGGGCTTCCGGGACCGGAGTGGAGGGTGGCGCTGGTCATTCGCCCCAACCTAGGGGATGGTCACCCTTTCCCACAGGCACCACCGCTTCGGGCACGGTACGTTCCCCGGGTCTTCACCCACTTTCACCTTCCCGGTTGACATGGACACCCCTACTCTCTGGGTGCACCGCCGCCCGTGGGTGCACCCCCATCGGCGGGTCCCCCGGCCCGCCCTCCCCCTCATTCCGGAGGTAGCCGTGTCCGGCGAGCCCAAACCGCGCCGCACCCGCACCGCCCTCTTGTCCGCCCTGGGCCTCGCGGCCGCGTCCGCCGGCCTGTGGGCCGGCCTCGGCGGTACGTCCTCGGCGCAGGCCGCGGCGAGCGTCCCCACGCCCGATCACGTGGTGGTCGTGGTCTTCGAGAACCACGCCTACGACCAGGTCATTGGCAGCTCCGGCGCCCCGTACATCAACTCGCTCAAGTCCGGTGGCGCCAGCCTGCCCGCCTCGTACGCCGAGACACACCCGAGCCAGCCGAACTACTACGCCATGTTCTCCGGCTCGACGCAGGGCGTCACCGACGACAGCTGTGTGACCCCCGGCTTCTCCTCCGCGCCCAACCTCGCCTCCGAGCTGATCGCGGCCGGCAAGACCTGGGCGAGCTACAACGAGACGCTCCCGAGCCAGGGCTCCACCAAGTGCACCAGCGGCAAGTACGCACAGAAGCACAACCCGTGGTTCGGCTTCTCCAACGTGCCCACCTCCTCGGCGTACACCTTCGCCCAGTTCCCCACCGACTACACGAAGCTGCCCCAGGTCTCGTACGTGGTGCCGAACCTGTGCAGCGACATGCACGACTGCTCGGTCTCCACGGGTGACACCTGGCTGAAGAACAACCTGGGCGCGTACGCGACCTGGGCCAAGACCCACAACAGCCTGCTCGTCATCACCTTCGACGAGGACAACCGGCTCGCCGGCAACCGGATCCCGACGGTCCTGTACGGCCAGCAGGTGACCCCGGGCTCCTCGTCCTCGGCCACCTACAACCACTACAACCTGCTGCGCACCATCGAGGACATGTACGGCACCGGCCACGCCGGACAGGCCGCCAACTCCGCCGACATCACGGGGATCTGGGCCAACTGACGTGTACGTAGCGGACAGCCGCGGCGCCCCAGCCGCCGCTGCCGACGCCGCCCGGGCCGGTTCCGGGCGGCGTTCGGCGATCGCCCCCACCGTGTTCGCGCTCGGCACGGTCAGCCTCATCACGGACGTCTCGTCGGAGATGGTCACCGCCGTCCTGCCGCTGTACCTGGTGACCGGACTCGGTCTGTCCCCGCTCGGCTTCGGGCTGCTCGACGGCGTCTACAACGGCTTCAGCGCCCTGGTCCGGCTCGTCGGCGGCCATCTGGCCGACCGGGGCGGCCGGCACAAGGCCGTCGCGGTGTTCGGCTACGGCCTGTCCGCCCTGTGCAAACCCCTTCTCCTGGTGGCGGGTTCCCTGCCGCTGATCGGAGCGGTGCTCGCCGCGGACCGCACCGGCAAGGGCCTGCGCACCGCCCCGCGCGACGCTCTGATCTCCCTCGCCTCCGCTCCGGAGTCACGCGGCCGGGCCTTCGGGGTGCACCGGGCGATGGACACGGCGGGCGCCATGCTCGGCCCGCTGACCGCCTTCCTGATCCTGCGCCAGGCGGCCGACGGCTACGACGCGGTGTTCACGGTGAGCTTCTGCGTGGCCGCCCTCGGCGTGCTCGTGCTGCTCCTCTTCGTCCCCTCGCGCACCCCTCAGGCCACCCGCACGGCCACTTCCACGGGCACTCCCACGGGCACTCCGACGACCACTACGGCGGCCATTTCGGTGGAGGGAGCGCCGCGCGTCTCCCTGAGGGCGGCCCTGGCCCTGCTGCGCATCCGCCCGGTCCGTCAACTCACCCTGGTGGCCTTGCTGTTGGGGCTTGCGACGGTCAGTGACTCCTTCGTCTACCTCCTGCTCCAGCACCGGCTCGGCGTGCCCGACCGCTGGTTCGCACTGCTCCCCCTCGGCACCGCCGCCGCGTTCCTGCTCCTGGCGGTACCCCTGGGGCGGCTCGCCGACAAGGTGGGCCGCCGGCAGGTGTTCCTCGGCGGCCACGTGGCCCTGCTCCTCGTGTACGTCCTGCTCCTGACCGGCTGGCAGAGCCCCGCGCTTCCGTTCCTCACGCTGGCCCTGCACGGCGGGTTCTACGCGGCGACCGACGGTGTCCTGATGGCCGCGGCGGCGGGCTCGGTCCCGGCCGAACTGCGGTCCTCGGGACTCGCGTTGATCCAGACCGGCCAGGCACTGGCCCGCTTCGCCTGCTCGATCGCCTTCGGCGCGGCCTGGACGGCGTGGGGCGACCGGACGGCACTCGGCACGGCGGCGGCCGTACTGAGCGCGTGCGCGGTGGGCGCGTTCCTGCTGCGGCCCTCCAACTCCCCCGAGGAAGAACGGCCTTGACCCTCCGCAACAAGATCCTGATCCTCGTGGCGGTCCTGGCCGTCCTGGCGGGCGTCGCCGCCGCGTCCCTGCTGCACGCGGCGGACCGCGCGGACAAGAAGAACCAGGTCCAGGCCGACGGGCCCCAAGTGAGCGCGGGAAAGGTGTCGTTGGCGGCTCAGTCCGACCAGCGGATCGTCTTCCGCAACATGGCGTGGGGCCCGCACCGCGACGAGCTGGCCACGGTCGCGGCCACCGACCCGGCGGGCCCGCGCACCGCCTCCGGCGTGAAGTGCCTGCGCTTCTACGCGGCGGCCGGCACCGGCATCTGCCTCCAGGCCGAGCACGGGACGGTGACGGACTCCTACCGCGCGGTGGTCCTGGACGCCGGGCTCAAGGAGCGGGCCCACTACGGACTGCCCGGCATCCCGACCCGGGCACGGGTCTCGCCCAGCGGGCGCTGGGTGGCCTGGACGGTGTTCGTGGGCGGCGACTCCTACGCGGGCACCGACTTCTCCACCCGCACGGCGGTCCTGGACACCCGGACCGGCCACCTCACGCCCTCCCTTGAGGACTTCACGGCCATGCTGGACGGCAAGGAGCACCATGCGGCCGACACCAACTTCTGGGGCGTGACCTTCGCCGCCGACGACCGGCACTTCTACGCCACGATGGCGACGGGCGGCCACACCTACCTCGTCCGGGGCGATCTGGCGGCGCGTACGGTGACCTCCTTGCACACCAACGTCGAGTGCCCCTCGCTCTCCCCCGACGGCACCCGGATCGTCTACAAGAAGCGGGTGCCGGGCCTGCCGGCCGACGCCCCGTGGCGCCTGTACGCCCTGGACCTGTCGACGATGCGCGAGACCGCGCTCGCCGAGCCGCGCAGCGTCGACGACCAGGTGGTCTGGCAGGACGCCGGCACGGTCGCGTACGCCCTGGCCGGGGACTACGGCACCGACCTGTACACCGTCCCCGCCGACGGCACGGGAAAGCCCCGCCGCCTCCTGACGGCGGGGCTCGCCCCGGCCTACCTGAACTGACCGACGGGGGCGCCTCCCGCTCGCCCGGGGCGAGCGGCGGGGGTCACTCCTTGAGTGCCCGGTAGAAGTCCCGCTCCATCTCGCGGGTCTCGACCATGACGTGCAGACGTCGCCCGGCGACCCCGCTCACATGCTTGCGGGCGATCTCCAGGACCGTCTCGCTCAGCACCTCGATCGCCTTCGGGGTGCGCCCGGAGAGGATGGCGACCTGGATGAAGACGGCGTCGATGTCGTCCTCGTCCGCGCCGAAGTACGACTCCTCGATCACCCGGAACCGGGTCTTGAAGGCCTCGGTGGAGGCGTTGATCCCCGTGGGCGCGACCTCGTGGACCTCACGGGCGAAGGCCCGCCGGTCGAAGGTGTCGGCGAGCCGCTCGGAGTATTCGACGGTGACGAATGGCATGAGCAATTCCCTTGCGTAGTGCGCTGGTTGGCTAGTCGGAGGCCTTGCGGGAGGCGTAGTGGCGGGCGGCCCGCACCCGGTTGCCGCACTTGGTGGTGCACCAGCGGCGGGCCGCGTGGGAGCGCAGGAACCAGCGGGTGCAGCCCTGGGCGCCGCAGGGCGCGAGCCGGCCGGCGGCGGCCCCGGTGAGCAGGTCGGCCCCGTCCTCGGCGAGCGAGCCGAGGGCGGCGCCCACCGGGTTCGCGGTGTCGGGTTCGTCGGCGCGGTGCGGCTCGCGGCCGGTCCAGACGAGGCGGGGCGTGGGGGGCGCGGCGGCGAGTGCGGCGTTGAGCGCGTCCAGACTCGGCGCGGGCGGCACGACCCCCTGCGTCCGTGCGGCACACAGCTCCCGCAGCGCCTCGCGCAGTGCCCGCAGGCGTCCGGCCTGACGCCCCGTCAACACCACTCGGTCCGGCAGCAGTTCATGGCGTACCAGCCAGAGCCGCGCGGCATCGGTGTCCTCCAGGAGGTCCACCGGCCCGTGACTGAGCACGAACCGGGTGTTCACCAGGGCCAGGGAGAGGAAGCGCTCCTCGCCGGGGACCGGTGGCTGATGGAGGTAGTGGGGCGCGTCATGATCCACGATCCTCATGTTAATGCTTGCCGTTCTCCGTGAGAAGCCCTACCGTCGCCTAACGGTGAATGAACGTGCCAGGCGTGAGACAGGGGACACTGGAGCATGAGCACGACGACGGACGGCCGTACGGCGGGCATCGATGTGGAACGGGTCAGGGAGGACTTCCCGATCCTGGCCCGGACGCTGGACAGCGGGGCGCGCCTCGTCTACCTGGACTCGGGCGCCACCACCCAGAAGCCGCTCCAAGTCCTGGACGCGGAACGGGACTTCTCCCTGCACCACAACGCGGCCGTGCACCGCGGCGCCCATCAGCTCTCGATCGAGGCGACCGACGCGTACGAGGGCGCGCGCCGCACGATCGCCGCCTTCGTCGGCGCGGCCGAGGACGAGATCGTCTTCACCAAGAACACCACCGAGGGCATCAACCTGGTGGCGTACGCCCTGGGCAACGCGGGCCGGATCGGGCCCGGCGACAAGATCGTGGTGACCGAGATGGAGCACCACGCCAACCTGGTGCCCTGGCAGCAGCTCGCCGAGCGGACCGGGGCCACGCTCGCGTGGTTCGCCCTGACCGACGACGGCCGGCTCGACCTGGACGGCCTCGACGATCTGGTCGACCACTCGACGAAGATCGTCGCCCTCACCCACCAGTCGAATGTGCTCGGCACCCTGAACCCGGTCCGCGCAATCGCCGACCGGGCGCACGCGGTGGGTGCGTGGGTGGTGGTGGACGGCGCCCAGTCGGTGCCCCACCGACCGGTCGACGTAAGGGAGTTGGGCGCGGACTTCCTGGCCTTCTCGGGCCACAAGATGCTCGGCCCGAGCGGGGTCGGCGTCCTGTGGGGCCGCGCCGCCCTGCTTGACTCGCTGCCCCCGTTCCTGACGGGCGGCTCGATGATCGAGATCGTGGAGATGGAACGCTCGACGTTCCTGCCGCCGCCCCAGCGCTTCGAGGCGGGCGTCCCGATGACGGCCCAGGCGGTGGGCCTGGCGGCGGCGGTGGCTATCTGGAGGCGCTCGGCATGCGGGAGGTGGCGGCCCACGAGGAGGAGCTGACGGCCCTGGCCCTGGACCTCCTGGGCGAGATCCCAGGAGTCCGCGTCATCGGCCCCGAGGGCCTCACCGACCGGGGCGCGACGGTGTCCTTCGTCGTCGACGGCATCCACCCCCACGACGTGGGCCAGATCCTGGACGACCGAGGAATAGCCGTCCGCACCGGCCACCACTGCGCCCGCCCCCTGTCCCGCCGCTACGGCCTGGCGGCGACGACGAGGGCGAGCTTCTACGTCTACAACACCCCGGCGGAGGTGAGGGCGTTGGCGGAGGGGGTGCGGGCGGCCCGGAAATACTTCGCTTGAGCGCGATGGCCTGCGGATATGATGCGCCGACGCGTAACGGGGATCAGCGGGGGGACGAATGTACGGGAACAGGGACGATCAGCCGGCGGCGGTTACGGCGCCGGAGCTGCATCTCTCCTACCAATTGACGGTCCAGGACTTCAAAGAGGCCCTCCGCGCCCGCATGAAGGGCTCGGCCTCGGCCCGTCGTCAGCGCGCCGTCGCGCTCGTGTGCGGCGTGGTGGCCCTGGCGCTCCTCTCCCTGGTCGTGGCGACCGGAGGCGGCCTCCCCGTTCCGGAGCTGGTGAGCCTGGCCACCTTCGCCTTCCTCATGTTCGGACTGCCCCAGCTCCAGGCCCGGCAGTTCCACAAGCTCAGCGAGCGCAACGGGGAGACCCGGTCGACGGTCTCGGCCGCAGGCGTCACCGTCGCCCATCGGCAGGCGGCCACCACACTGACCTGGCTCGCGAAGACCCGGTACGTCGAGACCTCCCACCTCTTCGTCCTGCTCGGCCCGGACAAGAACGCCTCCAGCGTCACGATCCTGCCCAAGCGGGGCGCCACGGACGTCGACGCCCTGCGCGCCGCGCTCGACCGGTACACGACCCGGCTCTGACGGGGCCCTGCCACCCACCAAGGGGCCGACGGTCAACGACCGTCGGCCCCTTGGTTTGCGATGTCGCGACAGCCGCCCCGCACCTACAGCACCGGCAGGTTCTTCCGCAGCTCGAAGGCAGTGACCTCGCTGCGGTACTCCTCCCACTCCTGCTTCTTGTTGCGCAGGAAGAAGTCGAAGACGTGCTCGCCCAGCGTCTCCGCCACCAGTTCGCTGCGTTCCATCAGGGTGATCGCCTCGCCCAGGTTCTGCGGGAGGGGTTCGATGCCCATCGCTCGGCGTTCGGCGTCGGTGAGGGCCCAGACGTCGTCGTCGGCGCCCGGCGGGAGTTCGTAGCCCTCCTCGATGCCCTTGAGGCCGGCGGCCAGCAGGAGGGCGTAGGCGAGGTAGGGGTTGCAGCCCGAGTCCAGGGAGCGGACCTCGATGCGGGACGAACCGGTCTTGCCGGGCTTGTACATGGGGACGCGGATGAGGGCCGAGCGGTTGTTGTGGCCCCAGCAGATGTACGAGGGGGCCTCGCCGCCCGCGCCCGCCGTGCGCTCCGAGCCGCCCCAGATGCGCTTGTAGGAGTTGACCCACTGGTTGGTGACCGCGGCGATCTCGGCGGCGTGCGTGAGCAGGCCCGCGATGAAGGAGCGGCCCACCTTGGAGAGCTGGTACTCGGCGCCGGACTCGTAGAACGCGTTGCGGTCGCCCTCGAAGAGGGAGAGGTGGGTGTGCATGCCGGAGCCCGGGTACTCCGAGAACGGCTTCGGCATGAACGTGGCCTGTACGCCCTGCTCCAGGGCGACCTGCTTCATGACCAGACGGAACGTCATGATGTTGTCGGCGGTGGACAGCGCGTCCGCGTACCGCAGGTCGATCTCCTGCTGGCCCGGCGCGCCCTCGTGGTGGCTGAACTCGACCGAGATGCCCATGGATTCGAGCATCGTGATCGCCTGGCGGCGGAAGTCCATGCCCACGTTCTGCGGGGTGTGGTCGAAGTAGCCCGAGTTGTCGGCCGGGACCGGGCGAGTGCCGTCCAGCGGCTTGTCCTTGAGGAGGAAGAACTCGATCTCGGGGTGGGTGTAGAAGGTGAACCCGAGGTCGGAGGTCTTGGCCAGGATGCGCTTGAGGACGAAGCGGGGGTCCGCGAAGGACGGGGAGCCGTCGGGCATCCGGATGTCGCAGAACATCCGCGCGGTGCCGGGGGCCTCCGCACGCCAGGGCAGGATCTGGAAGGTGGACGGGTCCGGACGGGCGATCATGTCGGACTCGTAGACCCGGGCGAAGCCCTCGATGGCCGAGCCGTCGAAGCCGATGCCCTCGTCGAAGGCCTGTTCCAGCTCGGCGGGGGCGACCGCCACCGACTTCAGGAAGCCCAGCACGTCGGTGAACCACAGGCGCACGAACCGGATGTCGCGCTCCTCCAGAGTCCTGAGCACGAACTCCTGCTGCTTGTCCATAGCCACATCCTTGCAGTTCAGACGGCCTGTGCACCGCTCCCCCGGCGGAGCCGGGGACGGCGGGGGAATCCTCAGTATCGAGGCGCGGGATTACCTCCACATTACGCACCCGGTATGACCTGCGGCACGTCCCCTCCTGATGGGTGCCCCTGGGGGCTCCCGGCATGACGATGTGATGGATACTCGCTCCTCGTTGCCCGCCGAACGGCCGATCGGCCCGCTCGGCGCACCCTCGGCAGAACACTCAGGAGAACGTCGCATGACCGGCACCCAGGTGGATCCCCCGGATACCGCCGTCGTACCGCAGGCCCGGCGCCGCTGGCGCGGCTGGCTGCTGGACGGGCTGAGCGAGCGCTCGGCCCGTCACCCCGGACCGCACGGCACCCCGCCGGCCGAGCACAAGGGCCATCGCTGGTGGCGGGTGATGTGCCTGACCGGCGTGGACTACTTCTCCACCCTCGGCTATCAGCCCGGCATCGCCGCGCTCGCCGCCGGGCTGCTCTCACCGCTGGCGACCCTGGTGCTCATCGCCCTGACGCTCGGCGGGGCGCTGCCGGTGTACCGCCGGGTCGCCAAGGAGTCGCCGAACGGCGAGGGCTCGATCGCGATGCTGGAGCGGCTGCTGCCCTGGTGGGCGGGGAAGATCTTCGTCCTCGTGCTGCTGGGCTTCGCCGCCACCGACTTCATGATCACGATCACCCTTTCGGCGGCGGACGCCTCCGCGCACGTCGTGGAGAACCCGTTCGCGCCCTCCTTCCTGCACGGCTCCAACCTCTGGATCACGCTCGCGCTCGTCGCCCTGCTCGGCGCGGTGTTCCTCAAGGGGTTCAAGGAGGCGATCGGGATCGCGGTGGCCCTCGTCGGCGTCTATCTCGCGCTGAACCTCGTGGTGCTCGCGACGGCCGTCTGGAAGATAGCCACCGAGCCGGTCGTCATCGGCAACTGGTGGGACGCGATGACCGCCGCGCACTCCTCGCCGCTCGCGATGATCGGCGTCTCGCTCCTCGTCTTCCCCAAGCTCGCGCTCGGCATGTCCGGGTTCGAGACGGGCGTGGCGGTCATGCCGCAGATCCAGGGCGACGCCTCGGACACGTACGACAAGCCGGCCGGCCGCATCCGTGACACCCGCAAGCTGCTGACCACGGCCGCGCTCATCATGAGCGGGTTCCTGCTGGTCTCCAGCCTGGCGACGACGATCCTGATCCCGGAGTCCGAGTTCAAGCCCGGCGGCGGCGCCAACGGCCGTGCCCTCGCCTACCTCGCCCACCAGCATCTGGGCGAGGGCTTCGGGACGGTGTACGACATCTCGACCATCGCCATCCTCTGGTTCGCCGGGGCCTCGGCGACCGCGGGCCTGCTCAACCTCGTGCCGCGCTATCTGCCGCGTTACGGCATGGCACCCGAGTGGACGCGTGCGGTGCGGCCGCTGGTGCTGATCTTCATGGCGATCGCCTTCTTCATCACCTGGTGGTTCGACGCGAACGTGGACGCCCAGAGCGGTGCCTACGCCACCGGTGTGCTGGTCCTGATGCTGTCGGCGTCGTTCGCCTCGACGGTCGCGGTGCACCGGCGCGGGCGGCGGGCCGCCGCGGCCGGCTTCGGGGTGGTCACCGCCGTCTTCGCGTACACGCTGGTCACCAATGTGATCGAGCGGCCGGACGGCATCAAGATCGCGCTGCTCTTCATCGTGGGCATCGTGGTGTCGTCGTTCGCCTCGCGGGTGCACCGCGCCTTCGAACTGCGGGCGACGGCCGTCACGTTCGACGCCTGCGCCGCCCGATTCGTGGACGAGGCCGCGCGCAGCGGGCCCTTGCGGATCATCGCCAACGAGCCGCAGGAGCACTCGCGGCGGGAGTACCGCGCCAAGGAGTACAGCCAGCGCGAGGAGACCCACATCCCGGACGGGCGGCCGGTGCTGTTCCTGGAGGTCTTCATCCAGAACTCCTCGGACTTCACCACCGAACTCACCGTCCACGGCGACGAGAAGCACGGGGTGCGCAGGCTGCGCGTCGAGGGCGCGGTCGTGCCCAACACCATCGCGGCCGTGATGATGGAGCTGCGCGACCGGACGGGCGAGGTGCCGCACGCCTACTTCAACTGGACCGAGGGCCACCCGCTGAGCCATCTGCTGCGCTTCCTGGTGTTCG
Organism: Streptomyces sp. NPDC006691; assembly: GCF_042869955.1. Classification (NCBI taxonomy): domain Bacteria; kingdom Bacillati; phylum Actinomycetota; class Actinomycetes; order Kitasatosporales; family Streptomycetaceae; genus Streptomyces; species Streptomyces sp. NPDC006691. Next base: position 140,581 of record NZ_JBIAGW010000003.1, read on the forward strand.
GCGACGGCGAGGTCGCGCCCGTCACCCGCGAGGTGCTGCGCCGCGCAGAGCCCGACCTCGCCCGCCGGCCCCGGGTGCACGTGGGCTGAGCCCGCCGGCCCCGGGTGCACGTGGGCCGGGCCGCCGGCCCGGGGGCCACGCGGGCTGAGCCCGGCCACCCCCGGGCCCACCCGGGCCGCGCCCGCTGTTTTCGGCCGGTACCCGACCCGGCCTGCCGCGAGCCGCACTCCCTCGCTTACCATCTGCGCCCATGGGGGGAGTGCGGCTCACGCGCATCACGCGTCCCGTGGCGCTGCTCGGCGCCATGGCGACGCTGCTCGCCGCGCTCTTCATCTGCCTGGCGACCGGCGGCGAGCACCGGGCCCGCCACCACAACCCGCCCGCGAGCGGCGCCGCCGCGTACGTCTGCCCCTACGAGCAGGGCGACTGCGGCCTGTTCCCGCGCGATGTCCCCGCCGTGCTCACGGCGCCCCCGCTGGACGCCCCGGCCCCGGCGGCGGTCCAGGACGTACACGCCGCCGCGCACCACGCCGGAACCGCGGCCTCATGGCCCGGGGCCCGGCCGCGCGCGCCGGATCTGCACGTCCTTCAGGTGCTGCGGACCTAGGGGGACCCGCGGCCGAAGCCCGGCCGCCGCCTCCCCCAACTCCCCCTCAGCAGAAGGACGTTACGTACCCATGACTGTCAACGACGACCCCAGCACCGCCCGCAGGGCCCGCATGGAGGAGCTGCGCCGCGCCGAGCAGGCCCGGCAGCGGCGCGGCCGGCTCGTGGTGATCTCCTCGGTCACGGCCGGCGTGCTCGCGGTCGCGGGCCTGGTCGGCTTCGGCGTGTACGAGTTCGGCAAGAAGGACGGCGGCGGTTCGTCCGACGCCAAGGCGCAGGGCAGCAGCGACCCCAACGCGTCGATCGCGGGCGAGAAGGACTGGGACGCCAAGAAGCTGACCCGCAACCACGTGACGACGAAGGTGAACTACCCGATGAAGCCGCCGGTGGGCGGCGACCACGACCAGGTGTGGATGAACTGCGGCGGCGACGTCTATCCGAAGCAGGTCCCGGACATGAACGCCGTGCACTCCCTTGAGCACGGCGCGGTGTGGGTGACGTACACCGACAAGGCGTCCGCCGCCGATGTGAAGAAGCTCGCCGACAAGGTGTCGAAGACGCCGTACTCCCTGATGAGCCCGTACAAGGACCAGGCCGGGGCCATCATGCTGAGCGCCTGGGGCAAGCAGGTCACGGTGGACGGCGCGGACGACCCCCGGGTGAACCAGTTCTTCACCAAGTACGTCCAGGGCCCGCAGACGCCCGAGCCGGGTGCCGCGTGCACCGGCGGGCTGGACGAACGGTGATCCGCAGGTACTGGGGGGTGGCCGCCGCCCTCGCGCTCCTGATGGTGTTCGCCGCGGCCGCGGTGCTCGTCTCCTCGGGCGGCGACGGATCCGCGGCCGAGGCCGAGTCCCGTACGCCGTCCGCCACTTCGGCGGACGCCGGGTTCGCGCGCGACATGTCGACGCACCACCAGCAGGCGGTGGAGATGTCGTTCATCGTGCGCGACCGCACCTCGGACGACGAGGTGCGCCGCCTCGCGTACGACATCGCCAACACCCAGGCCAACCAGCGGGGCATGATGCTCGGCTGGCTCGATCTGTGGGGGCTGCCGAAGAACGAGGCGTCCCAGCTGCCGATGGCCTGGATGGGCATGGGCATGCAGCCGGGCGCCGACGGCGCGCTGATGCCGGGCATGGCCACCAACACCGAGCTGGACCGGCTGCGGGGGCTCAGCGGCAGGGCCGCGGAGGTGCTCTACCTCCAGCTGATGACCGAGCACCACAAGGGCGGCATCCACATGGCCGAAGGCTGTGTGCAGCGTTGCACGGTGGGCCCGGAGAAGCAGTTGGCGCAGGGCATGGTCGACTCCCAGCAGTCCGAAATCGACCTGATGGCGCAAATGCTGAGGAAAAGGGGCGCCGCACCCCGGTCCAACTGAGCGCGGATAAACGCTCTTTGGCGTTTCTTGGTGATCACATGCCCCCCGCATGAACCGTTCCTGACAAGAGTGACGCATTACATGCACGCATCAGACAGTGCATGTAGAGCAGGCGAAGACCTCACGCAGGGGGTTACATGAGAACCAGCCGCGCCAGGCGGCGCGCCGGTGTGAGCATGGCAGCGACACTGCCACTGCTCGCCGGCGCGCTCGCCCTCGGCATACCGTCCGCCCAGGCGGCCGACCCGGTCCCGAGCGGACGGGCGGCCCTCGCGGGCACCCAGCCCGTCTGGGCCACCGGCTCCGCCGACCAGGGCGCCACGGCCGCATCCACCAAGGTCAACGCCCGGGTGTACCTCGCCGGGCGGGACGCGAAGGGCCTCGACGCCTACGCCGCGGCCGTGTCCGACCCGCAGTCGGCCTCGTACGGCAAGTACCTCAGCGCCGCTCAGGCGCAGCAGCGCTTCGGCGCGACCCAGGAGCAGATCGACGCGGTCACCCAGTGGCTGAAGTCGTCCGGACTGACCATCACGGGCTCCAACCAGCACTACATCGCGGTTTCGGGTGACGCGGCGGCGGCGCAGAAGGCTTTCGCCACGCAGCTGCACAACTACCGCAAGTCGGGGCGGACTTACCACGCCCCGTCCAAGAACGCCTCCGCTCCGAACGCGCTCCAGGGCGCCGTTCTGACGGTGACGGGCCTGGACAACGCCCCGCACCAGTCGACGCACCAGGACACCCTTCCGGGTCCGGGCGCCGGCTTCCGCAACGCGGGTCCGTTCTCCACGTACTACGGCTCGAACATCGCCAAGACGCTGCCGGACGCGTACGGCACGAAGATCCCGTACGCCGTGCACGGTTACACCGGCCAGCAGCTGCGGGCGGCGTACGGCGCGGGCAAGTACACCGGCAAGGGCGTCACGGTGGCGATCACCGACGCGTACGCCTCGCCGACCATGGCGTCGGACGCCGCGAAGTACGCCAAGCGCAACGGTGACAAGCCCTACAAGACGGGCCAGTACACCGAGGTGCTGCCGGCGGACTACAACAGCACGGAGGCGTGTGGCGCGTCCGGCTGGTACGGCGAGGAGTCCCTCGACGTCGAGGCCGTGCACGCGGTCGCTCCGGACGCGAACATCGTGTACGTGGGCGGCGCGTCCTGCAACGACCCGGATCTGCTCGACGCCCTCAACAAGGTCGTCGACCGGCACCTGGCCGACATCGTCTCCAACTCGTGGGGCGACATCGAGGCCAACGAGACCCCGGACGCCGCGGCCGCGTACGACCAGACGTTCAAGCTGGGCGCGATCGAGGGCATCGGCTTCTACTTCTCCTCGGGCGACGACGGCGACCAGGCCGCCGCCTCCGGCAAGAAGCAGGTCGACACCCCGGCCAACTCGGCGTGGGTGACGGCGGTCGGCGGTACCTCGCTGGCGGTCGGCAAGCACGACAAGTACCAGTTCGAGACCGGCTGGGGCACCGAGAAGGCGTCCCTGTCCGCCGACGGCAAGAGCTGGGTGAACTTCCCGGGCGCCTTCACCAGCGGCGCGGGCGGCGGCACCAGCTCCACCGTGAAGCAGCCGTTCTACCAGCGCGGCGTCGTGCCGGACTCGCTGGCGAAGGCGAACGGCGCGACCCGGATGCGTACGGTTCCGGACATCGCGGCCGTGGCCGACCCCAACACCGGGTTCCTGGTGGGCCAGACGCAGACCTGGCCCGACAAGTCGGTGAGCTACGACGAGTACCGCATCGGCGGCACCTCGCTGGCAGCCCCGGTCACCGCGGGCATCCAGGCGCTGGCCCAGCAGGCCAAGCGCTCCCCGATCGGCTTCGCGAACCCGTCGATCTACGAGCGCTTCGACTCGAAGCTCTACCACGACGTGACGGACCACCCGCTGGGTGCCTCCCGTGACCTCGCGGTCGCCCGGGTCGACTTCGCGAACAGCGTGGACGCGTCCGGGGGGCTTCTCACCTCGGTGCGGACGCTCGGCAAGGACAGCTCGCTCGCCGCGACGCGCGGCTACGACGACGTGACGGGCGTGGGTTCGCCCGCCCCCGGCTACGTCGCCTCGTACGCCAACCCGTTCCGCCGCTAGTCCCTTCCGGGGATTCGCCCCGCCCTTCGGCCACGCGCTGGCCGGGGGGCGGGGCTTCACTCTTTCCCACCCCTGGCGCTGAAGAAGCCGACGGCGGCCCGCATGGAGTCCTTTGGGGGCGCGGGGAGCTGCGCGAAGGGCCGCTGCGGTCCGCAGACGCAGAGCTCCCCCCGGAGGGTCTAGGGAAGGGGCGGGGTGGGGGAGATCGCCCCCGCCACCGCCCCCGGCGCATCCAGCATCACCAAGTGCCCCGCACCATCGGCCAGTTGGAACGTCGCGCCGAGCGCGGACGCCAGGGCCCGCTGACGCGACACCCAGACGGGGCCGCCCGCCCCACCCGCCAGCACCGTCGCCGGGACGCCAGGAAGCCCCAACCCGCGCCGCAGGCCGAGGAGTTCGGCAGCGACCGAGCCGTACGCGGCGTTCTCCAGCACCGTCCCCCGAAGCACCCGGGACGTGCGGTAGCACGACCGCACCAGATCCCGCGGAGCCGGATCCCCGCCCCCCGTGCGGGACGCGCGGACGGTCGCCCGGCGCAGCGCGGGGCCGAGCGCGGCCGGTACGCCCGCGCGGCAGAGCAGGCCCGCGGCCGCCCGCGCGAGGGCGAGCCGAAGGGCCGGGGCGGCCGGGGGCCGGGCGCGCTCCTCGACGCTGGAGTCGACCAGGACGAGCCCCGCCGTGCGGGCGGGGTACAGCCGCGCGAAGGCCTCCGCGTGGAACCCCGCGATGGAGTGGCCGACCACCGTGGCCGGGCCGGCCAGGCCCAGCGCGTCGAGGAGCCCCGCGATCCGGCCGGCCTCCCCCGCGGCGCTCGGCGGCACCGGAGCGGGCCCGGACCGGCCGTGCCCGGGCCGGTCGAAGCGTACGACCGTGCGGTGCGCGGACAGGAGCGGTACCACCGGGTCCCAGTCGAACCAGCTCATGCCCAGGCCCGCGCTGAGCACCACCACCGGGCCCGCCCCCTCCACCACCACGTGGTGCGCCACCCCGCCCAGCTTCACGAACTTCCCCGTCACACCCGCTCCTCCCGTGCCACGCTCCACGCGAGCACCCCGAGCCAGACCGCCACGAGCAGCACCTGGAGGCGCTGGCCCGCGCCCAGGGCCCAGGTGCCCCGGCCCGCCTGGAAGGCGGCGACCGATGTCAACGTCCATACCGTGGCGGCCAGTTCGAGGGCCAGGAGGGCCGGTCCGAGCCGGGCCGCGAGCAGCGGCCACCAGCCGTAGCGGCGGGCCGCGACGGTCAGGGCGACGACGCCGACGAGTGCCCCCACCATCGCGAGGCTGCTGCTCACCGCGTGCGCGGTGTGGGTCGCCGGGACCAGGCCCGCCGTCTCGCGGGCCGCGCACGCCGGGTCGGCGGTGGGGGCGCAGCTCAGCGGGAGCCGGGAGTCGAGGGCGGTGGCGGCGCCGAACAGCGCGAGCCCGGACCAGCCGGCGAGCGACCAGCGCCGGCGGTCACAGCGCACCAGCGCGCGGACCGCGGCCGCGAGGACGAGGAGTCCCGCCGTCAGGTCGGTCGCGCGGAAGAGGCCGCCGAGCGGCTGGTCGGCGGCGGCGAGTTCGCTCACGTACGCCTGGATCGGGTCGAGCCCGGTCTTCAGGAGGACCTCCAGGACCCATGCCGTGTAGGCCAGCGCGCCGAGCGCGAGCAGGGCTGCCACCGGCCGGGTTCGCACACCACTGTGGGACATAGTGGGACCAATGCTACGGGGGTGGCAGGGGTCGCTCGTGGTCCGGATGCACCCAGCCGGGCTTGCGGAACTTCAGGAAGGCGAGCGGGGCGAGCAGTCCGAGCACGAGCAGTCCGCCGCCCACGACGAGCAGATACCGCCAGAGCGGCTGGTTGCCGAACTGGTCCGGCGGCACGAACCCGATGCACAGCGCGGCCACCGACGCCACGAACCCGATGCCCGCGACCCAGGCGACGGCGGGCACCCGGAAACCGCGCTCCACCTCCGGCCGGGTCCTGCGCAGCCGGACCACCGCGACGAACATCAGCAGATACGCGATCAGATAGATCTGCACGGTGATGACGGAGAACATCCAGTACGCGCTCGACACATCGCCGCTGAACGCGTAGAGGACGCCGATCAGCGTGGTGATGACGCCCTGCGCGACCATGATGTTCTGCGGGGTGCCGTACTTGTTCAGCCGCTGGAGGAACGGCGGCAGATAGCCTTCCTGGCGCGACAGCAGCACCAGGCCCTTGGCCGGTCCGGCGAGCCAGGTCAGCATGCCGCCGAGCGCCGCCGCCACCAGCATCACGCCGACCACCTTGGTCATCCAGCCGATGTGGAAGTGGTCGAAGAACGCCTGGAAGGCCTGCATCAGACCGGCCGTGAGGCTCAGTTCCCTGGACGGCATCACCCAGGAGATGGCCAGGGCCGGAAGGATGAAGATCAGCAGGACCAGTCCGGTCGCCAGGAACATCGACCGGGGGTACTCGCGCTTGGGGTGGCGCAGCGAGGACACGTGGACGCCGTTCATCTCCATGCCGGCGTACGACAGGAAGTTGTTGACGATCAGGACCAGGCTGGCGAGTCCGGTCCACGGCGGCAGCCAGTGCGAGGCGCTCATGGGCGCGGCCGAGGGGTTGCCCTGGCCGAGGAAGACGAAGCCGAGGACGACCAGGACCACGCCGGGGACGAGCGTGCCGATGACGAGCCCGAGGGAGCTGAGCCCGGCGACCGTCTTCGTGCCGCGGGATGAGATCCACACGCCGGTCCAGTAGATGACGACGATGACGATGGCGACGTAGAGCCCGTTCTCGGCCAGGCTCGGGTTGATGACGTACGCGAAGGTCGAGGCGACGTAGGCGAGCAGGCTCGGGTAGTACGCGATCGTCATGGCGAACTGGCACCACACGGCGAGGAAGCCGAGCGGCTTGCCGAGCGCCTCGCTCACCCAGCGGTAGATGCCGCCGGTCCAGCCGGAGGCGAGCTCCGCGCCGACCAGGGCGGTCGGGAGCAGGAAGACGACGGCCGGCAGGAGGTAGAGGAAGACCGCGGCCAGGCCGTAGATGGCCATGGAGGGCGAGGGCCGCAGGCTCGCGACGGATGCGGTCGTCATCAGGCCGAGGGTCACCCAGGAGACGAACTGGCGGCTGCTCCCCCCTTCGTCGGCGACGAGCTCTTCATCGGAGGCGTCCGTGGTCGTCATGCGCCCATGATCGGTTCGACGGCCGGCTCCCGCATGTCGGGCGGCCCCGCGAACGCAAGGAACGCGCCACCTCGTGACCCGGTGCGAAGCGGGCGGCGGCCGAGTCGGCCGGAGCCCCGCCGCGCCCCCACCACCGCGCGCCGCGCCTCCCGTTCCACCCCCCATCGCGTCGCATTGACGATTAAAGTGGCCGCGTGCCTCAACTACGTCTCGCCCTGAATCAGATCGACTCGACCGTCGGGGACATTCCCGGCAACACCGAGGCGATCGTGCACTGGACACGGCACTGCGCCGAGCAGGGGGCGCACCTCGTCGCGTTCCCCGAGATGATGCTGACCGGCTACCCCGTGGAGGACCTCGCCCTCAGATCGTCCTTCGTCGAGGCGTCCCGCCGGGCGCTCACCGCCCTCGCCGGGCGTCTGGCGGCGGAGGGGTTCGGGGAGATCCCCGTGGTCGTCGGGTATCTGGACCGCTCCCCCGTCGCGGTCCCCCGGCTCGGCCAGCCGGCGGGCGCCCCGCAGAACGCGGCGGCGGTGCTGCACGGCGGCGAGGTCGTGCTGGCCTTCGCCAAGCACCACCTCCCCAACTACGGCGTCTTCGACGAGTTCCGCTACTTCGTGCCCGGCGACACCCTGCCGGTACTGCGGGTGCACGGCATCGACGTGGCCCTCGCCATCTGCGAGGACCTGTGGCAGGACGGCGGCCGGGTGCCGGCCACCCGGTCGGCCGGGGCCGGACTGCTCATCTCGGTCAACGCCTCGCCGTACGAGCAGAACAAGGACGACTCCCGGCTCGACCTGGTCCGCAGGCGGGCCCGGGAGGCGGGCTGCACGCTGGCCTACGTCGCGACCATCGGCGGCCAGGACGAGCTGGTCTTCGACGGCGACTCGATCGTCGTGGACGCGGACGGTGAAGTCGTGGCGCGGGCACCGCAGTTCAGCGAGGGCAGCGTGATCCTCGACCTCGAACTCCCGGCCGCGGGGCCGGTCCCCTCCGGCGTGGTGGACGACGGCCTGCGCATCGACCACGTCGTCGTCTCCGGGGAGCCGCTCGCGGCGTACGAGCCGGAGCTGGCCGGCGGTTACGCCGAGCGCCTCGACGACGACGAGGAGGTCTACTCGGCCCTCGTCGTGGGCCTGCGCGCGTACGTCGCGAAGAACGGCTTCCGTTCGGTCCTGGTCGGCCTGTCCGGCGGCATCGACTCGGCGCTGGTCGCCGCGATCGCCTGCGACGCACTGGGCGCGGCCGACGTCCACTGCGTGTCCATGCCGTCGAAGTACTCCTCGGACCACTCCCGCAGCGACGCGGCCGAGCTCGCCCGGCGCACCGGGCTGAACTTCCGCACCGTGTCCATCGAGCCGATGTTCGACGCGTACCTGGGCTCGCTGGCCCTGACCGGGCTCGCCGAGGAGAACCTCCAGTCGCGGCTGCGCGGCACCCTGCTGATGGCGCTGTCCAACCAGGAGGGCCACCTCGTGCTCGCCCCGGGCAACAAGTCCGAGCTGGCGGTGGGCTATTCGACCCTGTACGGCGACTCGGTGGGCGCGTACGGGCCGATCAAGGACGTGTACAAGACGGCGGTGTTCCGGCTCGCCAAGTGGCGCAACCGTGCCGCGGCCGAGCGCGGCCAGACCCCGCCGATCCCGGAGAACTCCATCTCCAAGCCCCCGAGCGCCGAACTCAGCCCCGGCCAGGTCGACACGGACTCGCTGCCCGACTACCCGGTCCTGGACGCGATCCTGTCGATGTACGTCGACCGCGACCAGGGCGCCGACGCGATCGTGGCCGCGGGCTACGACCCGGAGTTGGTGGCGAAGACGCTACGGATGGTGGACACCGCCGAGTACAAGCGGCGCCAGTACCCGCCGGGCACGAAGATCTCCGCGAAGGGGTTCGGCAAGGACCGCCGGCTGCCGATCACCAACCACTGGCGCGAGTCGCTCTGACGCCGGGCGCGGGGCGTCCCGGGCGGGCGCCCCGGCTCACACCTGGAGCCGCGCCGCGATCGGCAGGTGGTCGCTCTCGGTCTTCGGCAGCGTCCACGACGACTTGGGCTCGATGCCCTTGACCATGATCTGGTCGATGCGGGCCATCGGGAACGAGGCCGGCCAGCTGAAGCCGAAGCCGCTGCCCGCCGCGCCCTGCGTCGAGCGCATCTGGGCGGTGATGTTGTTCAGGGAGCGGTCGTTCATCGTGCCGTTGAGGTCGCCGAGCAGCACCACCTTCCTGTTCGGCTCGGCGGAGATCGCCTCACCCAGCAAGTAGGCGCTGTTGTCCCGCTGGTTGGCGGTGAACCCGGCGTTCAGCTTGACCCGCACCGAGGGCATGTGGGCGACGTACACCGCGATGTCGCCGGTCGGCGTCTTCACCGTGGAGCGCATCGCGCGGGTCCAGCCCATGTTGATGTCGACGGGCCGGCTGTCGCTGAGCGGGTACTTGGACCACAGGCCCACCGTGCCCTGCACCGAGTGGTACGGGTAGATGTCGGCGAGCGCCCGCTTGTACGTGTCGACCTCGTCGCTCGGGATCTCCTCCAGGGCGAGCACCTGCGCCCCGGAGGAGGCGACCTGGCGGGCGGTGCCGTTCGGGTCGGGGTTCTGGGCGTTGACGTTGTGGGTGGCCACCACCAGGTTGCCGCCCGAGCCCTGCTTGTCGGTGAGCAGCCCGCCGAACACGTTGAGCCAGACGATCACCGGCAGCAGCAGCGCGATCAGCGCGCTCGCCGAGCGGCGCCACAGCGCGAGGCCGAGCAGCACCGGCAGGAACACACCGAGCCACGGCAGGAAGGTCTCGGAGAGCGAGCCGAGGTTGCCGACCGAGTTGGGGATCCGGGCGTGCACCAGCATCACCAGGGCGATCAGTACGGAGAGCCCCGCGAGCACCAGGCCGCGGCGCCAGATGCCGCGGTCGCTCCGCCAGCGGTCGAGCCGGCGCCGGAACCGGGACCCGGTGCGCTCGCCCTCCGCGCTGCCGTCGCCCGTCTCCGTCATGTACGCCCGCGCCATACCGCTGTCCTCACTGCTGTTTCCGCACATCGTGTCCGCCTGTTCGACCCTAGGCGAAAACGAGTGCGTTTCCCTGCCGCCGTACCTCTCGTACGACATTCCCTACGGCCAGCAGGACGACCGGGCGCGGTGACGGGTTCCAGCGCGGGGGTCTTGTGGGGGGCCTGTAACGAAATGCGCATATTCAGCGGGCCGGGCGCAGCCCTTCGAGGACGGCGTCCACGATGCGTTCGGCGAACTCGGGGCCGGGCAGTTCGGTGTCGGGCCGCATCATCGTGCGCACCAGCATGGGGGCGACGAAGAGGTCGCCCGCCATGTCGAGGTCGAGCCCGGCGCGGAGTTCACCGGTGGCGATCCCCCGCCGCAGCACCTCGTCGAAGAGCTCGCGGCGGGGGTCGATGACCGTGCTGTGGTACTTGCACCAGAGCTTGGGATAACTCTGCATCTGCGCGAAGACGTTGTGCAGCAGCGCGGAGGACCGCTTGGCGGCGCCGCGCTGGCGCACGTTCTCCACCATGGCGATCAGATCGCCCCGCAGGGAGTGGCCGGGCAGCGGCGGGGTGGGCGACTCCATGGACTGGACGACCTCGACGAAGAGCTCCTCCTTGCCGGCCCAGCGCCGGTAGATGGTGGCCTTGCCGACGCCGGCGGTGCGGGCGACGCGTTCGATGGAGAGGTCGGCGAGCGATACGCCTTCCTCCAGCAGCTTGATCACGGCTTCCAGGATCTGCCGCTCCACGGCCTCGGAGCGGGGCCGCCCGCGCCGTGGTTCACCGTTGGTCTGCCGTTGGTCCATCAAGGTCACGCCCGCTCCGTTTCTGTCGACCGACCCGCTGATTGTCCCGAAGGGCCGCGGCCTACTTGCGGGCGGCCTCCGTGGGCCGGCCCTGGGCCGTGGGGGCCTGGTCCCCGGGCGGCTTCCCGGGCAGGAACAGGGCGACGACGAGCGCGCCGAGCAGCGCCACGCCGGACGAGGCGAGCGCGGTGACGTGCATGGCGTGGATGAAGGCGTCGTCGGCCGGGCCGATCAGGGCCTTGCCCGCCGGGCCCATCCGCTCGGCGATGCCCAGGGTCGCCTCGATGGATTCGCCGGCCGCCTTGCGCGCCCCTTCGGGGACCGCGCCGAGGTGACCCTCGATGTCGCCGCGGTAGACGGTGGAGAGCAGCGAGCCGAGCACGGCGACGCCGAGCGCGCCGCCGACCTGCCGGAAGGTGTTGTTGACCGCCGAGCCCGAACCGGCCTTCTCACGCGGCAGGGACTGCATGATCGAGACGGTGACGGGCGGCATGATGTGGGCCATTCCGGTGCCCTGGACGAAGAAGACGACCTCCATGACCCAGATCGGGGTGTTCGCGTCGAACAGGCCGAAGGCGGCGAGGCCGACGGCCACCAGGATCAGGCCCGCGGTGCAGACGGCCCGCGCGCCGAACCGTTCGACGACGAGCCGGGCCCGCGGCGCGAAGATCATCTGGGCGGCGGCGAGCGGCAGGATGAGCAGCCCGGACTGGAGGGCGCTGTAGCCGCGCACGCTCTGCATGTAGAAGACGGAGAAGAAGGTCACGCCCATCAGCGCGAAGAAGGTGAGCGCGATGGCGACGACGGCCGCCGAGAACGCGGGCTTCCTGAAGTAGCCGATGTCGATGGCGGGGTGGTCGCAGCGCTTCTCGTACACGACGAAGAGCACCAGGACCGCGACGCCGCCGAGGATGGTCACGAGCACGGTGGTGTCCGTGAAGTCCGCCAGCTCGCCGCCGTGGATGATGCCGTACACGAGCAGCACCAGACCCACCACGGAGAGCAGCACGCCGACCGGGTCGAGCTTGCCGGGGTTGGGGTCCTTGGAGTCCGGTACGAGGACGACCATGGCGATCAGGGCGATGATCACCACCGGCACGTTGACCAGGAAGACCGAGCCCCACCAGAAGTGCTGGAGCAGGACGCCGCCGGTGATCGGGCCGATCGCGATGGCGAGGCCCACGCCGCCGGCCCAGATGCCGATCGCCTTGGGCTGCTCGTCGCGCTCGAAGACGTTCATGAGGACGGCGAGGGTGGCCGGCATCACGAACGCGCCGCCCAGGCCCATCAGGGCGCGGAAGGCGATGAGCTGGTCCGGGGAGTTGGAGAAGGCGGCGAGCACCGAGCCGAGGCCGAAGACGGTGATGCCGAAGAGCAGGATCCTCTTGCGGCCGAGCCGGTCGCCGAGCAGGCCTGAGGTGAAGAGGAGCCCGGCGAAGACGAGCGTGTAGGCGTTGATCGCCCACTCCAGCTCGCTCTGGGTGGCGCCGAGTCCGGTGGGGGCGGGGCTCGCGATCGTCTTGACGGCGACGTTCAGGATCGAGTTGTCCAGGACGACGATCAGGAGGCTGAGCATCAGGACGGCGAGGATCGCCCAGCGCCGACGGTGGACGGCTTCGGGTATCCGAGGCGCGGCCGGGGCACCGGACGCGACAGGCGTGGTTGACATGGGGACCAGCCTAGACGCATTTCGATACGAGACCGTCTCGTATAGATGGCTCTTTGCTTTTCGGACACCGGTTCGTTTCGTGGCCGATTTGCCTTCCCGGCACACCCACTTCCCCGGGGAGGGCACGGGATGCCACCATGGATGTGGTCCGGAGACGCCGTGAGGGCGCTTCGAGATGACGAACAGGAGCCGTTGCGATGACGCAACAACTTCCGGCTGCCCAGAAGCAGAAGACCCCCGACAGCAGCGATCCCAAGGCGCTGTACGGAGGCAAGGGCACCCGCCGCATCACCGTCCACGACATCGCCCGCGCCAAGGAGCGCGGCGAGAAGTGGCCCATGCTCACCGCCTATGACGCGATGACCGCCTCCGTCTTCGACGAGGCCGGGATCCCGGTCCTGCTCGTGGGCGACTCGATGGGGAACTGCCACCTCGGTTACGAGACCACCGTCCCGGTCACCCTGGACGAGATCACCATGCTGTCCGCGGCCGTCGTCCGGGGCACCTCGCGCGCCCTGATCGTCGGCGACCTGCCGTTCGGCTCCTACCAGGAGGGTCCGGTGCAGGCCCTGCGCACCGCGATGCGCCTGGTCAAGGACGCGGGCGTGGGGGCGGTGAAGCTGGAGGGCGGCGAGCGCAGCCACGAGCAGATCCGGCTGCTCGTCGACTCCGGCATCCCGGTCATGGGACACATCGGCCTCACCCCGCAGTCCGTGAACACCCTGGGGTACCGGGTGCAGGGCCGCGGCGACGAGGCGGCGCACCAGTTGCTGCGCGACGCCAAGGCGGTGCAGGACGCGGGCGCCTTCGCCATCGTCCTGGAGCTGGTCCCGGCCGAGCTCGCGGCCGAGGTCACGCGCAGCCTGCACATCCCGACGGTCGGCATCGGCGCGGGCGTCGAGTGCGACGCCCAGGTGCTGGTCTACACCGACATGGTGGGCCTGACACCCGGGAAGACCCCCCGTTTCACCAAGCAGTACATGAACCTGCGCGAGTCCCTCGGGGACGCGGCGAAGGCGTTCGCGGGCGAGGTCGTCGGCGGGTCCTTCCCCGCCGAGGAGCACACCTTCCACTGATTCCTCCGCCGCATCGTCGATCACCGTTGCCCCCATAAAGCCACTGCGGTCACGACGACAGTCCGCCGACTTCCCCCATCGGCGGGCTGTCCGTCGTTGGGGCGGGCGCCGCCCCGGCACCCGGACGCGGGGCGCGCGTGAGCGGCCGCCGGTGGCTGTGCACCGGCTGTCGGCGTCCTGTCGGTGGCTTGTCGGTGGGGGCTGACACCTTGGGGGCATGACGCGAATCGACAAGAAGCCCATGAACAGCGGGGAAGGCGCGGCCGGCGTCGCCGTCTCCGTGCGGGGGCTGGTGAAGCACTTCGGCGACACCAAGGCGCTGGACGGCGTCGACCTGGACGTCCGCGAGGGCACCGTGCTCGGTGTCCTCGGACCGAACGGCGCCGGCAAGACCACGCTCGTACGCTGCCTGTCCACCCTGCTCGTGCCGGACGCCGGCACCGCCGTCGTCGCCGGGTACGACGTGGTGCGCCAGCCCCGCCAGCTGCGCCGCACCATCGGCCTGACCGGGCAGTACGCCTCGGTCGACGAGAAGCTGTCCGGCCGCGAGAACCTGTACATGATCGGCCGGCTGCTCGACCTGTCCCGCAAGGACGCCCGCTCCCGCGCCGACGAGCTCCTGGAGCGCTTCTCGCTCACGGACGCCGGCAAGCGGCTCGCGGCGACCTACTCCGGCGGCATGCGGCGCCGGCTCGACCTGGCGGCCTCCATGATCGGCCACCCGGCCGTGCTGTACCTGGACGAGCCGACCACGGGCCTGGACCCGCGCACCCGCAGCGAGGTGTGGGACGAGGTGCGCCGGATGGTCGCCGAGGGCGCCACGGTGCTCCTGACCACGCAGTACATGGAAGAGGCCGAGCAGCTGGCGAGCGAGCTCACGGTCATCGACCGCGGCAAGGTCATCGCGAACGGCGAGGTCGACGAGCTGAAGGCACGCGTCGGCGGCCGCACCCTGCAGATCCGGCCCACCGACCCGGAGCAGCTGGGCGCGATGGCGCGGGCCGTCACCGAGGCGGGCCTGGACGGCGTCGCGGGCACCCAGGTCGTGCCGGACGAGGGCGTGCTCAACGTGCCGATCCTCAGCGACGAGCAACTGACCGCCGTGGTGGGCCTGTTGGGGTCGCACGGCTTCGGCATCGCCCACATAGGCACCCACCTTCCCAGCCTGGACGAGGTGTTCCTGGCCATCACCGGCCAGAAGACCGCCGACTCCCAGGACGCCACCCGTGAGACCGAGGAGGTCGCGGCATGAGCGCCACCACCACCGTCAACGCGCCTGCCCAGCAGGCCCCTTCGCCCCCGCGGTCGGCCGTCGGATCCGACGACGCCCGGATCGGGCTGCGCGCGAACCTGCGCCACATCGGCGCCCTGGCGCGCCGCAACATGCTCCAGATCAAGGCCGATCCGGAGTCGATGTTCGACGCCGTGCTCATGCCGATCATCTTCGTGCTGCTCTTCGTGTACGTCTTCGGCGGTGCGATGTTCGGCGCCGGCAACCGCGGTGAGTACGTCAACTACCTGGTGCCCGGCCTGATGGCGACGATGGGCCTCAACATCGCCATGGCGGTCGGCACCGGCGTCAACGACGACTTCAAGAAGGGGGTGATGGACCGCTTCCGGACGATGCCCATCGCCCGGTCGTCCGTCCTCATCGCCAAGATGGTCGTCGAGGTCGGCCGCATGCTGGTGGCCACCATGATCCTGCTGATCATGGGCTTCATCCTGGGACTGAGCGTCAGCACCTCGGTGTTCGGCCTGCTCGGCGCCATCGGCCTGTCCCTGGTGTTCGGCGCGTCCCTCATGTGGATCTTCATCCTGCTCGGACTCACCATGAAGACGGTCCAGGCCGTCCAGGGAGTGGCCATGCTCGTGCTCATGCCCCTCCAGTTCGGCTCGTCCATCTTCGCCAAGCCGACGACCATGCCGGGCTGGTTGCAGTCCTTCACCGACTACAACCCGCTGTCCAACCTGGCCGACGCGGGCCGCGGTCTGATCACCGGCGGCCCGGTCGCCCACTCCGCGCTGATGACCCTGGCCTGGTCGGCGGGCATCACGCTGGTGACGGCCCCGCTGGCGGTCGCCAAGTTCCGCAAGCGCACCTGAGACTGACGGTACGTCAGCCCCGTCCGTCCGGGTGGGCGCGCCGCACCAGGGCGGTGGCCTCCTCCGCGGGAAGCCCACCGCCCTCGGCGTACGCGGCCTCGTAGGCGGCGTCGTCGAGCAGGGCGCGCGCGGTGCGCTCGGCCACGGCCCGCTGCTCCACTTCCACGGGCGAGGAGAAGTGGCCGACCGGGAGCAGGGCGTCGCCGGCACCGATCAGGCGTGCCGCGTCCAGGCCGTTGTCCGTACCCCCGAGCCCGGCGACGGCCCAGGCCGCGGTGATCAGGTGCACCGGGATCATCTCCGGCGCCACCATCCGCGAGAGCGGCTCCTGCGCCCTGTCCAGCGCGACGCGCGCCCCGGACAGGGCTTCGGCGTACCGCCCCTCCTCGTTGTCCAGCCACGCCCGCACGCCGAGCACGAAGCCCTCGAACAGCATCAGGTTGGCGGAGCGGAACTCCCGCAGCATGATGTCGATCTGCTCGCGCGCCTCGTCGAACCGGCGGGTGCGGCCCAGCCACATGGTGAGGAAGAGCCGGGCCGCGGGCCGCGCCTCGACGCCCGCGCGGTGCCCCTCGGCCAGGATCTCGCGCAGCAGCGTCTCGCCGCGCTCCGCCTCCCCCGTCTCCAGGAGCGCGGCGGCGAGCCGCGCCTTGAGCAGGGACGTCTGGGCCTCGGCCCCGAGCCACTCGGCGTGGTCGAGCGCGGCCGCGAAGTCCTCGGCGGCCAGACCGTACTGGCCCCGCTTCTCCCGCGCCTCGCCGCGGGCCCCGAGCGCCTCGGCCGCGCCCCAGGCGTCCCCCAGGCGCTGGAACATCAGGAGGCTGCGGTCGGCGTCGGCGGCCGCGTCGCCCGGCCATTCGGCCCGGTTGGCCCGGACGTTGGCGCGCATCTGGAGGGCCGCGGCCAGCTCCCACTCGTAGCCGTACTCCTCGCAGGCCGCCACGGTCGCGTCCAGCACCTCCCGCAGGAGCTCCTGGTCGCCGGTGAGCACGACCGGGAAGAACCAGAGCGAGGCCGGCATACGGCAGGTCTGCGGAAGCCCCGGCCGGTAGGCGGACACGATCGCGCGCAGCCGCTCCAGGGCTTCGGGTGTGGTCCACACGTCCAGGTCGTGGTCCATGGCGGCGAGCTGGAGCAGATGCACCCCGCGCCGCGCCTCCTGGAGCACCTCGTCGCCGAACGGGGGCGGGACGTCCGTGCAGCGGGTGTGGACGGGCGGCGCGGGCGTCACGGGCGGCTCGAAGGGGTCGGGGCCGAGCGCGGCGACCTCCCGCCCCCAGTGCCGTGAATCGCCCCTGAGATCGCGCATCTGCCAGTACCAGAGCAGGGCGTGCACCAGGCACAGCGCCTCGTGCTCGTCGCGCAGCGCGACCGAGCGGCGCAGCGCGGTCCGCAGGTTCTCGTACTCGCGCTCGAAGGTGCGGATCGCGGCCCGCTGCCCCGGGCCGCGCAGCTCGGCGTCGGCGCGGCGGGCGAGCTCGCGGTAGTGCGTGAGGTGGCGCCGCTCGGCGGCTGCCCGGTCGCCGGCTTCCGCGAGCCGCTCGGCGGCGTACTCGGCGACGGTTTCGAGCAGCCGGTAGCGCATCCCGCCGGACCCGTCGGGGGCGGCCACGACGAGGGACTTGTCGACGAGCGAGCCGAGCACGGAGGCCACGTCGGGGCCCGCGGACGCGCCGCCCCCGGCACAGACCGCCTCCGCCGCCGCCAGGTCGCAGCCGCCCGCGAAGACGGCGAGCCGGCCGAGCACCGCGCGCTCGGCGGACTCCAGGAGGTCCCAGGACCAGTCGACGACCGCCCGCAGGGTCTGCTGCCGGGGCAGCACGGTGCGGCTGCCGCTGGTGAGCAGCCGGAAGCGGTCGTCGAGCCGGTCCGCGATCTGACGGGGTGTCAGCATACGGAGGCGGGCCGCGGCCAGTTCGATGGCGAGCGGGAGCCCGTCCAGGCGGCGACAGATCTCGGCGGCGGCCTCCGGGTCGTCCTCGACGCGGAAGCCGGGCCGGGCCGCGGCCCCCCGCTCGGCGAACAGGCGCAGCGCGAAGGGCGCGGGCAGCGGTTCCACCGGCCGCACCAACTCGCCCGGTACGCCCAGGGGTTCACGGCTGGTCGCGAGGACGACCAGCTGCGGGCAGCGGGCCAGGAGGTACTCGGCGAGCTCGGCGGCGGCGCCGATCACATGCTCGCAGTTGTCCAGGAGCAGCAGCATCCGGCGCGGCCCGCAGTGCTCGGCGAGCCGGACCACGGGGTCGTCCGCGTGCGGGTCGGCGGCCCTGAACTCATCGGCGCCGACCGAGTGCAGCACCGTTTTGCGGGCGCCGACGGCCGTGAGCACGGCGGCCGGCACCCCGGACGGGTCGTCCACGGGGGCGAGTTCGGCCAGCCACACCCCGTCCGGCCAGCAGGCCGCGAGGCCGTCGGCGGCCTCCTGCGAGAGCCGGGTCTTGCCGGCCCCGCCGGGCCCGAGCAGGGTGACGAGCCGGGCGCTCTCCAGGTCGCCCCGGATGTCCGCGAGGTCGGCCTCCCGCCCGACGAAGGACGTGAGGCGGGCCCGCAGATTGCCGTGCGCCGACGCGACCGGGGGTGAAGGCTCGACGGCCGGGTTGAGCAACTCGGCGTGAATGGACCGCAGTTCGGGCCCGGGGTCGGCGCCCAGCTCCTCGGCCAGGGTGGCGCGCACGTTCTCGTACGCGGCGAGCGCCTCGGCCGGGCGGCCCGCGGCACGCAGTGCCTTGATGTGCAGCGCGTGCAGCGGCTCGTCCAGCGGATGGCCTTCGCACAGCCCGGCGAGTTCGGCGAGCGTCTCGTCGGCGCGGCCGAGCGCGAGGGTGGCGGCGAGCCGCAGCCGCCGGACGTCCAGCCTGCGCGCCTCGGCGCGGGCGGCGAGCGGGCCGGGGTCGGGCAGGTCGGCGAGCGCGGGCCCGGCCCACAGGGCGAGCGCGTCGTCGAGCAGGGTCGTCGCCTTCGCCGCGTCGCCCTCCTCCAAGGCGCGGGCACCGTCGGCGGCGAGCCGCTCGAAGCGGTGCAGGTCGATGTCGTCGGCCTCGGCGGCGAGCCCGTATCCGCCGCTCTCGGCGGAGAACACCGCCTCGTGGCCGAGCGCCCGGCGCAGCCGCCCGACCAGCGCCTGGAGCGCGGCCGGAGCATCGGCGGGCGGGCGGTCCCCCCACACCTCGTCGACGAGGAGGCCCACCGGGGCGGCCCGGCCCGGCCGCAGCGCGAGGACCGTCAGGAGGGCGCGCAGCCGCGCACCACCGAGGGCGACGGGGCTGCCGTCGGGGTGATGGACCTGGGTGTTGCCGAGAATCCGGTAGCGCACGCCCCCATTGTCTGCGACGCCGCCGCGCCCCGGTTCCCCAAGGCGGAACTACCGACGGTACCCGGGACGTTCGAGGTTCGGGTCCGGTGCCCGGACCGGCCCGGTCCGGGCGGGGGCAGGACACGGGCGCGTACCCCCTGTACGGTCGGGCGCGTTCTTCCCGACCGTCCCACCAGCACAGGAGCCGACCGCATGGCCACCGCAACCTCCCGCCACCACGACCGGCGGATCAGCCCGGTCTTCCTCGGGATCGTCGCCGTCATGGCGGTCTCCGGGTGGGCGGTGTGGACGAGTTACGCCGCCTCGCGCGGCCTCGCCGTGTTCCTGTTCGTGACGTCGGCGTGGGTGGTGTCGCTGTGCCTGCACGAGTACGCGCACGCCCGCACCGCGCTGCACGGCGGTGACATCACGGTCGGCGCCAAGGGCTACCTCACCCTCAACCCGCTGAAGTACACGCACGCGCTCCTGTCGATCGTGCTGCCGGTCGTCTTCGTGATCATGGGCGGCATCGGCCTGCCCGGCGGCGCGGTCTTCATCGAGCGCGGCCGCATCCGGGGCCGCTGGCGGCACAGCCTGATCTCGGCGGCCGGCCCGCTCACCAACGTGCTGTTCGCCGTGGTGTGCACGGCCCCGTTCTGGCTGCACGCGCTCGACGGGGTGCCCGACGACTTCCGCTACGCGCTGGCGTTCCTGGCGCTGCTCCAGGTGTCGGCGGCGGTGCTCAACTTCCTGCCGGTGCCGGGTCTCGACGGGTACGGGATCATCGAGCCGTGGCTCTCGCACGCGGCGCGGCGCCAGGTCGAGCCGTTCGCCCCGTTCGGGCTGCTCGCGGTGTTCGGGCTGCTGTGGATCCCCGAGGTCAACCAGGAGTTCTTCCGGCTGATCTACGCGATCCTGAGCGGGCTCGGGGTGCCGGACTGGGCCGCGGCGACCGGCCGCGGCCTCTACCAGTTCTGGCCGGACCTCGGCAGCCTCTCGCTCACTCCGCAGGGCTAGCGGGTCGTCCTCACTCCGCGGGGCTGGGGCTCGTCCGCCCGGCGCGGGCCCGGCGCAGGTAGTACCAGCACATGTTGGACGAGAGCCCGACGAGGAGCACCCAGACGATTCCGAGCCAGCTGCCCTGGACGAAGGAGACCACGGCCGCGACGACGGCGAGGACACAGACGGCGAGGGCGTACAGAGCGAGGCGGGGCATGGAGGTCGGCTCCTGTCGGGTACGGCTGCTTTGCGGCACTGCGGTCGAGCGGGACGAAAGGGACGGGCGGGTGCGCTCGGCACCCGCCCGTCCAGTGTCCCCCATGCCCGTCGGCGCCCCGCACCTCGGGCACGGGTGCCCGTGCCCCGGCACGGGTGCACGCACCTGCGGCACGCGGCCGGCGGGCGGGCTCAGACGTCGGTGACGCGCAGCCCCGCGTGCGCCTTGTAGCGGCGGTTGACCGAGATCAGATTGGCGACGAGCGACTCCACCTGGTGGGCGTTGCGAAGCCGCCCGGCGAAGACGCCGCGCATGCCGGGGATGCGTCCGGCGAGCGCCTGCACGAGGTCGGTGTCGGCCCGGGCCTCGCCGAGCACCATGACGTCGGTGTCGATCTCCTCGACCGAGGCGTCCTGGAGCAGCACCGCCGACAAGTGGTGGAAGGCCGCCGTCACCCGGGAGTCGGGCAGCAGGGCGGCGGCCTGCTGGGCGGCGCTGCCCTCCTCGGGCTTGAGCGCGTACGCGCCCTGCTTGTCGAAGCCGAGCGGGTTGACGCAGTCGACGACGAGCTTGCCCGCCAGCTCCTCCCGCAGCGATGCGAGCGTCTTGGCGTGGCCGTCCCACGGCACCGCCACGATCACGATGTCGCTGCGCCGGGCGCACTCGGCGTTGTCGGCGCCCTCGACACCGAGCCCGAGCTCCTCGGCCGCGGTCCGGGCGCGCTCGGCGGCCCGGGAGCCGATGATCACCTTCTGGCCGGCCCGGGCGAACCGGTAGGCGAGACCGCGGCCCTGGTCGCCGGTGCCGCCGAGCACGCCGACGACGAGACCGGAGACGTCCGGAAGCTCCCAGGGGTCCTTCGCGGCGGGCTTCGCGGCGTTCGCGGCGTTGTCAGTGGAAGTCATGAGGGCGACCTTACTCGTCCGTAGCCGAGGGCTTCGTTCGGATGAGGAAGACGCGTTCCGGCCCGCGGGCGGCCCGGATGCGGCAGTCTTCCGGCATGGATGCCGTACGGGTCGCGCTGCTGCGGGAAGTGCTCGCCGGGACGGAGTGGCTGCGGGCCACCCGCCGCTTCGCGGGCGTCCTGCGCTCCTCGGTCGTACCGCACGGCGGCGGGCTCCTCCTGGTCGGCACCGAGTCCTACGAGCCCTGGCACCTGGCGGCCCATCTCAGCGACGAGGCCGCCTGGTCGGGGCTTCCCGAGCTGAGCCCCACCCTGGTGCGCCACCGCACCGAGCCGGGCGGCCCGCCGCACCTGTCGGTCGGGCTCGGCCGCCTGGAGGCGGCACGGCGCGGTGAGACGCTGCTCGTGGTGGCGCCCGAGCGGCCCGCCGAGGGGCTCCTCGAACGCGTCCACGACGCGCGCCGGGCGGGCGCCACCGTGCTCGCCCTGGACGGCGGCGACCGTGAAGTGCGGGGCCTCGTCCACGAGTCGCTGACCGTGACCCCGGACGCGGAGCTCGACTTCGACACCGTGCAGCACCTGGTCAGCGCGGCCGCGGGCGAGAACGTCCTGCCTCCGCAGCGCGGCCCCCGCCGCTTCCGCGACCGTCTCGGCCGCCTGGCCGACCAGCTGACGGCCCCGCCGCCGGGACGCTGGTGACGGGTCATCGGCGCGCTGCCCGGGGTCCGCGCCACGGGACGGGAGCCCTCCAGCGGGTCACGCACCGTACGTAATTCGCTTGCGCCCGGCGCCCCGGGCCCGGAGCATGGCCGCTCGTGCCCGAAGAACCCCCCGCGTCCCGACTCCGCTCGATCCTGCCCGACCTCGCCCCCTGGCGGGCCTCGGCCGACTTCCGGCTGCTGTGGGTGCAGGGCCTGATCACCAACTTCGGCAGCTTCATGGCGATGGTCGCGCTGCCGTTGCAGATCAAGGAACTGACCGACTCGCCGCTCGCGGTGGGCGCGATGGGCGCGGTGGAACTGGTCCCGCTGGTCGTGTTCGGCCTGTACGGCGGCGCCCTCGCGGACGCGGTGGACCGCCGCAAGGTCATCCTCGCCACCGAGGCGGGACTCGGCCTCCTCGCACTGGTCCTGCTGGTCAACGCGCTACTCCCGAACCCCCTGCTCTGGCCGCTGTACGTCGTGGCCGCCGGCGTCTCGGCGCTCGCCGGGCTCCAGCGCCCGGCGCTGGACTCCCTGATGGCCCGGATCGTCCCGCACGACCAGCTGACCGCGGCCGCCGCGCTCAACGCCCTGCGCTGGCAGCTCGGCGCGATCGCGGGACCGTCGCTGGCCGGCCTGGTCGTGGCGTACGCGGGTACGGCCACGGCGTACGCCACGACCATCGGCACGTTCACGGTGTCGGTGGTGATGTGCGCCCGGCTGACCCCGGCCCCGCCCGCCCATGACGCCCGGAGGCCCTCGCTGCGCGGCATCGCGGAGGGCGCGCGGTACGCCTGGTCGCGGCCGGTGCTGCTCGGGACCTACGCCGTCGACCTGGCCGCGATGTTCTTCGCCTTCCCGAACGCGATCTTCCCGTTCCTGGCCGAGAGCCTGCACGCCGACTGGTCGCTCGGCCTGATGTACGCGGCGGGCTCGGCCGGTTCGGTGCTGCTCAGCCTGACCAGCGGCTGGACCTCGCGGGTGCGGCGGCACGGCCTGTTCGTGGTGGTCGGCGCGATCGTGTGGGGCGCGGCCATGGCCGGGGCGGGACTGCTCGGCAACGTGTGGCTGGTGCTCGGCTGCCTCGCGGTGGCGGGCGCGGGCGACATGCTGAGCGGGCTCGGCCGTTCGACGATCTGGAACCAGACGATCCCGGAGGAGCTGCGCGGCCGCCTGGCCGGCATAGAGGTGCTCTCGTACAGCGTCGGCCCGCAGCTCGGGCAGGTCCGGGCCGGCGCGATGGCCGGCTGGACCGGGACGAGGGCGGCGGTGTGGTCGGGCGGGGTGGCCTGCGTGGCCGCGGTGGGGCTGCTCGCCGCGGCGCTGCCCAAGCTGATCACCTACGACTCGGCGACCGACGAGGACGCGGCCCGCCGCAGGGCGGCCAAGCAGCCCACCACCACGGGGGCGTAGCCGGCGCCGTCCGCGCGCTCCGGCCGTCCGTCCTGCTGCCCCGGCTGGTGCCGGCCTGGTCCGCAGTGCCCCGGTCGGTGCCGCCCTGATCCGTAGTGCCCCGGTCGGTACCGCCCTAGTCGGTGCCGTCCGTGGGAGCGGACTTGTCGTGCCACTTCGGGTCGTTCTCCCACTCCAGGTTCCGCTCCTGCGCGTTCTGCATCGCGTGTTCGGCCTCCTCGCGCGAGGTGTAGGGGCCGAAGCGGTCCTTGGCCGGGCAGTCGGGGCCCTCCTCGACCTTGTGGTGGACCAGGCAGTAGTACCACTCGCCGGGCTTGCCGACGGTGCGCTTCTTGAACAGAGCCATGGGTGCCTCTTCCCTGGGACGGTGGTCTGGGGCCTCAAGCCCATGCTGCCCCACACCCGCTCGATAGACTCGCCGGCATGTCTGGCCAGCCGAAGTCGCAGTCCCTGCTCGTGCCCGGGGAGATCTCTCCGGCCCGTCCCGTCCCGGGCCGCATCCGGCGTCCCGAGTACGTCGGGAAGCCCCTGCCCACGCCGTACACCGGCCCCGAAGTGCAGACCCCCGAAACCATCGAGCTGATGCGGACCGCCGGGCGGATCGCGGCGCGGGCGATGGAGGAGGCGGCCAAGCACATCGCGCCGGGGGTGACGACGGACGAGCTCGACCGGGTCGCGCACGAGTACATGTGCGACCACGGCGCCTACCCGTCGACGCTCGGCTACCGCGGCTTCCCCAAGTCGCTGTGCTCCTCGGTCAACGAGGTCATCTGCCACGGCATCCCGGACTCGACCGTCCTGAAGGACGGCGACATCGTGAACCTGGACGTCACCGCGTACATCGGCGGGGTGCACGGCGACAACAACGCCACGTACTTCTGCGGGGACGTGGACGACGAGTCGAAGCTGCTCGTCGAGCGGACCCGAGAGTCCCTCGACCGCGCGATCAAGGCGGTCCGCCCGGGCCGCCAGATCAACATCATCGGCCGTGTGATCGAGTCGTACGCCAAGCGCTTCGGCTACGGCGTCGTACGGGACTTCACGGGCCACGGCATCAGCACGGCCTTCCACTCCGGACTGATCGTGCCGCACTACGACGCCCCGCACGCCACGACGGTGATCAAGCCGGGCATGACGTTCACGATCGAGCCGATGCTGACTCTGGGCACCCACGAGTACGACATGTGGGAGGACGGCTGGACGGTCGTCACCAAGGACCGCAGGCGGACGGCCCAGTTCGAGCACACCCTGGTGGTCACGGAGACCGGCGCGGAGATCCTCACCCTGCCGTAGCGGGGCCGCCGGACATTTTTCGATCGGGTGTCCCGTCCCACGACAGCGGGTACATTTTTACCGACAGGACGTCGGTAACTCATTGACTTAGGTAAGCCTAACCTGAGATGATCCGACCGGTTCCCGCACCCCTCGGTCCCCGGAGGCCCGCCTTGACCACCAGCGCGACGACGCCGTTCTCCACGCTGATCCGCACCGCCTCGCACGAGCAGCACACGGAGGCCGAGACCTCGACGTTCATGGGGGACCTGCTCGGCGGCCGGCTCGGCGTCGACGCCTACGCCCGCTACACCGAGCAGCTCTGGTTCGTGTACCGGGCCCTGGAGGAGGGCGCCGCGGCACTCGCCGCCGACCCGGTCGCGGGACCGTTCATCCAGCCGGAGCTGATGCGCACGGCCGAGCTGGAGCGGGACCTCGCGCATCTGCGCGGCGACGACTGGCGGCGCACCGCTTCGCCGCTGCCCTCGACGGCCGCCTACGCGGAGCGCGTCGCGCAGTGCGCCCGGACCTGGCCCGCGGGCTATGTGGCCCACCACTACACGCGCTACCTCGGCGACCTGTCGGGCGGCCAGATCATCCGCGACAAGGCGGAACGCACGTGGGGCTTCGCGCGCAAGGGCGACGGGGTCCGGTTCTACGTCTTCGACGGGATCGGCAACCCGGCGGCGTTCAAAAGGAGTTATCGCGAGCGGCTGGACGGGCTGGGTGTCGACGACCTGGAGAAGCAGCGGGTCGTCGACGAGTGCAAGCGCGCTTTTGCCTTGAACACGGCTGTGTTCAAGGAGCTGGGCTCGGAGTTCCCGCTGAGCGCCTAGCGCCCACTGGGTGGCCGGCTTCTGGTGCGGGTCCGCCGCGGTTTTGCGCAGTTCCCCGCGCCCCTGAATCCGCTCGCGGCTGCGGACCGCGGTCGCCTCTCGCGCAGTTCCCCGCGCCCCGGTAGGTGGACCGGAGCCCGTAGCTCGCGCCGCCGCCTCAGCGGGATCGAGGGGCGGCCGGTTCCAGCGACACCCGGCCGCCCAGTTCGATCTCGCCGTCGGGGCCCGGGGCCGTCAGGAGTTGGGAGCCGGCGCCCTGGGTGATGTTCAGGGCTCGGCCGAGGCGGTGGGTGAGGAGCAGGGCCGCCGCGCCCGTCGCCTCGTCCTCCTCGATGCCGTCGCCACGGCCGGGGAACGCCCGCGCGCGGACGCGGCCGGCCGCCTCGTCCTCCCACGCCCAGGCGTACACCCACTCCCCCGGCTCCGGCACGGCGAGCGCGTCGACCTCCGCGGCCGAGGCGTACTGGCGCAGGGTGCGCGGCGGCACCCACGCGGAGCGGGCCGCGATCCAGGTGAACTCGCCGTCCTGGCGGGCCAGTACGTCGCCCACCGGCAGTTCGAGCACCTCCAGGTCGAGCAGCCAGGCCGTACCGACCAGGGGGTGCCCGGCGAACGGGAGGCGTACCCCCGGGGTGTAGATCTCGACGGTGCCGCGCTCCGGATCGTCGACGAACACCGTCTCGCTGAAGCCGAGTTGACGCGCCAGCTCCTGCCGGGCCGCCTCGCACGGCACCTGCGCGCCCTCGCGCACCACCCCGAGCGCGTTGCCGTGCCTGCCGTCGGGGCCGCAGAAGACCCTGAGCACGTCGATCAGTACGTTCTGCTCCCTCACGTACACGTTCACGTACGCATTGAAGCAGCAGCGAGGGCCGCACCCCCGGTTCGGGGGTGCGGCCCGGTGGCGTACGGGGTCAGGCCCTGCGGCGGCGGACGGCGAACAGCATCGCGGCGCCCGCGGCCGCGACCGCGCCCGCCGCGGCGAGCAGCGCCCCGGCCGGAGTGGCGGAGCCGGTGGCGGCCAGCGCTGCGGCGCCGCCCACGGACGAGCCGACCGTGCCGGACGGGGCGGTGTCGGACACCGGGACGCCTCCCGTGCCGGTACCGGAACCCTGGGGCAGCGCGACGCCGTCCCGCACCGTGAAGGCGAGGTCGAGCGGGTCGATCGCCTCGCCCGCCTTGTACATCGAGCCCGTGGTGTCGTTGGCGAACGCGGCCGCGCCCTCGGCCGTGAAGGCGGCCGGCACGGCGGCGAGCCGCACCACGCCGTCCTTCGCCGTGTAGTCGGCCCTTGAGAGGTCGAGCGTCGCGAAGGCGATGTCGTCCTTCTTCCCCTTGGGGGTGGTCACGTCGAGCACGAGCGTGCCCTTGCCCCCGGTGGCCTTGACCTTGAGGTCGCTGAACGTCATGTCCAACTGGTGTGCCGGGTAACCGAAGTTGACGCTGCCCTTGAAGGCCGCGTCCAGCGTCCGGGCCTTGGCGTCGAGGTCGGCCCTGCCGAGGGAGAAGTCGAAGAGGTCGCCGTTCTTCTTCGCCCCGTCGGCCGCCTTGATGCCTCCACCCCTGTTGATGTAGCGACGGAAGGACTCCTTCAGGCCCCAGGTGAGCCGCCCGTCGGAGACCTTGGCCTGTCCGGCGGGCGCGGGGGCGGGCGTGCTCGGCGACACCCGCCTGCCGGACGGCTTGGGGGCGTCGGACGGCCTGGTGTCACCGGACGGCTCGGGCTTGCCCGACGGCTTCGGGGGGTCCGACGGCTTCGGCTTCTCGGAGGGCTTGGGCCTGTCCGGCGCGGTTGCGGGGGTGACCGTCAGGGTCGCCGGGTCCAGCGGGTCGCCCTCCTTGTACTGGCCGTTGAAGGCCGCGGCCCCGGCCTTGGTGAGGGCGGCCGGTATGTCCTTGAAGACCATCGCGCCGCCCGCGCCGGAGCCCGGCCGCACCTTTGAGAGATCGAGGTCGGCGAGCGCCACGTCGTCCTCGACCTGGTCCTTGCCCGCCCGGTCCTTGGTGGTGATGTCGGCGGTGATCGCCCCCTTGGCGCCGGTGGTGGCCACCTTCAGGTCGGACAGCTTGATGTCCAGGACACCGCCGTGCGCCTCGAAACGGACGCTGCCCTTGAAGGCGTTGCCGGTCGCGTGCGTCGCCGTGTCGTAGGTGCCCGTGCCGCCGGTGAAGGTGAACGCACCGCCTGCGGCCGCCTGCTTCGCCCCGTCCGCGACCGTGATGCGGCCGGCCGCCGCGATGTACTTGCGGAAGCTCTCCCGGAAGCCCCAGTCGAGGGTGCCGTCCTTCAACTCCAGCTGGGGCGGGGCGCCTTCGGGCGCGGGCGCCGCGGCAGCCGGAACGGCCGCGCCCAGCGCGGCGGCCGTGGCGACAGCCGCCGCGAGCGCCAAGGAACGCCGCCGGCGGAGGGCAGGGCGGGAAGTGAGGAGAGGTGCGGGCATGGGCCGGGCTCCTTGGGGGTCTTCGGGAGGGGAGGGGTGGAGAGGGGAGGGGAAAAGGGGGCGGTCGGACTTCAGTGGGGGGCTTGCTCACGAGCCTTCCGCGGGGCGCTCACCGGGTTCCGCGAGAGGCGTCGCCGACGCCGTCCGGCGCCTGCGCAGCAGGGCGAACGTGGTGCCCGCGGCGACCACCACAACCGCGCCGATCGCCGCGTACACGAGCACACCCGGACCCGGGCCGTCCGTGGCCCTGGCCGTCGGCTCGGTGGCGGGCCGCGCCGAGGAGCCGGGCGCGGCCGCCGCCGACGGCGCGGTGTTCGCGCCGGTACCGAGGTCGGGCAGCGCGGGCAGGTGCACCTCCGGGCCGACGGCGACGGCGAGCGACACCGGGTCCATGGAGGTGCCCGCCGGGTAGATCCCGCCGAACAGCGCGGCGCCCTCGGCAGTCAGCTTGGCGGGTGACTCGGCGATGCTCACCAGGCCGTTCTTCACGGCCAGTTGGGCCGGGAAGGTGACGACGGGGCGGTCTCCGACCGAGAGCGTGCCGGTGTTGCCGGCCACCTTCACCGCGATCCGGTCGAGGGTGAGGTCGAGCCCCTTTCCGGTGAACCGGACGGCCCCGGCGAACGTCGCGTCCAGGGTGGCCGCGCGCTCGTCGTACGTGCCCCTGCCGCCCGGGAAGCGGAACAGCGCCCCACCGTCCCGGGCTCCGGCCGACACCGTCCACCTGCCCTGCGCGACGGGCCCGCCGACGTACTCGCGGAAGGTGCGGCGCACCCCCCAGTCGACGGCCGCGTCGGCGAAACCGGCGGACGGGCCGTTCGACGGCTCGACCGATGGGGCCGAACCGCCGCTCGGGGAGGCCGAGTTCGCGGAGCGCAGTGCCTCCGTGTCCACCGAGAGGCTCACGGGGTCGAGCGGCGTGCCCGCCGCGTAGTACCCGGCGAAGGCCTCGGCGCCCTGGGAGGTCAGCGTCGCCGGGACGTTCTGGAGGGCGATGGGGGTGGAACCGCCCTTCAGAACGATCCCGGCGAGCGCCAGCGAGGCGAGCGGCACCTGGGACCTGGTGGTGACCTGCCCGCTGCCCTTCGCCTTGCTGGTCATGTCGGCATAGAGGGTGCCCCGGCCGTTCTCGATCCGGACCGAGGGGCGCGCCACGGTGAGGTCGAGTTCATGGGTGCCGTCCGGTTTCGGATGGCCCGTGAAGTGGACGCCGCCGGAGAACGCCGCCCGGAAGTCACCGCTGTCCGGGGCGTACGAACCGGTCGCCGAGTGGAAGCGGAACTGGCTGCCGCCCACGGTGGCCGCGCCCCCCGTCAGGCTCCAACTGCCGTGCGCCACCGGCCCGGTGACGTAGCTCTGGAAGGACGACTTGATGCCCCAGTCGAGCCGGCCGCCCCGCACCGCGCGGTCCGCGGAGTCCGTGGCGTACGCGGACGAAACCGGCAGCAGCGCCCCCAACACCACCCCCAGCGCCACCGCGAGCGGCGCGAGGAAGGGCGTCCGGGCGGGTCTGGACGACGGCATGGGGATTCCTCCGGTAGCGGGCGCGACACCGGGCCCTGAACGAGCCCGGGGCAGACGGACGGCAGCCCCGAGGCGGGCCGTACGGACGGCTCAAGGCCTCACCCTGGCTGCTTAGGTAAGGCTAACCTAAGCTATGACCTGGCCGTGCCGGAAGCCCCGCGCACCGCCTCCCCCTACCGAGCGAAGGACGGTGCACCCGGTGCGCAGACCAGGACTTCTCGCGGGTGCGCTGCTCTGCGCGCTCACCCTCACCCTCACCGGCTGCGGGACGAGCACGGACAAGGCCACCGTGCACAGCGGTACGGCCCCCGCCGCGGACCGGATCGAGCCGATCACCCCAACTCCCGCACCCCACCTGCCCGTCACTGTCCGGTCCGCGGACGGCAAGCAGGTCGAGGTGCGGTCCGGCGCCCGGGTCGTGCCGCTCACCGGCTCCCTCAGCGAGATCGTGTTCACGCTCGGACTCGGCCGGCAGGTGGTGGCCCGTGACATCACGGCCACCTTCGAGCAGGCCGCGAAGCTCCCGGTGGTGACCCGGGCCCATGACGTCTCCGCCGAGAGCGTGCTCTCGCTGAAGCCGACGCTCGTGCTCGCCGACACCACGACGGGGCCGGCCGAGGCGGTCGACCAGATCCGGGCCGCCGGGATACCCCTGGTCGTGGTCGAGCCGGCGAAGAGCCTCGCCGACGTGGACCGCAGGATCGAGACGGTGGCCGCCGCCCTGGGTGTGCCCGATGCCGGTGCCGAGCTCAAGTCCCGTACGGATCAGCGCATTTCGGCAGCGCGCGCCACACCGAGGAAGAGCGGCGCCAAGCCCCGGGTCGCCTTCCTCTACCTGCGCGGCTCGGCCTCCGTCTATCTGCTCGGCGGGGCCGGCTCCGGCGCCTCCTCCCTCATCGAGGCGGCGGGTGGCGTGGACGCGGGCAAGGAGTCGGGCCTGACCAAGGACTTCACCGCCATCACCAGCGAGGCCCTCGCGAAGGCCGCCCCGGACGCCATCCTGGTGATGAGCAAGGGGCTCGCGTCCGTGGGCGGCATCGAGGGCCTGTTGAAGGTGCCGGGCGTCGCCGAGACCCCGGCCGGCCTGGACCGCAGGGTCGTGTCCATCGACGACGGCGTACTGCTCAACTACGGCCCGCGCACCGACGAGGTCCTCACGTCCCTCGTGGACCAGCTGTACGCAAAGGCGAAGAAGTGACCACGACGACCGAGGCCCCCGAGCTGTCGGCCCCGCCCGAGCCGGCGCAGCCGGCGAGGCGGTACTCGACCCCCTTCCTCCTCACGGCCGTTCTGCTCGCCGCCCTCCTTCTCCTGGCCCTGCTGTCCGCGGGGCTCGGTGCCTACCACATTCCGCTCGGCGATGTGGTCGGCTCGGTGCGCCATCGCGCGGGACTCGGCGGCCGGGCGCTCGACCGGGTCGGCGAGAGCGTGCTGTGGAACGTACGGCTCCCCCGGGTCGTGCTCGCGCTGCTCGTCGGCGCGTCCCTCGGCTGCGCGGGCGCGCTCATGCAGGGCGTGTTCGGCAATCCGCTCGCCGAGCCCGGCGTGATCGGGATCTCGGCGGGCGCCGCGGCCGGCGCGGTCGGCTCCATCGCCCTCGGGCTGAGCTTCTTCGGCAACTGGACCATCACGTTCTGCGCGTTCACCGCGGGCCTGGTCACCGTCCTGCTCGTGTACGCCATGTCCCGGTCGGGCGGCCGCACCGAGGTCGTCACCCTCATCCTCACCGGCATCGCGGTGAACGCCTTCGCGGGCGCCCTGATCGGCCTGTTCATCTTCTTCGCGGACAACGCGCAGATCTCCCAGATCACCTTCTGGCAGCTGGGCTCGCTCGCCCAGGCCACCTGGCCCAAGGTGCTCGCCGTACTGCCGTGCGCCGTGGCGGGTCTGATCGTCGCCCCGCTGTACGCGCGCCGGCTCGACCTCCTCGCGCTCGGCGAACGGCCCGCCCGGCACCTGGGCGTCGACGTCGAGCGGCTGCGCGTCGTGCTCGTGCTCGTCGTCGCCCTGCTCACCGCGGCCGCCGTGGCGGTGGCCGGGATCATCACCTTCGTCGGGCTCCTGGTGCCGCATCTGCTGCGCATGGCGGCCGGCCCCGGACACCGCTTCCTCGTCCCGGGCAGCGCGCTCGGCGGCGCCGTCGTCCTGATGGCGGGCGATCTCGCGGCCCGTACCGTGGCCGCCCCGGCCGAACTGCCGCTGGGCGTCCTGACCGCCCTGTTCGGCAGCCCGTTCTTCTTCTGGCTCCTGCGCAGGACCCGGCGCAAGCAAGGCGGTTGGGTATGAACGCCCTCAAGTCCCTCTTCTCCGTACGCGGCCCCCTTGAGCTCCCCGTACCGCTCAGGGCTGGTGAAGTGGCCCTGGAATCACGCGAGTTGGTGGTGGAACTCGGCGGCCGTGCCGTTCTCGACGGGGTCGGGCTCCGGGTACGTGCCGGTGAGGTCGTGGCGCTCGTCGGGCCCAACGGGGCGGGCAAGTCCACGCTGCTCGCCGCGCTCGCGGGCGATGCGGCCGCCGCCTCGGGGACGGTACGGATCGACGGGCGGGCGCTCGCCGACTGGCCCGCGCCCGCACTCGCGCTGCGCCGTGCCGTTCTGCCGCAGCAGGCCGCGCTCTCCTTCCCCTTCCCGGTCGAGGAGGTCGTACGGATGGGCCGGGCTCCGTGGGCCGGGACCGTGCGCGAGGACGAGGACGACGCGGTGGTCGCGGAGGCGATGGCGGCGGCCGAGGTGACCGGCTTCGCCGGGCGGCCCTTCGACGCGCTGTCCGGCGGCGAGCGGGCCCGGGTCGCCCTGGCCCGGGTGCTCGCCCAGCGCGCCCCGGTGCTGCTGCTCGACGAGCCGACGGCCGCGCTCGATCTGCGCCACCAGGAACTGGTCCTGCGGATCTGCCGCGAGCGCGCCCGCGCCGGGGACGCCGTCGTGGTGGTCCTGCACGACCTGGGCCTCGCGGCCGCGTACGCGGACCGGGTCGCCGTGCTGCACGAGGGGCGGCTCGCGGCCGAAGGGCCGCCCCGCGAGGTGCTCACCGAGGAGCTGATCGGCCGGGTCTACCGGCAGCCCGTGGACGTCCTCGCGCACCCCCGGACGGGCGCGCCGCTGGTGGTGCCGCGGCGCGATCCTTGACCCGGCCTTGACCACGGGACGTGATCCTTGACCCGGCTGTGACCGGCGCGGCGCGATCCGTGATCCCGCCGTGACCGGTGAGAGCTGAATCACGCGCCCAGTGGGTATCGGTCAGGTAAGGCTCGGTTAAGTTAGGTCCGCCTCAGTCGACCTGTCGACCCTGACCCAGCGTGGAGCCCGCATGCGACCCGTCCGTACTTCCGTCGTCACCGCCGCCGCGGCCGTCGCGGCCCTGGCCGCCGTCACGGGCTGCGCCAACAAGAGCGATGCCAAGGCCGGCGGCGCCGACGGTTCGGTCCAGGTGACGGCCACCGACGACTCCTGCAAGCTGTCGAAGACCGACTTCCCGGCCGGACACGTCAAGTTCGACATCGAGAACAAGGGCTCCAAGGTCACCGAGGTCTACCTGCTCTTCCCGGACGACCGCATCGTCGCCGAGCGCGAGAACATAGGCCCCGGCCTCAAGCAGCAGCTCACCGCCGAGGTCAAGGCCGGCTCGTACGAGGTCGCCTGCAAGCCCGGCATGAAGGGCGACGGCATCCGCCAGAAGGTCACCGTCACCGGCGGCACCGCCGCCAAGCGCAACCCGCAGCTGGACACGGCCGTGGCCGAGTACCGCAAGTACGCGCAGGAGCAGGCCGACGAGACGCTGCCCAAGGTGAAGGTCTTCACCGACGCGGTGCGGGCCGGCGACGTGGAGGCCGCCAAGAAGGCGTTCGCGCCCTCGCGCCTCGGCTGGGAGCGCACCGAGCCGGTCGCGGAGTCCTTCGGCGACATCGACCCGAAGACCGACACCCGCGAGGACGGTCTGGAGAAGGGCCAGAAGTGGACCGGCTGGCACCGTCTGGAGAAGTCCCTCTGGGTCGACGGCAAGATCGGTGACGACGAGAAGAACCTCGCCACCGAGCTGGACAAGGACCTGACCGACTGGCAGAAGCGGGTCGGCACCGCCGAGATCACCCCGACCTCGATGGCCAACGGCGCCAAGGAGCTCCTCGACGAGGTCGCCACCGGGAAGATCACCGGCGAGGAGGACCGTTACAGCCACACCGACCTGTCCGACTTCAAGGGCAACGTCGAGGGCGCGCAGAAGGCGTACGAGCTGCTCAAGCCGGTCGCCGCGAAGAACGACGCGGCGCTCACCACCGAACTGGACAAGCAGTTCGCCGCCCTGAACACGCTGCTCGACAAGTACCGCACGGACAAGACCTCCTACGACTTCACCTCGTACGACAAGGTCGGCGAGGGTGACCGCAAGCAGCTCTCCGACACCGTGAACGCGCTCGCCGAGCCGCTGTCGAAGCTCGCCGCAGCCGTCGCGAAGTAACACCAGGAGCAGGAGGAGATCCGCCATGACTGACGAGACGACCGAGGCCACCGGCACCGGCAGGTCCCCCTCCCGCCGGGCGCTGCTCGGCTGGGGCGGGGCGGGCCTCGCGCTCGGCGCCGCCGCGGCCGGCGGCACGGTCGCCGTCGTCAAGGGCGGCGGGAGCGACGCGGTGCCGGCCGCCGACACGGGGGCCGCGGTGCCGTTCCACGGCGCCCACCAGGCCGGCATAGCCACGGCGGTCCAGGACCGCCTCCACTTCGCCTCGTTCGACGTGACGACGAAGGACCGCGCCGAACTCGTCCAGCTGCTCAAGGACTGGACGGCGGCCGCGGCCGCGATGACCGAGGGCAAGACGGTCGGCGAGGGCGCCTACGGCGGGCTCGCCGAGGCGCCGCCGGACGACACCGGCGAGGCGCTCGGCCTCAAGCCGTGCCGGCTGACCCTGACCTTCGGCGTCGGCCCCTCGCTCTTCGCCAAGGACCGCTTCGGCCTGGAGGGCAAGCGCCCCGAGGCGCTGGTCGACATCGAGCAGTTCCCCGGCGACAACCTCGAACCGGCGCGCAGCGGCGGCGACTTGTGCGTCCAGGCCTGCGCGGACGACCCGCAGGTGGCGGTGCACGCGATCCGCAACCTGGCCCGCATCGGCATGGGCAAGGTCGCCATCCGCTGGTCGCAGCTCGGCTTCGGCAAGACGTCCTCGACGACGCCGGACGCGCAGACCCCGCGCAACATGATGGGCTTCAAGGACGGCACCCGGAACGTCTCGGGCACCGACACCAAGGCGCTCGACGACCATGTGTGGGTCGGCGCCAAGGACGGCTCCGACTGGATGACCGGCGGCTCCTACCTAGTGGCCCGCCGCATCCGGATGCACATCGAGACCTGGGACCGCACCTCGCTCCAGGAGCAGGAGGACGTCTTCGGCCGCGACAAGGGCGAGGGCGCCCCGGTCGGCAAGGCCAAGGAGCGCGACGAGCCGTTCCTGAAGGCGATGAAGCCGACCGCGCACGTCCGCCTCGCGCACCCCGACTCCAACGACGGCGCCCGGATCCTGCGCCGCGGCTACTCCTTCACGGACGGCACGGACGGCCTCGGGCGCCTGGACGCGGGCCTGTTCTTCCTGGCGTACCAGCGTGACGTACGCAAGGGCTTCCTGCCCGTCCAGCGGGCCCTGGCCCGCCATGACGCGCTCAACGAATACATCCAGCACGTGGGTTCGGCGATTTTCGCGGTCCCGCCGGGCGTCCGCGACAAGGACGACTGGTGGGGCCGGGGACTCTTCGGCTGAGAGGGAGACATGTTCGCCAACTATCTGATCGGCCTGCGCGAGGGTCTCGAAGCGAGCCTGGTCGTGTGCATCCTGGTCGCCTACCTGGTGAAGACCGGGCGGCGCGACGCGCTCAAGCCGGTGTGGATCGGCGTCGGGGTGGCCGTGTTCGTCGCGTTCGCGTTCGGCGCGGGCCTCGAATTCGGCTCGCAGGAGATGACCTTCAAGGCACAGGAGGCGCTCGGCGGTTCGCTGTCGATCGTCGCCGTCGGCCTGGTCACCTGGATGGTGTTCTGGATGCGGCGCACCGCGCGGCACCTGAAGACCGAACTCCAGGGCAAGCTCGACTCGGCCCTGCTGATGGGCACCGGCGCGCTGGTGGCGACCGCCTTCCTCGCGGTCGGCCGCGAGGGCCTGGAGACCGCCCTGTTCGTGTGGACGTCGGTGCACGCGGCCGGCTCCGACAACGGCACCTTCCAGCCGATGATCGGCGCCCTGCTGGGCCTCGCCACCGCGGTGTTCCTCGGCTGGCTGTTCTACCGCGGCGCCCTGAAGATCAACCTGGCGAAGTTCTTCACCTGGACCGGCGGCATGCTGGTGGTCGTCGCCGCGGGCGTCCTCGCGTACGGCGTGCACGACCTCCAGGAGGCCGACTTCCTGCCGGGCATCAACTCCCTTGCCTTCGACATCAGTTCGACGATCGCGCCGGACAGCTGGTACGGCACCCTCCTCAAGGGCGTCTTCAACTTCCAGCCCGACCCGACCGTCGTCCAGGTCGTCGTCTGGGCCCTGTACCTGATCCCCACGCTCGCGTTGTTCTTCGCCCCGGTAGGGTTCCGGAAGTCCGAGGGGACGACGAGGGTCGAGGGGCAGAAGGCGGTCCATGAGCAGGGTGAGTCGGCTGACGGCGGGGCTCGCGACGGTGACCGTACTGACGGTGACCGCGAGCGGCTGCGTGACGGTGCACGGGGAGCGGGAAGTCGTACCGTCGGCGACGAAGGCTGAGGCCGCGAAGGCGCTCACCGACTTCCTCGACGCCTACAACAGGGCCGACAAGGCCTACGACCCGGCCCTCGACGCGGGCCGGGTCACCGGTTCCTTCGGCGCCACGACCCAGGCGGGCTTCACCGTCCGCCACACGACGAGCCCGGGCGGCAACCCGCAGCACTCGCCGCTGGCCCTGAGCGACACCACGTACACGATTCCCCGACAGTCCGGCTGGCCGCGCTGGTTCGTCGCCGACGCGGACTCCAACCGCGACCAGGACGACAAGGGCCCGAACGACACCCGCTGGCTGCTGCTCTTCCTGCGCACCGGCCCCGAACAGGTGTGGAAACTGGCCTACTTGTCGATCCTGGGCGCCAAGGACGTACCCGCCTTCAAGACCGACAACGACGGGTGGGCGGAGCCCGTACGCCCCGACGACCCCTCGCTCGCGGTCGCCCCGAAGGACCTGAGCGCGGACTACGCCTCGTACCTCCAGAACGGCAAGCCACCGGTCTTCGCACCCGGGGACCACACCAGCGCCTGGCGCGAGGCGCGCCAGAAGAACGCGGTGCGCTCGGGGCGCGTCAGCCAGTTCATCGACCAGCCCCTGAACGACGGCGACTTCGCCCCGCAGGGCCTGCGCACCGCCGACGGCCGCGCCCTGGTCTTCTTCTCCGCCCGCCACTTCGAGCGCCAGACCGCCGCGAAGGGCGTCCGCCTGGACATCTCCCCCGACGAGAAGGCCCTGCTGACCGGCCGGATCAACACCTCCCTGACCCGGGAGTGGATATCCAACGAACTGGCCCTGGTGCCGGCCAAGGGCCCGGTCGTGGTGACCAACCGGATCCAGGGCCTGGTGGGAACGAAGGGCGAGTAGGGCCCCCTGACCCCTGGCCCTCAGGGCCTTGCGGGCCTTGCGGGCCTTGCGGGCCTTGCGGGCCTTGCGGGCCTTGCGGGCCTTGCGGGCCTTGCGGGCCGAGGACGAACGAGTGCCCCGGAAGGCGCGAACGGGGTCTGGGGCGCAGCCCCGCCGCGAACGGGTCCGGGGCACAGCCCCGAGCAGGGGCGCAGGGGACGCAGTCCCCGCGGGGGTCCGAGGGGCGCAGCCCCTCAGGGGGTCTGGGGCGCAGCCCCAGGAACAACCCTTACCCACCCCCACACCCCCGGAGGGTCTCGGGAAGGGGCGGGGTGGGGAAACCTACCGGCCGAGAGGCCAGGCAACCGCCGACGCCCCCGCCTCCCCCGCATACCGCGCACACGCATCGGTCAACGCCTCAAGCAACGTCAGTGGATCCGGAAGCGCAAGCTCCGGCCCCCGCACCCACCCCACCGCAAGCTCCCCCGGCAACCGCGCGGGCGGCACCAGCACATAGCTCCCCCGGCAGTGCCACCGCAGCCCCGGATGCTCGTCCATCGTCTCGGGATGGCAGTCCAACTCGCAGGGCCACCACTCGTCCTCGTCCTCGGGCGTTCCCCGCGTCGCGGTGAAGAACAGCATCCGCCCGTGATCACCGTCACCGGCCGCCTCGGCGACCGGCCCGACGTCGATCCCCTCGGAGAGCAGCCGGGCCAGTGCCTCGCGCCCCGCTTCGAGCGGTACGTCGAGGACGTCGTGGACCATCCCGGTCGCGGTGATGAAGTTGGCCTCCGGCTGCCCGAGCGCCCAGCGCTCGATCTGCGCGGGGTCGGTGGTCGACTGGGTCTGCCAGGCGAAGGAGACGGGGTGACGGGCGGGCGTGGGACAGCCCACGCGCTCACAGGAACATCGGTAGCCGACGGGGTACGCGGCGGGAGCCATGGGCAGACCGGCGGCGGCCACGGCCAGAAGCAGCGAGAGCCGGCCCTGGTCCGCACCCGGAGCGTCCTTGGGCCGCCTGCGCAGCCAGCGGGACAGTTTGCTCTCCTCGCCGCGGGAACGACCGAACT
Organism: Streptomyces sp. NPDC006691; assembly: GCF_042869955.1. Lineage (NCBI taxonomy): Bacteria > Bacillati > Actinomycetota > Actinomycetes > Kitasatosporales > Streptomycetaceae > Streptomyces > Streptomyces sp. NPDC006691. The sequence continues at coordinate 178,708 of NZ_JBIAGW010000003.1, forward strand.
CAGCGCCCATATATCCCCTCACCTCACCGTCGACCCCAGGGACTCACATCCGGGAGAACCCTGGAGAACATCGTCCCACCATCCTGCTCCTCGGGTGACCGCACCGGACATCCGGGGTGTGTGACATGACCCGCCCGTGACCATTGGCCGACGCCCACGCGATCAGCGCGGGACGATTCCGCGCAGCGCGTAGTCGACGAGGCTGTCCGCGTAGGCGTGCGTGAGCGGGAGCGTGCGCAGCAGCCAGCGGTGGGTGAGCGGGCCGACGAGGAGTTCGACCGCGATGCGCGGGTCGACGCCGGGCGCGACCTGCCCCGCGTCCCGCGCCGCACCGAGGCGGTCGACGTAGAGCTGGAGCCCGGGTTCGAGCAGCCGCGTCACGAACCGGGCGCCGAGCTCGGCGTCGATGACGCCCTCGGCCGCGAGCGCGCGGTAGGGCGCCTCGAAACCGGGGTCGGTGAGTTCGTCGACGGTGGCGCGCAGCACCTGCTTGAGGTCGGCTTCGAGGTCGCCGGTGTCGGGCAGGACGGCCTCCCCCGCGGCGGCCCGCTCCCCGCGGTCGAGGAAGGCCTCAAGGAGAACCTCGGCCTTGGACGGCCACCAGCGGTAGATCGTCTGCTTGCCGACCCCGGCCCGCGCCGCGATGCCCTCGATGGTCGTCCTGCCGTACCCCGCCTCGCCCACGAGCGTGAGGGCGGCTTCGTAGATCGCCCGGCGCGACCGCTCGCTGCGGCGGGAGGCATCGGGTGCCTTGGCTCCCGGCTTCGCCCCCGCCCTGCCCGCCGCATCACCCACGGCGGCGCTGCCACTCGCCGCCCCGCTCACTGCCTTGCCTTCCGTCTTGCCTTCCGCCTTGCTTGCCGCCTTGCTCGCTGTCCTTCTCTCTGCCATGGACCGATCCTAGCCCCATTACGAGGCGAGACGTATCGTCTCTTGACAAGACGCAGCGTCTCGTTCAGACTCGAATCACGAAGCGAGACGGACCGTCTCGTTGATGGGTGATCCCGTTGAGGAGAGAAGGAGCTGTGCCATGACCCGAGGTGGAGCAGGAAACATGCTGGGCGTCGGCGGCACCCGGATCCGCCTGTCGCGCAAGGCGATGCGGGGAGCAGCCGGCGGCGCCCATGGGCCGGGCGGCGGGGTGGACCCGCTGGCCCAGAAGCGCGAACTGCTGCGGAAGTTGAAGGAGGGACGCACCGCACCGGAAGAGCCGTGAACGCGCGGACGAACCGGGTGGGCCAGATGAAAAACACCCGGACGGTGCACTGCGCGGACGCCCCGCACGGCGGACCATGGGCTGCACGCGGCTGCGCGCCCGTGCAGCCCAAGTCACCCGTGAGGAGCCCTCATTGCCTCGTGACGCCCGTGACCTCCGCACCCAGAGAACCGCCCGACCCCGGCGCTATCTGATGTGCCCACCGGCACACTTCAAGGTCACGTATTCCATCAACCCCTGGATGGACCCCGAGAAGCCGGTCGACCTGCCCCTGGCCCTGGCCCAGTGGGAGGACCTGCGCGACCGGTACCGCTCGCTCGGCCACACCGTCGAGTTGCTCGACCCCCGCCCCGACCTGCCCGACATGGTCTTCGCCGCCAACGGAGCCACCGTGATCGACAGCCGGGTGCTCGGCGCCCGCTTCGCGTATCCGGAACGCGCGGCGGAAGCCGAGGTCCACCTGGACTGGTTCCGTGCGCACGGCTTCACCCCCGTCCACGAGCCGGCCCACATCAACGAGGGCGAGGGCGACTTCGCCGTCACGGCCTCCTATCTGCTCGCCGGGCGCGGCTTCCGTTCCAGCCCGCTCTCGCACGACGAGGCCCAGGAGTTCTTCGGCCGCCCGGTCATCGGCCTCGACCTGGTCGACCCGCGCTATTACCACCTGGACACGGCCCTGTGCGTCCTGGACGACGACGCCGACGACGTCATGTACTACCCGCCGGCGTTCTCACCCGGCAGCCGGGCCGTGCTGTCCAGGCTGTTCCCCGACGCCCTGATCGCCGAGGAGCCGGACGCGGCCGCCCTCGGGCTCAACGCGGTGAGCGACGGCCGTCACGTGCTGCTCCCCCAGGGTGCCGTCGGCCTCTTCGACCCGCTGCGCGCGCGGGGCTACGAGCCGATCGGCATGGACCTGGGCGAGCTGCTCAAGGGAGGCGGCAGCGTGAAGTGCTGCACGCAGGAACTGCGTTCCTGACCGGACGCGGGAACCGGTGCGGGCCCCGGTGCGGGAACCGGTGCGGGCCCCGGTGCGGAAAGCCGTGCGGGAACCGGTGCGGGAGCAGGCACTCCGGCCGGCCCTAGGAGGCCGGCTCTGCGGGGTGGGACGGCCAGGGGTCGCCCCACTCGGCGTTCCGGGCGGCACGGTACAGCGCGCCGTGCCGCTTGCTGACCGTCTCACGGCGCAACTGCTCCTGCGCCGTGCAGAGTTCGAGCAGCACCTGGCCCTTGCGGATCTGGGGCCGCCGGGTGACCCGCGCCGGGGCGGGGTCGGGGGCGAACCGGGTGGCGGCGAGATAGCTGAACTTCTCGTCCTCGTAGGCCAGCGAGCCGCCCTTGACCTGGCGGTGCAGCGAGGAGCGGCTGACCCGGGCCGAGAAGTGGCACCAGTCGGTGCCGGGCTCGATGGGGCAGGCGGCGCTGTGCGGGCAGGGCGCGGCGATGTGCAGGCCGGCCGCGATGAGCCGGTCCCGCGCCTCGATGACGCGGGCATAGCCGTCGGGAGTACCGGGCTCCACGATCACGACGGCACCGGTCGCGGCGGCGGCCACCGCGTCCACCAGGGAACCGCGGTCGAGGGGGGTGAGTTCGTTCAGGACGTACGAGACGGTGACCAGGTCGGCGCTCTCCAGGGCGAGGGCCGAGCCGATGCGGGCGCGCTCCCAGCGGGCGGTGCGCAGACCCGGCAGACCGGAGGCCTCGGCGAGTTCGCGGCCGACGGCGAGCGCGGGCTCCGCCCAGTCCAGGACGGTCGTGGCCACCGGGGTCCGCGCGTCCTCCCAGGCTTCGGCGACCGCCCAGCTCGCCGCTCCGGTGCCGCCGCCGATGTCGGTGTGCGTGGCCGGGGTCCAGGGCCCGGCCGCGTCCCGGAGCGCGCCGAGCGCTGAGCGCACCGCCTCGAAAGTGGCGGGCATCCGGTACGCGGCGTAGGCGGCGACATCGGAGCGGTCCCGCAGCACCGGGGCGTTGGTCGGGACGACACCGCGGTAGTGACTGATCAGCCGGTCGACGGCTCCTGCGGCCTGGGAGGGCGGCAGCCCGTCGAGCAGTCCGGCCAGGGCCGAGCGCAGGACGTCCGGGGCGGGGAGGGAGTGGTTCACCGGCAGAAGTCTACTTTTGCGGCGCCGCGTCCCGGGCCGTCGCGGTGAGCGCCTGCTGCCCGCGCTGCCAGGGACGGCAGAGCAGCAGGAAGCAGAGCAGGGCGGCGACGGCCGACGCGAGCTGGACGACCGCCATCGGCACGGCGGTCGCCTCCCCCGCGATGCCGACCAGCGGGGAGGCGACCGCGCCGACCAGGAAGGAGGAGGTGCCGAGCAGAGCGGAGGCGGAGCCGGCGGCGTTCGGGGTGCGCATCAGGGCCTGGGCGTTGGTGTTCGGCATGGCGAGGCCCATCGCCGACATCAGCACGAAGAGCCCGGCGGCGATCGGCGCCAGGCCCACCTCGCCGAACACTCCGGAGGTCATGAGGAGCAGGGCCGTCGCCGCCAGGGTGATCACGGCCAGGCCGAAGCCGAGCACCTTGTCCAGGCTGACCCGTCCGATGAGGAGCTTGCCGTTGATCTGGCCGACGACGACCAGGCCCACGGAGTTGAGACCGAACAGCAGGGAGAAGGTCTGCGGGGAGGCGCCGTAGATCTCCTGCACCACGAAGGGGGAGGCCGATATGTAGGCGAACAGCGCGGCGAAGGCGAGGCCGCCGGCGAGCATGTAGCCGGTGAAGACCCGGTCCTTGAGGAGGCCGCCCATGGTGCGCAGGGCCTCTCCGACGCCGCCGGAGTGCCGCCGTTCCACCGGAAGCGTCTCGTGCAGCCACTTGAACACCACGGCGGTGAGCAGCACGCCGATCACGGTCAGCACGACGAAGACGCCGCGCCAGTCGGTCAGCCGCAGCACCTGGCCGCCGATCAGCGGGGCGACCACGGGGGCGACACCGGAGATCAGCATCAGCGTGGAGAAGAAGCGGGCCATCTCCACTCCGTCGTAGAGATCGCGCACCACGGCCCGGGCGATCACGATGCCCGCGGCACCGGCCAGACCCTGCAACAGGCGGAAGGAGATGAGGAGTTCGACGTTGGGCGCGAAGGCGCAGACGGCCGTGGCCAGGACGTAGACGACCATGCCGATGAGGAGGGGGCGGCGCCGTCCCCACTTGTCGCTCATCGGCCCGACGACGAGCTGCCCGAGCGCCATGCCGGCGAGGCACGCGGTGAGGGTGAGCTGGACGGTCGCGGCCGGCGAGCGCAACGCGTCGGTGACCTCGGGCAGCGCCGGCAGATACATGTCCATGGAGAGCGGCGGGAGCGCGGTGAGGCCGCCGAGGACGAGCGTGACCAGAAGGCTGGTGCGGCGCAGGGCGGCGGTGGCGGTGACCGCCTTCGGGGGCTCGGAAGCCTCGACGGGCTCGGCGTCGGCCGTGGTCGGTATGGGGCCCTGGGTGTCCTGGCCGCCGCGCTCCGGCATCGGTTTCTCTCCTGAAGGTTGAATCGAATAACCATGCTCTCAGCCGGTTCCGGCGCGAGGCACCACTCGGGACGCACGGGAAAGGAGGAACGGGTCACATCGGGGCCCATCCGCTCCCCCATCCCCCTCCCGGGGAGCCCGGGTCGCACCGGCGCGGGGCTCTCACATGGCGGACACGGGGTCTCACCAGGCGGCCACTCACGTACGCTCCGGGCTCATGGAGATCACCTCGCAGAAGTCTGCCGTCGTGACCGGAGCCGGGTCCGGCATCGGCCGTTCCGTGGCGCTGGCGCTGGCCGGCGCGGGCTGGTCGGTGGCGCTCGCCGGGCGCCGCCCCGAGGCCCTGGCGGAGACCGCGGCGCTCGCCGGGCCGGAGGCCGAGGTGCTGTGCGTCCCCACGGACGTGACCTCCCCGGACGAGGTGGCCGCGCTGTTCGCCGCGGCGCAGGGCGCGTACGGCACGGTGGACCTGCTGTTCAACAATGCGGGGACGTTCGGGCCGGGCGGTGTGCCGGTGGAGGACCTGTCGTACGAGGCGTGGCGGTCGGTGGTCGAGGTCAATCTGAACGGCGCGTTCCTCTGTGCCCAGGCCGCGTTCCGGGTGATGAAGGGGCAGACGCCCCAGGGTGGCCGGATCATCAACAACGGGTCGATCTCGGCGCACGCCCCGCGGCCGAATTCCGTGGCGTACACGGCGACGAAGCACGCGATGACCGGGCTCACCAAGTCGCTGTCCCTGGACGGGCGGCCGTACCGGATCGCGGTCGGGCAGATCGACATCGGCAACGCGGCCACCGAGATGACCCAGCGCATGCAGACCGGCATCCCGCAGGCCAACGGGGAGCTGGCGGTAGAGCCGGTGATGGACGCGCAGGACGTGGCGCGCACGGTGCTGCACATGGCGGAGCTGCCGCTGGAGGCGAACATCCAGTTCGTCACGGTGCTCGCGACCGCCATGCCCTACATCGGCCGGGGCTGAGCCCGCCCGGGGCGGGGTCCGCGTCCGCCGGGCCAGGGACCGCGTCGGCCGGGGGCGGGGGTCCAGGCATCCGCCCGGGCCAAGGTCCGCACCGGCGGGGCCGGGGTCCACATCCGCCCGGGCCGGGGCCCACGCATCCGCCGGTCCCCCTCCTTCACCGGCGGCCACGCATCCGCCGCCCTCCCTCCTTCACCGGGGGCCCCGCATCCGCCGCCCTCCCTCCTCCACCGGGGGCCCCGCATGCACCCAGGCCCCGGCATCCATCGGGCTCCGGGCATCCGCCGGCGCGCGGTGGTGGCGGGTGGCCGGGACCGGAATAGGGCCGCTGGTGCGGGAGTTGGGGTGATCATGACGAGCGAAGACCGGCCCGAGATCCTCCGCTACACCGCCTTCTCCAGTGACCCCGCCGGGGGCAATCCCGCCGGAGTCGTCCTGGACGCCTCAGCGCTCGACGACGCGGCGATGCTGGCCGTCGCCGCCGAGCTGGGCTACAGCGAGTCGGCGTTCCTGACCGCCCCGCCGGAGGGGCTCGGCGAGCCGGGGCGCGCGTTCACGCTGCGGTACTTCAGCCCGAAGGCCGAGGTGCCGTTCTGCGGGCACGCCACCGTGGCGACCGCGATCGCGCTGGGCGAGCGGCTCGGCACCGGGGACCTGACGTTCGCGACGGCGGCCGGTACGGTCCCGGTGACCGTCGCCACGGACCCGACGAGCGGCGGCCTGCGCGCGACGCTGACCAGCGTGGAGCCGCACTCCGAGCCCGTCGGGGAGAAGGACCTCGCCGAGGCACTGGCCGCTCTGAACTGGCCGGCCGAGGACCTGGACGGCGCGATCCCGCCCCGGATCGCCTACGCCGGCGCCCGCCACCTCGTGCTGGGCGCGGCCACCCGGGAACGCCTCGGTGAGCTCGCCTACGACTTCGACCGGCTCACCGCGCTGATGCACCGGCTCGACCTCACCACCGTCCAACTGGTGTGGCGCGCCTCGGAGTCGGTGTTCCATGTGCGCGATCCGTTCCCGGTCGGCGGGGTCGTCGAGGACCCGGCGACGGGTGCGGCGGCCGCCGCGTTCGGGGCGTACGCCCGCGAACTGGGCCTGGTGGCGGCGGAATCGGAGCTGACGCTCCATCAGGGCGAGGACCTCGGCCGCCCCGGAGTGCTCACCGTGACACTGCACGCGGGTGACGCACGGGTGCGGGTGAGCGGCGCCGGCGCCCGTATCCCGATCCCGGCGTGACGTCCCGCACCGCACCGCCGTGTGATGCCCCTCGGGGCTACGGGCAGCACACTGAAATACGGGGGGAGGTCGGCCGGGATCAGGGCACGGGGGTCAGGCCTGGCCGGTTTCGAAGCGGCTGACCTTGCCGCCGTCGACCGTGAAGCGCCAGGCGGTGCGCATCTCGCCCCAGGTGTCGTTGCGGTAGTTGGCGACCAGGCCGAGCCCGTCGCGCGACTGGCTCTCGATGTCCATGTGGCCGCCGGAGGAGAAGATCTCGCGCTCGGTCCAGTCGGCGACATCGCGGTCCGAGCCGTCGTCGGACATCGTGGCGTCGGAGGTCAGGGCGGCGGCGAAGGCCGTCCGGTCACCGGAGTTGAGGGCGCCGACGAAGGCGCGGACGGCCGGATCGGCCAGCTTGTCGAGGGCGATGGTCACGGTCTCTCCCGGTCGGTGCGGAACGATTCCCCCGCAGAACACCTCCCAGAACACCTCACGTCGCCCCGCACCGCCACCGGTGCGCTGCCGGATGGCACCGTGGGCCGTATGGACGACACCCGCGGCACTCCCTGGATCTCCCCCTCGAACTCGGCCTGGAACTCCTCCGGGAGCTCGCCCTGGCCCACGGTCACCGCCTTGCACGCGTGGCTCACCGAACGGAGCCCCGTACCGCCCGAACAGCAGAAGCTGCTGCGGATGCTCAAACTGTCGGAGGAGGTCGGCGAGGTCGCCCAGGCCGTCATCGGGGCGACCGGCCAGAACCCCCGCAAGGGCGTCTCGCACAGCTGGCAGGACGTCCAGTCCGAGCTGTGCGACGTGATCGTCACCGCGATGGTCGCCCTGACCACCCTCACCCCGGACGCGGCCGACGTCTTCGACACCCATCTCGCCAAGGTGGCCGAGCGCTCGCTGGGCTCCGCCCGGCCCCAGCCGGGCGAGGGCTAGGCGCTCGGCAGGCGCAGGGTCGTGACGGCACCTCCGGCCGGCGCGTTGGCGAAGCGCAGGCCGATGCCGAGGACCTCGGCCTGGCCCGCGGCGATCGTGAGGCCGAGGCCGTGGCCCTTGCCACGGCCCGGGTCACCGGTGCGGAAGCGCTGGGGGCCGCGGTCGACGAGCTCGGCGGGGTAGCCCGGCCCCTGGTCGCGGATCTCGACGACGGGCCCGTCCACGGTGAGGGTCACCGGCGGAGCGCCGTGCCGGTGGGCGTTGACGACGAGGTTGGCGATGATCCGGTCCAGGCGGCGCCGGTCGGTGCGCACGGCCGCGTCCCGTACGACGCGTACCTCGCAGGCGAGGCCGGTGGCCCGCACCGCGCGTTCGGCCAGCGGCCCCAACTCGTACTCGGCGAAGTCCGGTTGCTCGGCGCCGGCGTCGAGACGGGAGATCTCCAGGAGGTCTTCGGTGAGGGTGTGCAGCGCCTTGAGCCGGTCGTTGATCATCTCCTTGGGGCGTCCCTCGGGCAGCAGCCCGGCCGCCGCCAGCATCCCGGTGAGCGGCGTGCGCAGCTCATGGGCGACGTCGGCGGTGAACCGCTTCTCGGACTCCAGACGGCGTTGCAGGGAGGCCGCCATCGAGTCCAGGGCGACGGCGACCGCCGTCACCGCGTCGTGTTCGGCGGCCTTGCCGTCCGGCGGAATCCCGGTGCGTACGTCGAGGTCGCCGTCGGTGATCCGGCGCGCGACGGTCGCCGTCCGGTAGAGCCTTCGGCTGATCCGCCCGGCGAAATAGCTGCCGGCCAGGGTCACACTGCCCGCCGCGAGCAGGGCCGAGCCGAGGATGGCGGTGTCCATCTGGCGCAGATGGTCCCGGGTGCTCGCGTACGGGACGGACACCGCGAGCACATGGCCGCCGGCCGGGGCCGCCGCCCATATGACGGCCGTGCCGCCCTGCTGCCCGACCATCAGCCCGCGCCCACCGCCGAGCGCCAACTTCCTGAGCGGGGGCGGGAGTTCGACGGGGTCCACGATCGCCCCGTGCCCGTCGGTGGTCTCGGTGCCGTACGCGTACTCCTTGAGCGCGACGTCCAGGCTCTGCCGCGCCTCCTTGCGGACCTCGTCCACGCGCTGCCGGGTCAGCACGTTGTGCACGAGCACGCCGAGGATGGCGGCCACCGCGCAGGCCACCCCGGCGATGGTGAGCATGATCTTCCAGCGCAGACCGTACGTCCAGCCCGGCCGCACCCGCTCGAACCAAGCCTTCACGGGACACTCCCGGGTGACGGGAGCGACGGGAGCGACGGGAGCGACGGGAGCGACGGCGACGGGGAGGCGCAGGGGATGTCGGAGGTCTGCTTGACGGCGCGGCAGGTGTCGAGCTTGAGCTCGATGAGGGCCATCATCGTGCCGTCCCAGCCGTAGTGCGAGACGTACACGAACCGGTCGTTGGAGGTGGGTTCGCGGATCGCGAGGTGTCCGGCGGCGAGTTCGACGCCTTCGAGGACGGCACGCCGCGAGAACACCCGCGTCACCCGGCCGTCCACCACGTGATAGACCCGCATCTCGCTGGCCCGCCCGTCGATGTCGACGGCGGTGATCAGTTCGGCGTGCCTGTCGCCGGTCAGGTCCCGCAGGACCGGTTCGCGCACCCCGCAGTCCGCGGCCCGCGCACAGTGCGCCACGCGTTCGGCGGCACGGCGGTCCACCAGGCGGCCGGTGCCCTGGTCCTCGCGCTCGGTGGCGGCGAGGTCGGCCTTGACCACGGCGAGCGGGTCGGCGTCGCGCAGATCACCGGAGGCGACGGGTGCGATGCCGGGCACGGCGAAGGGCCGGCCGCGCTGCTGCTCGGGGCCGGGCGGGGCGGGAACGGAGTGCGGCCACAGCGGTTCCGGCGGGGCGACGCTCGCCGCCGCTCCGTCGCGGTGCAGCCCCTCCATGTCCGCGCAGCCCGCCAGTACGGCGATGAGCGCGGCGCCCGGAAGGACCCACCGGGCGGAGCGGCGACGGACGCCCGCGCGCTCAGCCAAGCTGTCCGAGCATGCCGGTGACGGAGTTGAGCGCGGTGTGCAGCGAGGGGGCCACCGCGGTATCGGCGAGATAGAAGCCGAACCCGGCGCAGATGAGCGCGTGGGACAGCTTGGTGCCGCCTTTGCGGAGCAGGAAGAAGGCGCCGGCTGCGAGCGCCAGCATCACGGGAAAGTGCAGGGAAGGCACGGCGTTTCACCTCGTGTCCCCGAGTCGGCGTGTGCGGCACCCCCGTCCCCCTCGTCGGAGTGCGGGCTTCCGGTACCGGTGATCACGCTACGGCGACGCCACGGGTTGCGCCACACGGAGGATGAGCGAGTGATTACGGGGAGCTATCCGTACTGGTGAGAGCCGCGTGCAGTGGCGCCCGGCGCGTACCCCGGCCGCCACTCCCTCAGCAGGACGGGAACGCCTCCTTCGCACGCCGAGGAGGCCTGCCTCAGCACCATGGCCCCGGCCGGGGATTCCCCGGGCGGGGCCATGCGGGACGAAGGGCAGACGAGTCGGGCTGTACGCCGGGTTCTGTACCCCGGGACCTCGCGGTCGTCGGGGCGACGGCCATCCATCTAGGGCCGGCGTTGCCACCGGCCTCGTGCGGTCTACCCGCGGACTCGGGCAGGCTGCCCTCGAACGTCCGCGCAGAAGCACCGAAGCGCTCCCTCTTGACCTTGCTCCGGGTGGGGTTTACCTAGCCGCCTGAGTCACCTCAGGCGCTGGTGGTCTCTTACACCACCGTTTCACCCTTACCCGGGACCGAAGTCCCGGGCGGTCTGTTTTCTGTGGCACTGTCCCGCGGGTCACCCCGGGTGGCCGTTAGCCACCACCCTGCCTTGTGGAGCCCGGACGTTCCTCGGGAAGATCGAAGATCTTCACGCGGCCGCCCGCCCGGCTCGTCTGCCGTGCCGACCATGCTACCCGGCGCGGGGTGCCACGAAGGCCGCGGCCCGGCGCGGCCGAGCGCGCCTGACCGGTACAGCCCGGCGCGGCCGAGCACGCCCGACCGGTACAGCCCGGCGCGGCCGAGCACGCCTGACCTCACGGCTCGGCGCGAAACCGGCGGCCTTGACCCTGCCGCAGCGTCAACGTTTCTAATGAGGGCATGCGGATCTCGGAGATCGCCGCGCTGGTGGGGGTGACCACGCGGGCCGTACGCCATTACCACCACCTCGGCCTGCTGCCCGAGCCGGCCCGGCTCGCCAACGGCTACCGGCAGTACTCGGTGCGGGACGCCGTCGCGCTCGCCCGCATCCGGCGGCTGACGGAGCTGGGCCTCGGCCTGGACGAGGTGCGGGACGTCATCGCCGACGACGCGGGGCACGAACTGGCCGAGGTTCTGGGCGAGTTGGACGCCGACCTGGCCCGCCAGGAGGCGGAGATCCGCACTCGGCGAGCGCGCCTTGCCGCGCTGCTCACCCGGGCAGCCGACGGGCGCCTGACCGCCGACGACGAGCTCTCCCCCGAACTGGCGGACTTCTTCGCGGAGTTGGGACCGCAGGACGACAACTCGGCCATGGCCGCGAAGGACCGTGAACTGCTCGCTCTCCTGGAGACCGCCGCACCCCCCGAGGAGCGGGGCCGCCTCGTGGCCGCGATGCGCTCCATGGCCGCCGCACCCGGAGCCGCCGAGCGGGCACGCCGGGTCTACGCGCTGCTCGACGATCTCGCGGACGCCGATCCGGCGGACTCCCGGGTGGAGACGGCGGCGCGGGCACTCGCCGACTGCCTGCCGCCCGATCTCGCGGCGCAGATCCCGGCGGGCGCGGAGGCCGCCGCCGACCAGGGTGTGCTCAAGGCGTTCTTCGCCGACTTCGCGCGCGCCCAGGCGGAGGCGGTCCGACGGGCGATGCAGAAGATCGGGACCACGGAGAGCACGGAGACCACGGAGAGCACGGAGACCCCGGAGAGGCCGGGCACGATGACGGACACGACGGAGGGGAAGAGGGAATGAGACGCCAGAGGCATCCCGGCGCGCTGCGACGGCTGGCCGCGCACGAGGGGCGTGTGCTCCACAGCTTCGCTCTGTGGATCGGCCGCCGGGGCCACCAAGTGGGCCCGGAAGAGCGGGCGTTCGGGTATGCGCGGCCACAGGCGGCGACGGTGTACGGGATCGCCTTCGTCTGCGCCATCGAGACCGTGGGGGTTTCCTTCCTGGTGCGGCAGTGGCCGGCGGTGCACGCGGTGCTGCTCGTACTGGACCTCTACACGGTCGTCCTGGTGCTCGGCATGCAGGCCGCGGCCGTGACCCGGCCGCACGTCCTCAGCCGCGACGCGCTGCGGATCCGCGTCGGCGCCCGGGTCGACCTGGTGATCCCGCTGGCCCACATAGCCGCCGTCCGCAAGGAGTTGAAGTTCCAAGGGGCGGTCAGTGCGGTGCCGGACGACGTGCTGGAACTCTCCGTCGGCGCCCAGACCTCCCTCGCCGTGGAACTGTCCGAGCCCGTCACCTATGTGCAACTCCTGGGAAAGCGGCGCGAGGTGACGTCCGTGCGCTTCCACGCGGACGAGTCCGGGGAGCTGGCGAAGGCGCTGACCGCGGCCGTCGCATCCGCGTAGCCGCCCGGGCTCTCACGCCGGGGCGAACAGGACCTTCGCCGTGCCCGGGTCGGCCTGGGTGAGGCGGACGCGCAGGCGCTCGCCGAGCGGGAGGCTCCCACCGCCCTCGATGCGGGCGACCACCGCCGGATCGGCCAAGTGGACGGTCCCGACGGTCGGTTGCTGGTCCTTCACGTCGACGACCGTCGCCTCGAACACCTCACCCACCCGGTCCTTGAGCAGCGCCGCCTCCACGATGTCCACGCTCTCGCGCTCCACGGTGTTGGCGCGGGCGGTGCCCTGCGCCATCTCCTTGGGCAGCTCGTCGAGCGCCGCCGCGACCCAGTCCGGCGGGTCCTGCCCGGCCACCGCGGCCAGGCAGAGTTCACCGGAGTACCGGTCCACCAGGCGGCGCAGCGGGGCGGTGCAGTGCGTGTACGGCGCGGCCACCGCCGCGTGCACGGCGAGCGCGGGCGCGGTGCCGCCGGTGAACACGGTGTACCCCGCGCCGCGCAGCAGCGAGGTGCACTCCTGGAGGAACGCGGCGTGGTTCGGCTCGCGCGGGTCGAGGGAGCGGACGACCGCCGCGTACGGGACGTGGTGGGGCCAGTCGATGCCCAGCGCCTGGGCCGAGCGGCGCAGCCGGGCGACCGCTCCGTCCGGGGCGGTGGGCAGCGTGCGCAGGATGCCGGTGCCGTACGCCAGCATCAGCTGGGCGCCCGCGATGCCGGTGAGCAGGGAGATCTGGGCGTTCCAGCCGTCGGCGGGCAGCGGGGCACGGTAGCTGAGGTCGTAGTGGTGGTCGTGCTCGACGATCTCCTGCTCGGGAACGTTCAGCGAGATGCCGCCGCGGGCCACTTCCTGCTGTTCGCGCAGGGTGCCGATGTCGCGCAGCAGGGCGAGGGAGTCGGGCGCGGTGCCGGTGTCGATCTGCTTCTGCACGCCCTCGTAGTCGAGCTTGGCGCGGCTGCGGACCAGGGCGCGCCGCACATCGGTGCCGGTGGTCGCGCCGTCCGCGTCCAGGTCGACGCACCACAGCAGTGCGGGCCGGTCCCCGTCGGGGAGCAGGCTGGCCGCGCCCTCGGAGAGCACGGTGGGGTGCAGCGGGGTCTTCTCGTCCGGGAAGTAGAGCGTGGTCACCCGGCGGTGTGCCTCGGCGTCCAGGGGGCCGCCCGGGGTGACGAAGGCCGCGACGTCGGCGATCGCGTAGTACACCCGGTAGCCGCCGCCCGCCCGGCGCTCCAGGCACATCGCCTGGTCGAGGTCGGTGGAGGTGGGCGGGTCGATGGTGAACAGCTCGATGCCGGTCGCGTCGTAGGACGGCAGCCGTGGCGCGGCGGCGGCCCGCTCCGCCTCGGCCAGGACATCCGCCGGAAAGTCCGCGGGCACGTCGAGCGAGGCACGCAGCGCACTGAGTGCGGCGCACAGCGGGGCCGCGGGGGCGCCCTGTACGCGGAGGTGACGGCTGGGCATGTCTTCGAGCGTAGGGCGGGGCGGGGGGTGCGGCATGTCGTGCCCCCCGCTGCCTACCCCGGCCCGGGCCGGGGTAGGCCAGCCCCTCCGGCGCTTCAGGAACCGGGACCGGGGCCCAGAGCCCCCCGAGGACTCTCCGATACCGGGGAAACCAAAACCAGCCCTCCGGCACCTGGGAGCCGGGACCGGGGCGAAGCCCCCGCGCCCCCAAGAGTTCTCCGGTACCGGGGAGGGCCAAACCAGCCCCTCCGGCGCTTGAGGAGCGGGGTCCGGGGCAGAGCCCCGTGTGGGCCCGGGGACTCTCCGATACCGGGGAAACCAAAACCAGCCCCTCCGGCACCTGGGAGCCGGGACCGGGGCGAAGCCCCCGCGCCCCCAAGAGCTCTCCGGTACCGGGGAGGGCCAAACCAGCCCCTCCGGCGCTTGAGGAGCGGGGTCCGGGGCAGAGCCCCGTGCAACCCCGAGGGCTCTTCGGTGCTGGGCACACCGAGGCTGGTCAAGCACAGCGCAGCGTCCCCGTACCCTGGCGCGAGGGGCCGCACCCCCTCCCCCGTACGTACATGAAGGAGAATCGCCGTGCTGGTGCTGTTGCCGCCCTCCGAAGGCAAGGCCGCTTCGGGGCGCGGGGTGCCCCTGAAGGCGGAGTCGCTGTCCCTGCCGGGGCTCGCCGAGGCCCGCGCGGCTGTCCTGGACGAGCTCGTCGAGCTGTGCGCCGGCGACGAGGAGAAGGCCCGCGAGGTGCTCGGCCTCAGCGAGGGGCTGCGCGGCGAGGTCGCCAAGAACGTCGAGCTGCGCACCGCGGGCACCCGGCCGGCCGGAGAGATCTACACCGGTGTCCTGTACGACGCCCTCGACCTCGCGTCGCTCGACGCGGCCGCCAAGCGCCGGGCCGCGAAGTCGCTGCTGGTCTTCTCGGGCCTCTGGGGCGCGGTGCACACCGGTGACCGCATCCCCTCCTACCGCTGCTCGATGGGCGTCAAGCTGCCCGGCCTGGGCGCGCTCGGGGCGTACTGGCGAGGTGTGATGGACCCGGTGCTGACTGAGGCCGCGGGCACGGGCCTCGTCCTTGATCTCCGCTCCTCCGCGTACGCCGCCGCCTGGAAGCCGAAGGGCGACGTCGCGAGCCGCACGGCCACGGTGCGGGTGCTGCACTCGCAGATCGTCGACGGCGTCGAGAAGCGCTCGGTCGTCAGCCACTTCAACAAGGCGACCAAGGGCCGGATCGTGCGCGACCTGCTCACCTCGGGAGCCGGCCCCGCCGGTCCGGCCGAACTCGTCGAGACCCTGCGCGGACTCGGATACGTCGTGGAGGCCGAGGCTCCCGCCAAGACGGGCCGCGCCTGGTCCCTGGACGTGGTCATGACCCAGATCCACTAGACCACCGACGGCATGTTGCGACGGCATGTTGCAACATGTGCAACGCTCGTTGCACAGACCGCAGGGCACCGGCAGGATGGGCGCATGACGTCCTCCGCCGTGCCCGCAGCCTCCCCCGTCTCCGTCCTGGACCTCGCGCCCGTCGTCCCCGTCGTGGTCATCGACGACGCCGCCGACGCCGTGCCGCTCGCGCGGGCGCTGGTGGCGGGCGGGCTCCCGGCGATCGAGGTCACCCTGCGCACCCCGGCCGCGCTGGACGCCATCCGCGCCATCGCCGCCGAGGTGCCGGACGCGGTGGTGGGTGCGGGCACGGTGATATCGCGGGCCGGGGTCGCCAAGGCGGTCGGCGCCGGGGCCCGCTTCCTGGTGAGCCCGGGCTGGACGCCCGCGCTGCTCGACGCGATGCAGGGCTCGGGGGTGCCGTTCCTGCCCGGGGTCTCCACGACGTCCGAGGTCGTGGCGCTGCTCGAACAGGGCGTACGCGAGATGAAGTTCTTCCCGGCGGAGGCGGCGGGCGGCACGGCCTATCTGAAGTCCCTCGCGGGCCCGCTCCCCCAGGCCCGCTTCTGCCCGACCGGCGGCATCTCGCCCACCTCGGCCCCCGCATACCTGGCCCTGCCCAACGTGGGCTGCGTGGGCGGCACTTGGATGCTCCCGCCCGACGCGATCGCCGAACGCGACTGGGCCCGCGTCGAATCCCTGACCCGCGAGGCGGCGGCACTACAGCGCCCTTGAGGGCCGCATGCCTGTTACGTCGGGCGACCCCGCCGCGGGCGCGACCAGCCACAGCCGGCCCGCACCGAAGCACGCTCCGAGGGGCGCGGGGCCTGGACAGCCCCAGCCGTCCCGCACCCCCGAACCGGCCCGCCCCAGCGGAGCGCTACCGCAGGTGCCCCGTATCGTTCAGCACCCGCACCGAGGCGTTGCCGTCCGCGTAGTAGGCGACCGCCGAGATGGAGGCCGCCGAGAGTTCCATCCGGAACAGGGACTCCGGGGGCGCCCCCAGGGCCAGCCTGACCAGGGTCTTGATCGGGGTCACATGGGTCACCGCGAGGACCGTGCGTCGCGGGTACGCGGCGATCAGGCGGTCCCGGGCCGCCGCCACCCGCCGGGCCACCGTGGCGAAGCTCTCGCCACCGCCCGTCGGGGCGGCCTTGGCGGAGCCGAGCCAGGCGTCGAGGTCGTCCGGGTAGCGCTCGCGGACCTCTGAGAACGTGAGCCCCTCCCACGCCCCGAAGTCCGTTTCGCGCAGGCCTTCCTCGATGTGCACGTCGAGCCCCAGGCGCGCCGCCACCGCGGCCGCCGTCTCGCGGCAGCGGCGCAGCGGCGAGGACACGATCGCCTCGATCGTGCCGCGCTCGGCGAAGGCCGCCGCGGCCCGCTCGGCCTGGCCGCGCCCGACCGCCGAGAGCTCGGGGTCGCTCCCGCCACTGCCGGAGAACCGCTTCGAGGGCGTGAGCGCCGTCTCACCGTGCCGCAGCAGGACGAACGTGGCGGGCGCCCCCAGATCGGCGGAGGTCCCCCAGCCGACGCTCGGCGCGGACCCAACAGCCGTACCCTGCGCGGAAGTTGAGGCAGCGCCCCCGACGCCCACCGGAACGCCGGCCGAGACCAGCGCAGCGGCACCGGCACCGGCACCGGTCCCAACACCGGCATCACCACCAGCGCCAGAGCCAGCATCCCCGCCAGCGCCCGCGTGCGCACCCGCACCCGCACCCGCGAGCGCAGCCCGCGCCCGGGCCGCGCCGGCCGCCGCGTCCCCGACGACCCGGGCCGCGCTCGCGTCGGCCCCGGACGAGAGGTCGGCCGTGGACCGCGAGGGCGACCAGCGCTCGCCCCGCTTGCCCGCGTCCATCGCCTCGTTGGCGAGCCGGTCGGCGTGCTTGTTCCGCTCGCGCGGGATCCACTCGTAGGACACCTGCGAGGGCGGCAGGATCCGCGCCGCCTCGGCGGCCAGCGGCCGCATGTCCGGGTGCTTGATCTTCCAGCGGCCCGACATCTGCTCGACGACCAGCTTGGAGTCCATGCGGACCCGTACGCTCGCCGCCGGGTCGAGTTCCCGCGCGGCACGCAGCCCCGCGATCAGGCCCTTGTACTCGGCGACGTTGTTCGTGGCGACGCCGATGAACTCGGCGGCCTCCGCGAGCGTCTCGCCGGTCGCCGGGTCGAGGACGACCGCGCCGTACCCGGCGGGCCCCGGGTTGCCCCGGGAGCCGCCGTCGGCCTCGACGACGAACTGCCGTACCGCGGAAGGCACTTACAGACCCGATTCCGAGGTGCGCACCAGGATGCGGCGGCAGTTCTCGCAGCGGAGCACCGTGTCGGGGGCGGCGGCCTTGACCTCGTTGACCTCGGTGATGTTGAGCTCCAGACGGCAGCCCTCGCAGCGGCGCTGGTAGAGGCGGGCAGCGCCGACGCCGCCCTGCTGCTCGCGGAGCTTGTCGTACAGCTTGAGGAGGTCGGCCGGCACGGAACCGGCGACGATCTCGCGCTCCTTGGTCACCGAGGCGGCCTCGGAGTCCAGCTCGGCGAGCGCGGCGTCCCGGCGGGCGGTCGCGTCGTCGGCCTTGGCCTGGACGGAGGAGACCCGCTCGGTGAGCTCGGCGTTGCGCTCCTGGGCGGCCTCGCGGCGCTCCATCACTTCGAGGACGACGTCCTCCAGGTCACCCTGGCGCTTGGCGAGCGAGGCGATCTCGCGCTGGAGGCTCTCCAGGTCCTTGGGCGAGGAGACCGCGCCGGAGTCCAGGCGCTGCTGGTCGCGGGTGGCGCGCTGGCGCACCTGGTCCACGTCCTGCTCGGCCTTGGTCTGCTCGCGGGCGGTGTCGCTCTCCTCGGTCTGCGAGGCGACGAGCAGGTCACGCAGCTGCGTGAGGTCCTTGGTCAGGGATTCGATCTCGGCGTGCTCGGGCAGCGACTTCCGCTTGTGGGCGAGCTGCGACAGGCGTACGTCCAGCGCCTGTACGTCGAGGAGGCGGATCTGGTCGGCGGGCGCGGCGTTCAGTTGGGGGCTCCATCAATAGAAGGGGAGGTGTGGTGGGCGGACCACGGGTCGGTGACCGTCTTCGAGACGTGGACCCTGAGGTCCCAGCCGTGACGGTCGGAGATCTCGTCGAGCTGGGCGGCGGCCTGCTCGCACCAGGGCCACTCGGTGGCCCAGTGCGCGGCGTCGACCAGACCGAGCGGTCCGTGCTGTACGACCTCGGACACCGGGTGGTGGCGCAGGTCGGCGGTGAGGAAGGCGTCGGCGCCCGAGGCGCGTACGGCGTCGAAGAGGCTGTCGCCGGAGCCGCCGCTGACCGCGACCGTGCGCACCGGCGCCTCCGGGTCGCCCGCCACGCGGATGCCCTGCGCGGTGGCGGGCAGGGCCGCGGCGGCGCGGGCGGCGAACTCCCGGAGCGTGGTCGGGTGGTCCAGCTCGCAGACCCGGCCCAGGCCCCGGCGCCCCGAGGGGTCGCTGGCGTCGGGCACCAGGGGCCGCACGACCCGGAGGTCGAGCGCGCCGGCGAGGGCGTCGCTCACGCCCGGGTCGGCGGTGTCGGCGTTGGTGTGCGCGACGTGCAGGGCGATGTCGTGCTTGATCAGGGTGTGCACCACGCGGCCCTTGAAGTGGCCGGCGGCGACCGTGGTGGTGCCGCGCAGATAGAGCGGGTGGTGGGTGACGATCAGGTCGGCGCCCAGCTTCAGCGCCTCGTCGGCGATCTCCTGGACGGGGTCGACCGCGAACAGGACCCGGTGCACCTCGGCCTCGGGGTCGCCGCAGACGGTGCCGACGGCGTCCCACCCCTCGGCCCGCTCGGGCGGCCAGAGGGCGTCGAGCGCGGCGATGACTTCAGACAGACGGGGCACGGGAACAGGTTACCTGCGCTCCGCGCCCCGCCGTCCGGCCGCCGGGGTGCGAGGGGCCGGAGCCCTCGCGGCGGCTCCGCGACGGGGGACCCGGTTACTTCTGGACGAGGAAGCCGCGCAGGTCGTCCAGGACGGAATCGGCGGCGGTGACGCCCAGCCCGAGGTACCAGGTCTCGTCCTTGACGTCCTTGGCGTGCCCGGCCTTGACGGCCTTCAGGTTCTTCCACAACGGGTTCGACTCGGCGCTGTCCCGCTTGGACTTCTTGGGGTCGCCGTAGACGCCGGTGAAGATCCAGTCGGCGTCCGCCCGGTCGATGGTCTCCGGGCCGACCTCGGTCGCCAGATCGACGGCCTGCTGGTTCTTGGGGCGCGGAATGCCGGCGTCGTCGAGGATCGTGCCGATGAAGGAGGCCTTCGCGTAGAGGCGGACCTTGCCCGGCATGTAGCGCAGCATCGTGACGGTCGGCCTGTCGGCGCCGAGGTCGGTCCCGAGCTGCTTGGCCTTGGTCTCGTACGCGGCGAGCTTCGCCTTCGCGTCCGCGGTCTTGTCCAGGGCGGCGGCGTTCAGGAGGTAGTTCTGCTTCCAGGGGAAGCCGGGGCGGATCGAGAAGACCGTCGGCGCGATCTTGGAGAGTTCCTTGTACTTGTCGGCGGCGCGCAGCTGGCTGCCGAGGATGAGGTCCGGCTTGAGCGCGGCGATGGCCTCCAGGTTGAGGCTGTTGATCGTGCCGACGTTCTTCGGGTCGCCCGCGCCCTTCCTCAGATAGCTGGGGATGCCCTCGTCGCCCTCGGTCGGCGCGTAGCCGACGGGCTGGACGCCCAGCGACACGACGTTGTCGAACTCGCCGACGTCCAGGACGACGACCCGCTTGGGCCGCGCCTTGATCTCGGTGCTCCCCATCGCGTGGTCGACCGTGCGCGGGAACGCGCCGGGCGCCGCGTCGGTGCCCATCTTCGCCGTCTTCTCGGCCGCCGCGGCGAAGTCCTTGCCGCCCTGCGCGACGGACTTCTTGCCACCGGAGTCCGCCTTGCCCGCGTCCGCCTTGCCCGGGGCCGAGGAGGAGCCCTTGTCCCCGCCGTCGCCGCTTCCGCAGGCCGCGAGCGAGAGGCCGGCGGCCACGGCGAGGGCGACGGCGGCGGTGCCGCGGCGGCGTAGGGACATCTCAGGCTCCTGTACGGCGGGGAAAGGACGAACGGGACAGCGCGACGGGAGAGGCGGGCACCAGGGCACCTGCCTCGGCGGCCGAAGGATTCCGGCCAACGTGGCTTAGGTTCGCCTAACCTTACATAAATCGTTCCTGCACATCTCCCGCCCCCCACACAGCCGAATCGTCCGGCCGCCACCCTTTGGTGTGAAGCGAGTGGTCTCGTGTTGTCCGCCCGGAAGTGCGAAAACTAGCTTCGGTGGCCGGAGGTGAGCCATCAGATGACGGCTTTGGCCATCGAGACCGCGGCCGACGGCGGCGCGGTCGGAGGTACGGGATTCACGATCACCGCGAACGGCGCCTACGCCGCGCGGCTGGTGCGTGACGAGGGCGGCGGTTCGGCCTGGTTCCCCGAGCGCTGGACGCTCGACGGCCCCGAGCCGTACGCGGTGCCGCTCCCCGGCAACCAGCCGGAGGAGCCCGACGCCGGGGTGCTGCCCATGGCCGACGGCCGGGTGCTCATCCATCGCCGGGTCGCCGACCGGCACTCCTTCGCCCTGCTCTACCCGACCGGACCGGCCACCGGCGAACTGCCGCTCGGGGCGGTCGACGCCGGGCCGGACGAGCTGACGCTGCTCCCGCCGTCGCCGGACGGCAGCTGCGCCTACGCACTCGCGGTGGGCGCCGACTCCACCGCGCTGTGGCTGGTGGCGGGCGGCGCGTTCGGCCCCGAGCTGGTGGCCCGGCTCAAGGGACGCTGCTCGGGCGGGGTGTGGCTGGACCGCACCGGCCGGATGCTGGCCCTGGACCGGGAGCTCGACGGGCGCACCAAGACGGTCGCCGTCGACCTGGAGCGCGGCGGCGAGGTCACCGAGCTGCTCCAGATCACCGACGACAGCAACGACCGGCTGCTGCTCGCGGACGCCGACAGCGGGCTGCTCCTGATCCGCTCGGACGCCCCGGGTCACGACCGGCTCGGCTGGGGCGTGCTCGGCTCCGCGCTCCCGGTGCGCTTCCCCGAGTGCCTGCGCCTGGCCGACGCGGCCGTGACGCCGTTCGCCATACAGCCCGGCCAGGTCCTGATGCCCGAGTCCTGCGCGGTGGCGCTGCGCATCGACGCGGCGGGCGGCAGCTGGGTCGGCATCTGGCGCCCGGCGGGCCGCCATCTGCACCAACTGGCCGCGCCACAGGGGTGGTTGACGGGAGCCGGGCTGTGGACGCCGGAGGGGGTGCTGAGGCTTCCGTACGTCACCGGGGCGAGCCCCTGCGCGCTGCTCGACGTACCCGCGCCGCCGGACCCTGCGCCGGCCCCGCCCGCACCGCCGCCGGAGCCCGCGCCGCCCGTCGCGGCCAAGCCCGTACCGCTCGGGCAGGCGCCCCTGACCGGCCGTCGGGAGCCGTCGGGGGATCGTTAGAATCGCCCGCTGTACGACGCACAGGCGCAGACGACTACGGGGTGACCACAGCTCATGTCCAACCAGACCGACACCCGTCCGCAGGAGACGGGGTCCGACAGCGCGGGTAAGCACCGGGGCGGGGCGGCCGCCACGGAGGACTCGGCGACGCCGGCCCACGGGCGCCACCGCCGCGAGGAGAGCTCGGGCGCGAACGGCTGAACGGCTGAACGGCCGGACAGGAGAAGGCCCCGGGGTGGACCACCCCGGGGCCTTCTCCTTCCCCTCCGCCGGTCAGTCCCGCTTGAGCCCGAGCACCTCCGCCGCGGCGAAGGTCTCGTTCGCGGGCCTGTCCGCGTAATACGGGGAGATCAGCTCGTCCAGCTCCTGGTACGAGAAGACCTCCTTCGCGGAGTCGAACTTGGCCGCCACCTTGGGCCGTTCGACGATGGCGACCATGCCGCCGTGCACCACGAGCAGCTGCCCGTTGACCTTGGCCGCGGCGGGCGAGGCCAGATAGCCCACGAGCGGCGAGACGTGTTCGGGCGCCAGCGGGTCGAGCTGCCCCTCCCCCGGCTCCTGGAAGCCCGCGAACACGTCCTCCGTCATCCGCGTACGGGCGCGCGGGCAGATCGCGTTGGCCGTGACCCCGTACTTGCCGAGCGCGAGCGCGGTCGAGGTGGTGAGCCCGACGATGCCGCCCTTGGCCGCCGCGTAGTTGGGCTGGCCCGCGGACCCGGCGAGGAAGGCCTCCGAGGAGGTGTTCACTATGCGGCCGTAGACCGGGGCGCCCGCCGCCTTGGAGCGCTCCCGCCAGTGGGCGGCGGCGAAGTGGGTGGTGTTGAAGTGCCCCTTGAGGTGCACATGGATCACCGAGTCCCACTCGGACTCGCTCATCGAGAAGATCATCCGGTCCCGCAGGATGCCCGCGTTGTTGACCAGGATGTCGAGCTTGCCGTACGTGTCGATGGCCAACTGGACCAGTTCCCTGGCCTGTTGGTGGTCGGCCACGTCCCCGGTGTGGGCGGTGGCCCGCCCGCCCGCGGCCCGGATCTCGGCGGCGACCTCCTCGGCGGGGCCCTTCGAGGCCTGGCCCGAACCGTCGCGGCCCGGCTGCCCGAAGTCGTTGACGACGACGGCCGCGCCGAGCCGGGCGAGTTCCAGCGCCTCGGCCCGGCCGAGCCCGCGCCCGGCCCCGGTCACGATCGCGGACAGGCCTTCAAGTGGCTGTGCTGCCATGCCGGTTGGATCCTCTCGCAGTCGGATGGATCGATGAGGTGGAGCCGAAGGGGGTCAGATCGCGATGCAGGTGCGCAGCGCCTCGCCGCTGCGCATCTGGTCGAGCGCGTCGTTGATCCCGGCGAGCTGCACCCGGTGGGTGATGAGGCCCTCCAGGTCGATGCGGCCCGCCCGCCACAGCGCGATGGCCCGCTCGTAGGAGCGCAGCACGTCGCCGCCGCCGTACATGGACGGCAGGATCCGCTTCTCGTCGAAGAACAGCTCGAACATGTTGACCTGGAAGAAGTCGTCCATGGCGCCCGCGCCGACCACGCACAGGGTGCCGCCGCGCCGGGTGTTCTCGTACGCGGTGCGGGCGGTCGCGGAGCGGCCGACCACCTCGAAGACGTAGTCGAAGCCCTCGCCCGCGGTGATCCGCTGCTTGGCGTCGGCGAACTCCTCGGGCGGGACCGCCTCGGTGGCCCCGAACCTGAGCGCCGCCTCGCGCCGGGAGGCGACCGGGTCGACGGCGACGATCTGGGCGGCGCCCTGCACCCGGGCGCCCTGGATGGTGGAGATGCCGACGCCGCCGCAGCCGATGACCGCGACCGACGAACCGGCCTCCACCTTCGCGGTGTTGATGGCCGCGCCGAGTCCGGTGGTCACCCCGCAGCCGATCAGGGCCGCGATCTCGTACGGCACGTCGTCGGGGATCGGGACCGCGCAGCCGGCCGCCACGACGACCTCCTCGGCGAAGGTGCCGGTGCCCGCGAAGCCGAACACATCACCGCCGGAGCGCCGGAAGTTGGGGGTGCCGGCGTTCATGAACCCGGCCAGACAGAGCTGGGTCTGGCCGCGCTTGCAGGACGGACACGCCCCGCACGCGGGCAGCCAGCACATCAGGACCCGGTCGCCCTGCTGGAGGCTCGTCACGCCGTCGCCGACGTCGACGACCTCGCCCGCCCCCTCGTGTCCCGGCACGAACGGCGCGGGCTGGGGCAGCACCCCGCTCATCGCCGAGAGGTCGGAGTGGCACAGGCCGGTGGCGCGGACGCGGAGCTTGACCTTCCCCGGGCCGAAGCCGGTCGCCTCCATGTCGTCCACCACGTCGAGCTTGTCCTGGCCTATCTCGTGCAGTACGGCTGCGCGCATGGTGCGGCTCCCCTCGATCCCCTCAAGTACCGAAACAGGTGGTGCGTCAAGTACCGGAAAACACAGCTCAGTTGTGTTCCACGACCGTGTCGGACAGGACCGGCGCGTCGTCCCGCTCGACGGCCGTCACCGACACCTGGACGCGGCCGGGGCCCGACCACATCCGGATGCGCAGGGTCTCGCCCGGGAAGACGACCCCGGTGAAGCGGGTGGCGTACGAGCGGACACGGGCCACATCGCCGCCGAGGAGCGTGTCCACGACGGCCTTCAGCGTCATCCCGTAGGTGCAGAGCCCGTGCAGGATCGGCCGGTCGAAGCCGGCCAGCTTGGCGAAGTCGGGGTCGGCGTGCAGCGGGTTCCAGTCGCCCGACAGGCGGTAGAGCAGGGCCTGTTCCTCGCGGACCGGGCGCTCTACGACCTGGTCCGGGTCCCGGTCGGGCTGCTCGACCCGGACCGAGGGCCCCCGGTCGCCGCCGAAGCCGCCCTCGCCGCGTACGAAGATCTGCGCGTCGCTGGTCCACAGCGGGCCGTCCGCGTCGGCGGCCTCGGTGCGCAGGACCAGGATGGCCGCCTTGCCCTTGTCGTGGACGGCGGCGACCCTGGAGGTCGAGGTGGCCCTGCCGCCCACCGGGATGGGCCGGTGCACGGTGATGGCCTGGCCCCCGTGCAGCACCGCGGCGAGGTCCACGTCGATGCCCGGCGCGGACAGGCCGCCGACCACGCCCATGCCGGCGCCCGCGACGGTCGCGAAGGAGGGCAGCACATGCAGCCGGGACTCCAGGGTGTAGCGCAACTCGTCGGGGTCGGTCGCGGGCGTACCGGCGCCCAGACCCAGGTGGTAGAGCTGCACGTCCTTGTGGTCCCAGGTGATCTCGGTGGACCGGGGCTCGGCGGCGATCGCCTTCGCGGCATCAATGGGCATGTGGACGCTGCTCCTTGAGCGTTGTGCGGGCACGGGGAAAAGACCTCGGTGCGGCCGTCCGCACCGTCGGCCGCACCGAGGTCGTACTGGACCGGACCGAGGACCCGTCCGTCGTTCTAGAACGCGTTCTAGGCCGATGGCCCCTAGGTATAGCGCACGCCCCGGCACTTGTGAAGGCTACTGACGCACCGTCAGATCCCTTGGGGTGAACCGCCGGCCGCCACTTTCGGCGGGGGCGCCCCAGGACATTTGTCCTGCCCGGGTCCGTACAAGCGCATCTGGGGCGGGACCCGCGCGCGCCGTAACGTCGTGGACATGACGCAGATGACGACACAGAGCGCCACCGCGGTCCACTTCGGCGGGGTGGTCAAGTCCTACGGGGCGGTCCGGGCCGTGGACGGCGCCGAGCTGACCATCGGGCGCGGCGAGACCGTGGCCCTGCTCGGCCGCAACGGGGCCGGCAAGTCCACCACCATCAGCCTGCTGCTCGGCCTGAACGAGCCGGACGCGGGCGAGGTGCGGATCTTCGGGCGCACCCCGGAGCGGGCGGTACGGGAGGGGCTGATCGGGGCCATGCTCCAGGAGGGGCAGCCGATTCCCCGGGTGACCGTGCGTGAGCTGGTGTTCTTCATCGGCAGCATGTACCCGAAGCCGATGCCGGTCGCCGAGGCGCTCGCCCTGGCCGGGCTCACCGAGTTCGCCGACCGGCGGGTCGACAAGCTCTCCGGCGGCCAGACCCAGCGGGTGCGGTTCGCGATGGCGCTGGCCGGCAACCCCGAACTGCTGCTGCTCGACGAGCCCACCGCGGCGCTCGACGTGGAGGCGCGCCGCGCGTTCTGGGAGTCGATGCGCACCTATGCCGGCCGGGGCAACACCGTGCTGTTCTCCACCCACTACCTCGAAGAGGCCGACGACAACGCGGACCGCATCGTCGTCATCGACCGGGGCCAAATCGTCGCCGACGGTCCCGGCGAGACCATCAAGCGCGCGGCCGGCGGCAACCTGGTCTCCTTCGACCTCGCGGGCACGGCGACCGAGGGGCTCTCGCTGCTTCCGGGCGTCGTCGCCGTCGAGGTCCGCGGCGACCGGGCGCGGCTGCGCACGGACGACTCGGACGCCACCGTCGTCGCGCTCGCCGCGATGGGTGCGGTGCGCCGCCTGGAAGTCGCCCCCGCCAGCCTGGAGGACGCCTTCCTCTCCCTCACCTCGCACGAACCCGGCCCCGCGGCCGGACCGGGCCCCGCACACGGGACCGGCACGGCCCACGGCGCCGGCACCGCGCACCCGCCCCGCACCGTAAGCCAGCCCCGCACCGCCGCATCCGAGAGCGAGACCGTCTGATGTTCGAGTACATCAAGCTGGAGATGCGGCGCACGCTCCGCGACGCCTCGTTCGTGGTCTTCGGCATCGGGATGCCGGTGCTGATGTACCTGCTCTTCACCAACATCGGCGGAGGCGGCGACGGCGACGCCTGGAAGGTCCAGTCGATGATCGGCATGGCCGCCTACGGGGCGCTCGGCGCCGCCATGAACGCCGGGACCGGGGTCGCCGCCGACAAGGCGATCGGCTGGCTGCGGCAGCTGCGGATCGCGCCGCTGGCGCCGACCCGGGTGGTGACCGGGCGCGCGATCAGCGGCTCGGTGACCGTACTGCCCGGCATCCTCGCGGTGCTGCTCTCCGGGGCGCTGATCAACGGCGTCCGCCTGGACGCCTGGCAGTGGGTCGTGCTCACGCTCCTGCTGTGGATCGGGGCGCTGCCCTTCACGATGCTCGGGCTCGGCAACGGCTACCGGCTGTCCGCGCAGGCCACGGGGGTGGTCAACGTGGCCTGCCTGATGGGGCTCGCGATCCTGGGCGGCCTGTGGTTCCCGGTCTCCGCCTTCCCCGGCTGGCTGCGGAGGATCGCCGAGTACACTCCGACCCACCGCTTCGCCGACCTCGGCTGGGCCACCTCGCAGGGCCACGCCCCGGGACTGGCCACCGTCGCGCTGATGGGAGCCTGGCTGGTGGCCTTCGGCGCCTATGCCGTGGTCTCCTACCGTCGGTCCGCGCGGACCGCGTGAACGCCGGGCGCGCACACCGCGTGGACCGCGGGCACGCGGACCGCGTGAGCACCGGGCGCCGGGGGCCGGGCGAGCCCATGAGCCTTCAGTACGGGGAGAACCAGATGCCACCACTGCTGCCGAAGCTGCCCTCGCGGGGCGAGGAGGCCACCGATCTCCCCGGCCCGCCCGCCAACGGCTACACCTTCCTGCCGTGGCTCCTCATGGGCACCGGACCGGTCGTCGAGGTGGCCAAGGGCAGGGTGGCCCACCCCGTGCTCGGCGGCCTCGGCATCCTCGCCTTCGCCGTCCTGTACGCCCTGGTCGCCTTCCGCGCCCTGGACAAACGCCGGCGCACGCAGCGGTCGACCCTGGCCATGCTCGGCGCCCTCACCGCCGTCACCTACGCCCTCGGGCTCGGCTACGGCGGGGTGTGGCTGCTGTTCTTCCCGCTGCTCTCGCTGACCTGCGGCGCGGCCCTGCGGGACAAGCGGCTCGGCTACGTGATCATCGTCCTCGCGGTCTCGGTGGGCGTGATCTCGGGCATCAAGACGGGCGACCCCTGGGACAACATGACCATCGCGTACGGGACGTTCCTGTCCGGCATGGTCATCGCGGCGCTGCTCTCGCTGTCCGAGACGGTCCGTGAACTGCGGGACACCCGGCAGGAGTTGGCCCGTACCGCGGTGGAGAAGGAGCGCCTGCGCTTCTCCCGCGACCTGCACGACCTGCTCGGCCACACGCTGTCCGTGATCGTGGTGAAGTCGGAGGCGGCCCGCCGGATCGCGCCGCGCGACCTGGACGCGGCGCTCGGCCAGGTCGCCGACATCGAGTCGGTCGGCCGCCAGGCCCTCACCGAGATCCGCGAGGCGGTCACCGGCTACCGCGAGGGCAGCCTCTCCACCGAGCTCGACCGGGCCCGCTCGGCCCTGAGCGCCGCCGAAGTCGAGCCGGTGGTGCGCCAGTCGGGTCCGCCGCTGCCCGCGCAGGCCGAGGCGCTGCTGGGCTGGGTGGTTCGCGAGGCGGTCACCAACGTGGTGCGGCACAGTGCCGCGAGCCGCTGCGAGATCGTGGTCGACGGCACCCCGGAACGGGTCACCCTCACCGTCACCGACAACGGCAGGGGCGCGCCCGCCGCGCCCGCGCCGACCCCCCGGATCGGCGGCAACGGCCTGAAGGGCCTGACCGAACGCCTCGCCGCGGCGGGCGGCTCCCTGAGCGCGGGCCCCGCGCCCCGCACCGGCTTCCAGGTGAGCGCCGAACTCCCCGTCGATCCCGAGGACACCGCCCTCGACGCCGAACTCACCAGCGCCCCGGGCACCCACTGACCCCCGGGCCCGCATACCCTTTGCCCGTGGACGAGATGCCCCAGGACCAGCGACCCGCCAAATCCGTACGAGTCCTCCTCGCCGAGGACCAGGGCATGATGCGCGGCGCGCTCGCGCTGCTGCTCGGCCTTGAGGAGGACATGGAGGTCGTCGCGCAGGTGTCGGCGGGCGACAGGATCGTCCCCGAGGCGCTCGTCTCGCGGCCCGACGTGGCCCTGCTCGACATCGAACTCCCGGGCCGCAGCGGTCTGGACGCGGCGGCGGATCTGCGGACGGAGGTCCCGGACTGCCGGGTCCTGATCCTCACCACCTTCGGCCGCCCCGGCTATCTGCGCCGCGCCATGGAGGCGGGGGCCGCCGGGTTCCTCGTCAAGGACGGTCCGGTGGAGGACCTGGCGGAGGCGATCCGGCGGGTGCTGCGCGGCGAGACGGTCATCGACCCGGCGCTCGCGGCGGCCGCCCTCAGCGCGGGGCCGAGCCCCCTGACCGCCCGCGAGCGCGATGTGCTGAACGCCTCGGTGGACGGCGCGACGGTCGCCGACATCGCGGGCAAGCTCCACCTGTCGGAGTCGACGGTCCGCAACTACCTGTCGTCCGCGATCGGCAAGACCGGCACCCGCAACCGCATGGAGGCCGTCCGCTCGGCCCGTCAGCAGGGCTGGCTGTAGAGCGGGGCGAAACGGTCAGGCCCGCCGGGCGGCGCCCGTCGCCCGGGGCAGCCACACCAGGGCGAGGGCCACGCTGCCGAGCAGGACGAAGCCGCCGACGCGGAAGGCGAGCGCGTATCCGGCGGTGAGGTTCTCGGCAGTCTGGACCGCTCCGGTCCGTGCGGCGGCGACGGTGGACAGGACGGCGAGACCCAGCGCCCCGCCCATCGTGCGGGACGTGTTGATCAGCCCCGACACCAGGCCGGCCTCGCTCGGCGCGGCTCCCGAAGTGGCCAGTGCCGCAAGGGGAGTCGTGGCCAGCCCCGCGCCGGTCATCATGAGGATGCCGGGCACCAGGATCGACATCCAGTACGGGTCGTCCGCCCGCATCGTGGACTGCCAGCCGAACCCGGCCGCGGTCATCAGGACACCGAGCACGGTCAGGTTCCGCGCCCCGGTCCTCGGCATCAGGCGCGGCGCCAGCTTCGAGCCGACGACGACGCTGAGCGAGCTCGGAATGAGGGCGAGCCCGGCGCCGAGCGGTGTGTAACCGAGCACGTTCTGCGCGTACAGGGTCATGAAGAACCAGGTGCAGAACATCGCCGAGCCGCACACGAACATCACCGCGTTCGCGGCGGAGACGGCCCGCAGCCGGAACAGCCGCAGCGGCATGAGCGGCGCGGCGGTACGGCTCTCCACGGCGAGGAATCCGAGCAGCAGCACGATGCCGCCGATGAGCGGGACCAGCGTCCCGGCCGCGCCCCAGCCGCCCTGCTCCGTCTGGACGATGCCGTACGAGAGGATCGCGAGCCCCGCCGTGACGAGGACGGCGCCCGGCAGGTCGAGGCGGTGGCGCAGCCCGGCACGGGACTCGGTGATCCAGAGCGCCGCGCCGACCAGCACGAGCGCGCCCACGGGCACGTTGATCAGCAGCACCCAGCGCCACGACAGGACGTCGGTGAGCACCCCGCCCACCAGGCCGCCCGCGGCCCCGCCGCCCGCGCCGACCGCGGCCCAGGTGCCGATCGCCCGGGTACGGGCGGCGCCCTCCGGGACGGCGGCGGTCAGGATGGTGAGGGTGGCCGGGGCGAGAACCGCGGCCCCGAGTCCCTGTGCGGCACGCGCGAGCAGCAGCTGCCAGCCCTCCTGGGCCAGGCCACCGCCGAGGCTGGCCGCGGTGAACAGGCCGAGCCCGACGAGGAACATCCGCTTGCGCCCGTAGAGGTCGCCGGCGCGGCCGCCGAGCAGCATGAACCCGGCGAAGGCGATGGCGTACGCGTTGACCACCCACTGGAGCCCGCCGGCACTCATGCCGAGGCCGGAGCGCATGGAGGGAAGGGCCACGTTGACGACGGACACGTCCAGGACGACGAGGAACTGCCCCGCGCAGGCCGCGAGGACGACGGGCCAGGTTCGAGGGGTTCGGGTGGGGGTGGATATGTGCGTGTCTGCGGACGCATGAGCCATGCGGGTCATGGTCGCATGCGCCGGGCGCCCGTTACAGCCCCTTTCCGCGAGGGCCCCCCGGGAGCTCGGAAAGGGGCGGGTGGGGAGACTCAGCGGCGCAGCACGGTGACGACAGCCGCTCCCCCCAGCCCGATGTTGTGGGCCAGCCCCACCCGCGCACCCGGTACCTGCCGCGCCCCCGCAGCCCCGCGCAACTGCCACACCAGCTCGGCCGCCTGCGCGAGCCCGGTCGCGCCCAGCGGATGCCCCTTCGAGATCAGGCCCCCGGAGGGATTGACCACCCACCGTCCGCCGTACGTCGTCGCGCCGGACTCGATCAGCTTTCCCGACTCCCCCGCCCCGCACATCCCCAACGCCTCGTACGTGAGCAGCTCGTTGATCGAGAAGCAGTCGTGCAGCTCGATCACGTCGACGTCCTCGATGCCGAGGCCCGACCGCTCGAAGGCCTGCCGCCCGGCCTCCCGCGACATCGGCGCCCCGACCGCGTCGATGCAGCTCCCCGACGCGAAGGACTCCTCCGTGTCCGTCGTCATCGCCTGCCCGGCGATCTCCACCGCCCGGTCGCCCAGGCCGTGCCGTTCCACGAACCGCTCCGAGACAACGACCGCGGCCGCCGCCCCGTCCGAGGTCGGCGAGCACTGGAGCTTGGTCAGCGGCCGGTGGATGGTCTTCGCCGCGAGGACCTCCTCCACCGCATAGGCGTCCTGGAACTGGGCGTTGGGGTTGTTCACCGAGTGCCGGTGGTTCTTGGCGCCCACCGCGGCGAGCTGCGCCGCGGTCGTCCCGTACCGCTCCATGTGCTCGCGCGCCGCGTTGCCGAAGATCTGCGCGGTGGGCGGTGTCATCTCGAAGCCGTGCCGGGCCGCCATGATCCCGTAGTGGCGGGCCACGGGGGAGGTCGCGAAGTCGCCCCCGTCCGAGCCGCCGCCGAGCGCGCCCCGCTTCATCTTCTCGAAGCCGAGCGCGAGCACGCAGTCGCTGACGCCGCCCTCCACGAACTGCCGCGCCAGCATCAGCGCGCTCGCCCCCGTCGCGCAGTTGTTGTTGACGTTGTAGACGGGCACACCCGTCAACCCCAGCTCGTACACGGCCCGTTGACCGGCGGTCGAGGCCTGGAAGCAGTAGCCGACGGGGACCTGTTCCACCACGTCGTAGTCGACCCCGGCGTCCGCGAGCGCCGCGCTCCCCGCCTCCTTCGCCATGTCCCAGTACTGCCAGTCCCGGGACTCCGGCTTCTCGAACTTCGTCATGCCGACACCGACGACGTAACTCTTCATCGCACTCTTCACGACAGGGACCCTTCAGTCTCGGGGCAGGCCGAGGATGCGCTCGGCGACGACATTGAGCTGGACCTGGGTGGTGCCGCCCGCGATGGTCAGGCAGCGCGACATGAGGAAGCCGTGCACGGCCCGCTCCCCCGGGCCCTCGGCCACCGCGCCCTCGGGGCCGAGGAGTTCGAGCGTGAGCTCCGCCACCTTCTGCTGGTGCGGGGTCTGGACGAGCTTGCGCACGCTGGCCCCCGCGCCCGGTTCCAGGCCGGACACCTGCTGCATGGTGGTGCGCAGGCCGATGCAGGCCAGCGCGTGCGCCTCGGCGGCGAGCGCTCCGATCCGCGCCCGGTACGCCCCGTCGAGCCGGCCGGAGCGGTCGATCAGCGCCTCCAGACCGGTGTCGAAGGCGACCTGGTCGGCCATGTGGACGCGTTCGTTGCCCAAGGTGGTGCGGGCGACCTGCCAGCCGCCGTTCACCTCGCCCACCACGGCGTCGGCCGGCAGCAACGCCCCGTCGAAATAGACCTCGTTGAAGAGGGCGTCCCCGGTGATCTCCTTCAGGGGGCGGATGTCGATGCCCTCGGTCCGTTTCATGTCGACGAGGAAATAGGTGAGCCCCCGATGCTTGGGGGCCGCCGGATCGGTGCGGGCCAGCAGGATGCCGTAGTCCGCCCACTGCGCGGCGCTCGTCCACACCTTCTGCCCGGTGACCCGCCAGCCGTCCTCGGTGCGTTCGGCCCGGGTGCGCAGCGAGGCGAGGTCGGAGCCGGCGCCGGGTTCGGAGAACAGCTGGCACCACAGGAGCTCGCCGCGCAGCGTGGGCGCGAGGAAGCGGTCCTGCTGGGGCCCGCTGCCGTGGGCGAGCAGCGAGGGCACCACCCAGGTGGCGATCCCGAGGCCGCTCACCTTGACCCCGGCCTTCCTCAACTCCTCCTGGACGACGAGCTGTTGGACCGGCCCCGCACCCAGGCCATGAGGGGCCGGCAGGTGCGGGGCCGCGTAGCCGGTCGGGGCCAGGGCCCGGCGCGCCGCGCCCGGGTCGAGGCCCCGTGCGGTGTCGATCACCGCCCGGGCGGGCTCACGGAAGTTCTCGGCCTCGGGCGGCAGCTCCATGCGCAGCTCGCGCCGGGCACCCCCGCCGGCGAGGCGCACCGCCCGCAGCCGGTGGCCGTCCCCGGCACCCAGGAGCTGGCGGGCGACCAGGGCCCGGCGCAGATACAGGTGGGCGTCGTGTTCCCAGGTGAAGCCGATGCCGCCGAGGATCTGGACGCAGTCCTTGGCGCAGGAGCAGGCCGCGTCCACGGCCGTGGCGGCGGCGAGCGAGGCGGCCAGGCCGCGCACCTGGGCCGGCTCGTCCGTGGCGCGGGCCGCGTCCCACACCAGCGCGCGAGCCTGTTCCAGGCGTACGAGCATGTCCGCGCACAGGTGCTTGACGGCCTGGAACTGGCCGATGGGGCGCCCGAACTGCTCGCGCACCTTGGCGTGTTCGGCCGCGATCTCCAGCGTGCGGGCCGCCGTGCCGCAGGACTCGGCGGCGAAGAGGACGGCGGCCAGGTCGCGCACCAGGGCCGAGTCCACGTCCAGGATCCGGTCCGCCGGGACCACGACGCCCTCGGCCCGGACCTCGGCGGTGGGCCGGGTCGGGTCGGTGCTGTGCTGGGTGCGCACGCACAGCGCCTCGGCGTCCACCGCGAGCCACAGCGTGCGGTGGTGGGCCTTGGCCGCGAGGATCACCAACTCGGCCTGCCCGGCTGCCAGTACGGGTGGTGCGGTGCCGTCCAGGACCCAGCCGCCCGGGCCCTCGACGGCACAGAGCGTGCCCGCGCCGAGCGCTACGGCCGCGGCCGTGCGGCCCTCGGCGATGTCCGCGACCAGGGCGTGCTGCCGTCCGGCGCGGCGCAGCAGCTCGGCCGCGAGCACCGAGGAGAGGTAGGGGCCGGGCAGCAGTCCGCGCCCCGCCTCCTCCAGGACGACCGCGAGCTCCACGAGGCCGCCCCCGCCGAACTCCTCGCCGAGGTGGATGCCGAGCAGCCCCTGTCCGGCGAGCCCGTCCCAGAACTGCGGGCGGCTCCCCGCGGTCTCCGGAGCGTCCAGGATCCCGCGCACCTTCTCCACCGGCACGGCCCGGGCGAGCCAGCCGCGCACCGCCTCGGCCAGCTCCCGCTGCTCTTGCGTGATCGCGATGCCCATGGACGCCCCCATCCGTCGCCGGTCCGGCAGAACGGCGCAAGAGTAGAACACGTTTCAATCTGACGGAAGGTCAGACAGCTGTGAGCCTGTCGCCCCGGCTCCGCCCGTCCCCGTCGGACCCCGCCCGCCCGGGGCGCCCCCGACCGCGTACGGCACCATGGACCGCCCACACACCTACGACCCCGAGGAGCCGGGCCGTGGCCACTCCCCAGCCTCAGATCCTGGCCGCCTTCGAGGCGGCCAAGGGCTTCATGCCGGTACGCGAGGGGCTCGCCCTGTACGAGGCGGCCGCCGCGGCCGGTGCGCTCGGGCTTCCGCTGCTTGAGGTCGGCACGTACTGCGGGCGCTCCACCATCCTGCTCGCCGAGGCCGCCCGCGAGAGCGGCACGGTCGCGGTCACCGTCGACCACCACCGCGGCAGCGAGGAGCAGCAGCCGGGCTGGGACTTCCACGACCCGACGGTGGTCGACCCGGAGGTGGGCCGGATGGACACACTGCCCACCTTCCGGCGGACCCTGCACGCGGCGGGCCTTGAGGACCACGTGATCGCGGTGGTCGGACGCTCCCCGCAGGTGGCGCGGGTGTGGGGCGGCCGGCTCGGCTTCGTCTTCATCGACGGCGGCCACACCGACGAGCACGCGAGCGCCGACTACGAGGGCTGGGCGCCGAAGCTCGCCGAGGGCGGCACCCTCGTCATCCACGACGTCTTCCCCGACCCGGTGGACGAGTTCACCGGCCAGGCCCCGTACCGCGTCTATCTGCGGGCCCTGGAGTCCGGCGCGTTCACCGAGGTCTCGGCCACCGACTCGCTGCGCGTCCTGCGCCGCACGTCCGCCGCGTGGTGACACGGCGCGGAGCCGAGAGCCGGGGCGCGGGAGGAGGGCGCGGCTAGCATCGGCTCGTGTCGTACGACAGCGAGTCATCGAATCAGGACAGCCGGTCGCGCCGCGTGCGCGGCCGGGCCCTCGTCGCCCTCGCCGCGCTGGCGCCGACCGCCCTCGCGGGCTGGCTCGTGTGGCAGGCGATGGAGGGGACCGGCGGCCATGACGACAAGCCGCCGCAGGTCCTGCCCCTGCCCAGCCACACCGTGCAGTCCTCGCGCCCCGGGACCGGCACCCCGACCCCACAGGGCAGCCCCGCGTCCTCCCCCTCCCCCTCGGCGCCTGCCGGTGGCGGCACCGGCACCGGGACGCTCGCCGGAAAGACCGTCGTCATCGATCCGGGTCACAATCCGAATAATTTCCGGCATACAAAAGAGATCAATGAGCCGGTGGACATCGGAACGAACGAGAAGGAATGCGACACCACCGGCACGGAGACCAACGATGGTTATACGGAAGCCGAGTTCACCCTCGATGTGTCGCACCGGATCAGGGCGATCCTGGAAAAGCAGGGCGCCAAGGTCGTCTTCACCCACGACGGCGACCGGGCATTCGGGCCGTGTGTGGACGAGCGGGCCCGGATCGGGAATCGGGCGAAGGCGGACGCCGTCGTATCGGTGCACGCGGACGGCGCGGCCCAGGGCCAGCGGGGCTTCCACGTCATCCTGCCCGCCCAGGTGAAGGGCGGCGGCGCCGACACCGCCCCGATCGTGGGGCCCTCGCGTGAACTCGGTGTGCGGATCGCGGGGAAGTTCGTCCAGGACACCGGCATGAACGCCTCCAACTACGTGGGCGGCGGCACCGCCTTGGACACCCGGAGCGACCTCGGCGGTCTCAACCTGTCGACCGTTCCCAAGGTGTTCATCGAGTGTGGCAACATGCGCGATTCCCGGGATTCGGGCCTTCTCAAGAGTGCGGACTGGCACCAGAAGGCGGCGCAGGGGATCGCCGACGGCATTACGGCGTTCCTGGGCGGGTAGGCTCCCGACCCGCCGTACGGCCCACAGTTCCAGACGATAGATTCATCCGCACAGGGGGAACCACCTAGAGCTTCACGCCGTGTGCACGTACACCGGCGGCAGCGATGACCGCCCCGACGAGACGACACAAAAGAGGACTTTTACGTGAACATCCGCTCCCTCACACGAGGCGACGGCGTGGTGATCGGTGCAGCGGTGGTGCTGTTCATCGCCTCGTTCCTGAATCTCACATCCGCTCCGAGCTGCTCCGGCCAGTTCTGCCCGAGCATCGAAGCGCCGAACGCCTGGGACTCGCTCTCGCTCCTGATGAGCATGTTCCTCGCGGGCATCATCGGTGCGGTCCTGGTCGTCGTCGGTCGTTCGCTGCCGCAGCCCAAGCAGATCGCGGGCCTGGACCTCACGCAGTTCGGCGTCGCGTTCACGGTCTTCGCCGCGTGGACCGCGTTCTGGACGGTCATCGACGCCCACGGCTCCGGCGCCGGCCTGATCCTCGGCCTGATCGCCGCGCTCGTGCTGGCCGCGGCAGCCGTCGCCACTCCGCTGGTGGCCGCGCTCAAGGCGCCGCTGATGGGTGCCCCGAAGCCCGCCGCCCCGCAGCCCTACGGCTACCCGGGCGCCGCCCAGCCGGCCGGTGGCTACGGCTACCCCGGCGCGGCCCAGCAGCCCTACGGCGCACAGCCCGGCGACCCGAGCCTCGGCGGGCACCCGCACGCCCAGGCCCAGGCCCAGCCGTTCGGCGCGCAGGCGCCGGCCGTCGCCGAGCCGAACAAGGACAGCCAGGCGCAGCCCGCCGCGGCCGCCCCGGCCGGTGACTTCGCCCCGTTCTGGTTCGCGGTCCCCGTCGCCCGCCCGCTGTACGCGGAGGACGGCTCGCCCACCCCGATCGCCGAACTGGCCCCCGGCACCTGGTACTTGGCCGTGGACCAGCGCGGTCCCGGTCTGGTCGCCCAGACGCAGGACGGCCGCCGCGGCGTCCTCCAGGACACCACCGGCATCCAGCGCGGCTGATCACCCCGCGGCGTTCCGACGGCCCCCCGCCCCTTCCGGGCGGGGGGCCGTTGGCCTACAGTCCCCTGACGGATCGTCAGGTTCACTGGGAGGGGACGCCACATGCGCCTGGGACTCGCACTCGGCTACTGGGGGCGCGGCCCCCACCCCGATCACCTCGAACTCGCCCGCTCGGCCGAGGAGTTGGGCTACCACTCGGTGTGGACCGCGGAGGCCTGGGGCTCGGACGCCTTCACTCCGCTGACCTGGATCGCCGCGCACACCTCCCGCATCCGGCTCGGCACCGCGGTCGCGCAGATGGCCGCGCGCACCCCCACCGCCACCGCCATGCACGCCCTCACCCTGGACCACCTGTCGGGCGGCCGGATGATGCTGGGCCTCGGGCTCTCGGGGCCGCAGGTGGTGGAGGGCTGGTACGGCCGGCCGTTCCCGTCCAGCCCGCTCACCGCGACCCGCGAGTACGTGGACGTGATCCGCCAAGTGCTGCGCCGCGAGGGCCCGGTGGAGCTCGACGGCCGTTTCCACGCGCATCCCTACGCGGGCCCGGGCGGTACGGGTCTGGGCAAGCCCCTCAAGGCCATCACCCATCCCCTGCGCCCGGACATCCCCGTACTCCTGGGCGCCGAGGGCCCCAAGAACATCGCCCAGACCACCCGCATCGCGGACGGCTGGCTCCCCCTGTACTGGTCGCCGACCCGCACGGGCGTCTACGAGGCCTCGCTGACGGAGCTGCGCGAGGGATTCCTGGTGGCCCCCATGGTGCGCGCCCATGTCTGCGACGACATCGCCGAGGGACTGCTCCCGGTCAAGGCGATGCTGGGCTTCTACATCGGCGGCATGGGCCACGCGGCCCGCAACTTCCACGCCGACCTGATGGCGCGCATGGGGTACGAGGACGCCGCCCGCCGCATCCAGGAGCTGTTCCTCGCGGACCGCCGCGAGGAGGCGGTGCTCGCCGTGCCGGACGCCTTCGCCGACGAGATCTCCCTGGTGGGCCCGCGCCAACGCATCGCGGAACGCCTGGAGTTGTGGCGCAAGGGCCCGGTGACGGACCTGTTGGTCACCTCACCGGACCCCTTGACGCTGCGCACGCTGGCGGAGCTGAACTCCTAGCCGCGCGGCGTCAGCCGCCGGCGAGCTGGCCCGCGGAGGGCACCTGGTCCTTGACCGGCGCACCCGCCTTCTGGCCCGCGTCCTTGACGCCGTTGATCATGTTCTCGAACATGCCGACGTCACTGTCGTTCGCGTCGCCCTTGCGCAGCTTGCCGCCCAGGTTCTTGAGCGAGTCGATGCCCGAGGTGAGGGGCGCCACGGCCTTCGAGAGCAGCGGGTCGCCCTTGGCGTTCTCGGTCGCCGCCTTCAGCCGGTTGTACGTGAAGGCACCGGCGAGACCGGCCTTGACGAGGGCGAACGTACGGCCCTTCGCGCCCTTCTTGAACTTGCCCGCCTTGTACGGCTTGATGATCCACTGATAGGCGGCGCCCGCGGCGAGTCCGGCGTTGGCGACGAAGCGGGTCTTGGCGAGCTTCTGCCGCTCGGCCGACGCGGTCGGCGAGGGGGTGCTCTCGGCCGCGGTGAGCGCGGCGCGCTGGGTGGACCTGGTCTCTCCTCCGCAGGCGGTCGTCGACACCAGGACGGCGCAGGACAGGACGACCGCCACGATTATGCGGCGGATGGGGAACGTAGTGGGCACGATGACCTCCGGGGGATGTGTCGGCCTCCCCGGCAGCCTCACCCGGCCCACCGCACTGCGCCACTCGGGCGACTCCGTACGGGTCCCGTCCCAGTGGCGGCAAGGCGTTCCCGTACGGGTCTCCCCCAGCCGCGGCGACAGTTCCCCGCTGCCGTACGGGCCCGTCCTACCCGCAGCAGTAGGGCGCGAGCCCCCTGGGGAGCCGCTCGCCGCCGAAGACCGCCCCGGTCGCCTCGTCGCCGCCGAGGGCCGCCACCGCGAGCAGCAGCGAGCCCGCCGTCCACGTCGTGAGCTCCTCGGGCCACACCGCGCGGTTGCCCTCGAAGACGTACCCCGTCCAGTACAGGCCCGTCGCGGGGTCGCGCAGGTGCTGGATGGACTGGAGGACCTCAAGGGCCCGGTCGGACTCGCCGGTCGCCCACAGCGCGAGCGCCAGCTCACAGCTCTCGCCGCCGGTGACCCACGGGTTGGGCAGCACACAGCGCACCCCGAGGCCGGGCACCACGAAGTCGTCCCACATCGCGTCGATACGGGCCTTGGCCTCGACGCCGGTGAGGGCGCCGCCGAGGACCGGGTAGTACCAGTCCATCGAGTAGCGGGACTTGTCGAGGAAGCGCTCGGGGTGGTGCTGGATGGCGTGCGCGAGCGCGCCGGCCGCCAACTCCCAGTCGGGCTGCGGCTCTTCGCGCTGTTCGGCGATGGCGAGCGCGCAGCGCAGGGCGTGGTGGACCGAGGAGCTGCCGGTGAGCAGCGCGTCGGTGACGGCGGTGCCGTCCGCCTCGCGCTTCCAGCCGATCTGCCCGCCGCCCTGCTGGAGCGCCAGGACCCACTCGACGGCCGCGAAGACCTTGGGCCACATCCGGTCGAGGAAGGTGTCGTCGCCGGTGGCGAGGTAGTGGTGCCAGACCCCGACCGCGATGTAGGCGACGAAGTTGGACTCGCGGCAGCGGTCGGTGACCCGGTCGTGCTCGCCGTCCTGGTAGGCGGCGTACCAGGACCCGTCGTCGTTCTGGTGCCGGGCGAGCCAGTCGTAGGCGCGCTCGGCGGCGGCGTGTTCGCCCGCCGCGTCCAGCGCCATCGCGGCCTCGGTGTGGTCCCAGGGGTCCAGGTGGTGGCCGCGGAACCAGGGGATGGCGCCGTCGGGGCGCTGCGCGGCGAGCAGCGCCGCCACCGTCTGCCCGGCCTGATGCACCGTCAGAACCCCGGGCAGGACGAGGTGTTCGGTGCGCTCCGGAGAGGTCACTTGGCGGCGCCCACGGGCAGGTGCGGCTTGGTCGCGTACGCCACGAAGCTCTTGCCGACGACCGGGTTGAGGGCCCGCTCGGCGAGCCGGGTGACGGTGCTGATGCCGGGCGTCCTCATGATGTCCCAGACCAGGAGCTGGTGGTACGCCTTCACCGGCAGCGCCTTGTCGTTGTCCACGCCGAAGGCGCACTTGAGCCACCAGTACGGCGAGTGCAGCGCGTGCGCGTGGTGGGAGCCGTACGGCTTGAGTCCCGCCTGCTTCATCTTGCCGATGAGCTCGTCCGCCTTGTAGATGCGGATGTGGCCGCCCTCGACCTCGTGGTACGCGTCGGACAGCGCCCAGCAGACCTTCTCGGGCCCGTAGCGCGGCACGGTCACCGCGATGCGGCCGCCGGGCCGCAGGACGCGGACCATCTCGGCGAGCACGCCCTTGTCGTCCGGGATGTGCTCCATGACCTCGGAGATGATCACGACGTCGAAGGACTCGTCGGGGAAGGGCAGGTTGAGCGCGTCGCCCTCCATCGCCGTGGCGGTGGCCCCCTCGGGTGCCTCGCCCGCCTCCTTCATCGCGGCGAACCACTTGGCGACCTCGCGGATCTCCTCGCCGTTCTGGTCCAGCGCCACGACCTGGGCGCCGCGCCGGTAGCACTCGAAGGCGTGCCGGCCCGCGCCGCAGCCCAGGTCGAGCACGCGGTCGCCCGGGGCGAGCGGGAAGCGGGAGAAGTCGACGGTCAGCACGGGGTCTGCCCTTTCCGATGGAGAACACCTGTGGCCACGGAGCGGCCGGTAGTCGTGGGCGCGGGGCGCCCGGTCACCTGGCGGGCTTCCGGGCCGTACGGCCCTGCGCCTCGATGGCCTCGCGGTAGAGCTCGGCGGTGCCCCGGGCGGCGCGGGCCCAGGTGAAGCGTTCCAGGACCCGCTCGCGGCCGGCCGCGCCGAGGCTGGCCCGCAGGTCGGGGTCCCCGAGCAGGCGCGCGAGCCCGGCGGCCAGTGCCCCCGCGTCGCCGGGCGGCACCGCGAGGCAGGTCTCGCCGTCGGTGCCGGCGACCTCGGGGATGGCCCCGCCGGTCGTGGCGAGCAGCGGGGTGCCGGTCGCCATGGCCTCGGCGGCGGGCAGCGAGAAGCCCTCGTACAGCGAGGGCACACAGCTGATCTGCGCCGAGCGTACGAGGTCGACGAGCTCGGCGTCGGTGATGCCCTTGACGAACTGGACGGCGTCACCGAGCCCGTACTTCTCGATGGCGTGGGCGACCGGCCCGTCCTCGGCCCGCTTGCCGACGACCACGAGGTGGGCCGCCGGGTGCTCGGTGCGCAGCTTGGCGAGGGCCTCGACGAGGAAGACCAGGCCCTTGAGGGGCACGTCCGCGCTGGAGGTGGTCACGATCCGGCCGGGCACCTCGGCGACGGCCGGGTCCGGCGACCACAGGGTGGTGTCGGCGCCGATGTGCACGACCTCGATGCGGTCCTCGCGCACGCCGAGGTGGTCGACGATCTCGCCCTTGGAGGTGCCGGAGACGGTGAGCACCGACGGAAGCCGGCGGGCGACCCGCTTCTGCATCCGGGTGAAGCCGTACCAGCGGCGCACCGAGGCGCGGCGCTTCCAGTCGGGCGCCGCGTCCAGTTCGAGCCGGCGGTCGACGGTGATGGGGTGGTGGATCGTGGTCACCAGGGGCGCGCCGACGTCACCGAGCAGGCCGTAGCCGAGCGTCTGGTTGTCGTGGACGACGTCGAACTCGCCACGGCGGGCGGCCAGATGGCGCCGCGCGCGCAGCGAGAAGGTGAGCGGCTCCGGGAACCCGCCGGTGCGCATGGCGGCGACCTCAAGGCGGTCGATCCAGTCCCGGTACTCGTCCTTGGCGGGCGTGCGGAACGGATCGGGCGAGCGGTACAGGTCGAGGCTGGGCAGCTCGGTGAGCGGGACCCCCTCGTCGAGCACGGGGTAGGGCTGCGCTCCGATGACCTCCACGGAGTGCCCGAGCCGGGCGAGTTCGCGCGAGAGGTGGCGGACGTAGACGCCCTGGCCGCCGCAGAACGGGTTCCCCTTGTAGGTGAGCAGCGCGATCCGCAGCGGGCGCTCGCCCGCACGGTCGGCGCCCCCGGCGCGGGGGCTTGCCTCGATGGCCTCAGCGGTCACACGCGGCCCCCTTCATCACTGCGTTTCGCCGGAGCGTAACCGCTCGCGCTAATCTAGAACAAGTTCCAGACTTGGTCCTTCTTGAGCGTACTTCGATCACTCAAGGAGCATCGAATCTACCGGCAGGTAGCGCGACTGTAAGAGCCGGATCAGGTGATTCGCGCCACGACGGGGCCCCTGCCATGCTGGGCCGCCGAACACCGTGGCAGAGAACCGGACAAACGGAACGGGACACATGACAGCGGAAGCCAAGGCGGCCACCCCGGCCACCCCTCCCCTGACGGAACGCCAGGAGGCCCGGCGCCGTCGCATCCTGCACGCGAGCGCCCAGCTGGCCAGCCGCGGCGGCTTCGACGCGGTGCAGATGCGTGAGGTGGCCGAGGCCGCGGGGGTCGCGCTCGGCACGCTGTACCGCTACTTCCCTTCCAAGATCCATCTCCTGGTCGCCACGATGCAGGACCAGCTCCAGCATCTGCACGGCACCCTGCGCAAGCATCCGCCGTCCGGCGCCGGCTCGGCCGAGCGGGTGGCCGAGACCCTCATGCGGGCCTTCCGCGCGCTCCAGCGCGAGCCGCACCTGGCGGACGCGATGGTGCGCGCCCTCACCTTCGCGGACCGCTCGGTGAGCCCCGAGGTAGACACGGTCTCGCGGCAGACCACGGCGATCATCCTGGACGCGATGGGACTTGAGCACCCCACCCCTGAGCAGCTTTCGGCGGTC
The DNA here is from genome assembly GCF_042869955.1 of Streptomyces sp. NPDC006691. Taxonomy (NCBI): domain Bacteria; kingdom Bacillati; phylum Actinomycetota; class Actinomycetes; order Kitasatosporales; family Streptomycetaceae; genus Streptomyces; species Streptomyces sp. NPDC006691. The sequence continues at coordinate 221,200 of NZ_JBIAGW010000003.1, forward strand.
CGGGTCATCGAGCACACCTGGCACTCGGCCCTGATCACCTGGCTCTCCGGCCGGGCGTCCATCGCCCAGGTCAAGATCGACATCGAAACGGTCTGCAAACTGATCGACCTCACGGCCCCGGGTGCCGTTCCGCCCAAGGGGTAGCGCCCCCGTCCCCGCGCGGGGGTCTCCCCCGGGGGAGACACGGTCCCCTGTGCCCTCCGAGGGGGGCTGATCCCCCGGAGGGGGTTAGTCCTCCGGAGGGAACACCGGTTCCCGGGAGTCGAGCAGGGTGATCAGGATGGCCTCCACCGGGCAGCCCTCGGCGGCGGCCAGGATCTGTTCGTTGGCGTCGGTGTCGGGGGTGCGGGGGTGGGACTGACGTGCGGAGTCGAGCTCGAACCCGGCCGGGGCGTGGCCCACGCACATGCCGGATCCGATGCACACGCTCCGGTCGACCTCGACGTGCCAGCGGTCGCCCATCACTCGCCCCCGTGTCCGGCGGGCAGGTGGATCATCTTGTGCTCCAGGTACTCGCCGAAGCCCTCGGGCCCGAACTCCCGCCCCAGACCGGAGGACTTGTAGCCGCCGAACGGGCCCAGCATGTCGAGGCTGAAGGTGTTGACGTTGAAGGTGCCGGTGCGCACCGAGCGCGCGAAGTCAATGCCGTGCTCGACGTCCCCGGTCCACACGCTGCCGCTGAGCCCGTACTCGGAGTCGTTGGCGATCCTGAGCGCCTCGGCCTCGTCCCCGTACGGCAGCAGACAGATGACCGGCCCGAAGATCTCCTCGCGGGCGATGCGCATCGTGTTGTCGACGTCTCCGAAGAGGGTCGGCTCGACGTACCAGCCCCGGTCGAGACCGGCCGGACGCCCGCCCCCGGTGAGGATCTTGGCGCCTTCCTCCTGCCCGATCCTGATGTAGTCCAGCGAGCGCTGCCGCTGCCGCTCGGCGACCAGCGGGCCGACCTGGGTGGCCGCGTTCAGCGGGTCCCCCACCACGAGCGCGCCCGCGGCGGCGGCGAACGCCTCGGCGATCTCCTCGTAGCGGCTGCGCGGAGCCAGGATGCGGGTCTGGGCCACGCAGGCCTGCCCGTTGTTCATCCAGGCGGCCGGGACGACGCCCGCGACGGTCGCTTCGAGGTCGGCGTCCGGCAGGATCACCGCGGCCGACTTGCCGCCGAGCTCCAGGGTGACGCGGGTGAGGTGGCGCGCGGCGACCTCCATCACGCGTTTGCCGGCCGCGACGGAACCCGTGAAGGACACCTTGTCGACGCCGGGGTGCCCGACGAGGTACTCGCTGACCTCGCGGTCCGCGGGCAGGATGGACAGCACCCCTTCCGGCAGGCCCGCCTCGGCCGCGATCTCGCCGAGGATGTAGGAGTCGAGGGGTGACTCGGGGGACGGCTTGAGGATCACCGAGCAGCCGGTGAGCAGCGCGGGCCCGAGTTTGGCCGCCGCCACGAACTGCGGGACGTTCCACGGCACCACGGCCGCGACCACGCCGACCGGCTCGCGCCGCACGAGGAGCGGGCCGAGGGCGCCCGACCGCCTTTCCTCGTAACGGAATTGGCGGGCCACGGTGATCGCCGAGTCCCAGACCATCATCGCGCCGAGCGCCTGGGCGAGCACGCTCCAGGAGTACGGGGAGCCGTTCTGGGAGCTGATGGACCGGGCGATCTCCTCGTGCCGCACGAGGATGGCGTCCTTGATCCGGGACACCACCTCGATGCGCTCCTCGGGCGTGGCCCGCGCCCAGGGTCCGGTGTCGAAGGCCCGGCGCGCGGCGGCCACGGCCCGGTCCACGTCGGCCCGGGAGGCGTGCGGCACGCGGCCGATGACCTGCTCGGTATGGGGTGAGATCACCTCGATGACGTCGGAGCCGAGCGGGTCGGTCAACTCCCCGCCGATGAAAAGCTGTCCGTGTTCCACGAGCTCGGTCATGCCTGGTGCCTCCTGCGGCGCGGGCTTCGCTGTGGCCTGACGTTGTTTCAGAACTGATACCAGTTCTAGTTGGAGGAGTCCACGGCCGGGACGAGGTGGGGAATGCGCGCCCGGGCCGACTTGATCACCGGAGAGTCGGCCGAGCCGGGCACCCACTGTAACCAGTTCTAGTTATAGTGACCGGGGGCGTGCCACTCGACCGGGTGTGCGCCGGCCGGCCGCACAGGGACCCGGAGTCACGGATCCGGAGAGACGAGGACCCCATGCCGCAGGAGCCAGCACGGGAACGGGCACAGGAGCCGACGCGGGAACGGGCACAGGAGCCGGCGCGGGAGCCGGCCGCGCCCGAGGCGGCCTCGCCCGAGCCGACCGCTCCTGAGGCGGCCGCCCCTCAGGTGACCGACCACGGGGGCGGGGTCCACTCCATCAAGGTGCCGATCCCGGACAACCCGCTCGGCCACACCCTGGTCCACCTCGTCGACACCGACCGGGGCCCGGTGCTCGTCGACACCGGCTGGGACGACCCGGACTCCTGGGACACCCTGGCCGCCGGCCTGCGGGCCCTCGGCACGGACGTCTCCGCCGTGCACGGGGTCGTGATCACCCACCACCACCCCGACCACCACGGCCTCTCCGGCCAGGTCCGGGACGCCTCCGGCGCGTGGATCGCGATGCACGCGGCGGACGCCGCCGTGGTGCGCCGCACCCGGGAGGCCCGACCGGGCGTCTGGCTGGACTACCTGTGCGCCAAGCTCACGGCGGTCGGCGCCCCGGAGGAGCATCTCGCCCCGCTCCGCGAGGCCCGTACGTCCGGACGCATGCGGACCCTGCCGGGGCTGCGGGCCGCGCTGCCCGACCGCGAGATCGTGCCGGGCGACCTGCTGCCGCTGGCCGGGCGCCGGCTCCGCGCGATCTGGACTCCGGGTCACACGCCGGGCCACGTCTGCCTGCACCTGGAGGAGGAGCACCCCTCGGGGCTGCCCGGCAACGGGCGCCTGTTCAGCGGCGACCACCTGCTGCCCGGGATCACTCCGCACATCGGCCTGTACGAGGACCCCGACGACGCCGTCGAGACCGACCCGCTCGGCGACTACCTCGACTCCCTCGAACGCGTCGGCCGACTCTCGGTCGCCGAGGTCCTGCCCGCGCACCAGCACGCGTTCACCACGGCGGGGGCGCGGGTCCGCGAGCTCCTGACCCACCACGAGGACCGGCTGACGGGTCTGCTGTCCCTCCTCGCCGTCCCCCTCACACCGTGGGAGCTGGCGGAACGGATGGAGTGGAACCGGCCCTGGTCGGAGATTCCGTACGGGTCGCGCACGATCGCGGTCTCGGAGGCGGAGGCGCATGTGCGGCGCCTGGAGAAGCTCGGGCGGGTCGAGCGGGTGCCGGGGGGCGGGGTGGTCCGGTTCCGCTCGGTCTAGCGGTCCGGCTCCGGCTGGTCCGGCTGGTCTGGGGCGCCGCCCCCGACCCCGGTTCTGTCCCCGCCCAGCCCCTTCGCGCGGCTCCCCGCGCCCCTGCGGGTGGCCCGGTACCGGGGCACCCGCAGCCCGTCATGGCGGTCCCCCCTGGCCGTTGAGGCCTTGGCGGAGTCTGAGGGCGAGCGCTCTTGAGGGGCGAACGGGGTCTGGGGCGGAGCCCGGGGGTCGTTCACCCTCCGGGTAGGGTGGGCGGGTCGTCGTCATGCCCCGTACGGGGGAAAGCCGGTGCAAACCCGGCGCTGACCCGCAGCCGTGAAGCCACCCCGGGTGGCAAGCCGGAACGCCCCGTCACCGCATGACCGGCTCACACGTCACCCGCACACCGCAGGTGACCCGCACCGTCGAGGTATACGGGGCCCGAGCCGGGTGCCAGCGCGCGCCCGTGCCCGCGCCCCCCGCAGGAGAGGCACCGCCCGCCATGACCGTACGCCGCTGCGCCGCAGCGCTCGCCGCCGCCACCGCCGTCCTGGGCGGCGTCGCCCCGGCCGCATTCGCCGACGGCACGCCGTCCCCCGCGGCGGTCCCGCCGGGCCTGTACGGAACCAAGGACCCCCAGTACGACGGCGTCTTCCGGCAGTCCCTCGCCTTCCTCGCCCAGGAGAAGACGGGCGTCAGGCCCGCCGGCCAGGCCGTCACCTGGCTCACCGGCCAGCAGTGCGAGAGCGGCGCCTTCACCGCGTTCCGTGCGGACCCGGCCAAGCCGTGCGACCCCAAGGCGATGCTCGACACCAACGCCACCTCGGCCGCCGTCCAGGCACTGGTCGCGCTCGGCGGGCACGACGACGCGGTGAAGAAGGGCACCGGCTGGCTGAAGTCGGTCCAGAACGACGACGGCGGCTGGGCCTACAACCCCGGCTCGAAGAGCGACGCCAACTCCACCGCGATCGTCATCGGCGCACTCGCCGCCGCGGGCGAGAAGCCGGCCGAGGTCAAGTCGGCCAAGGGCGGCAAGTCCCCGTTCGACGGCCTGCTCGCCTTCGCGCTGCCCTGCGACGACCCCTCCGGCGGCGGCGCCTTCGCCTACCAGGGCGACCTGAAGACCGGGAAGCTGTACGCCAACGCGGACGCGACGGCCGCCGCGGTGACCGGCTCGCTCGGCAAGGGCCTGACCGCGACCGCCGGCCCCGCCGATGCCAAGGGCACCGCCTGCGAGAAGGCCACCACGCCCGAGCAGGCCGCGCACAACGGTGCCGCCTACCTCGCCAGGACGCTGGCCCCGACCGGGTTCCTGAAGTCCGCGATGCCGGGCGCCGAAAGTCAGCCCGACTTCGGCAACACCGCGGACGCGGTCGTCGCCCTCGCCGCCGACGGGCTGTCCCAGCAGGCGAAGGCGTCCGCCGACTGGCTCGCCAAGAACGCCACCGCCTGGGCCAAGGAGAGCGGCCCCGCCGCCTACGCCCAGCTCATCTTCGCCGCGGACGCGACCGGTGCCGACCCGACGAACTTCGGCGGAGTGAACCTGGTCGACTCCCTGAACGCGACGGGCCCCCGGGCCACGGCCACGTCGTCCGCCCCGGCCGACGCGTCCAAGCCGAAGTCGTCGTCCGAGAAGAACGACGGCATCTCGGTCTGGTGGATCGTCGGCGTCGGCCTGGTCGCCGGCATCGGCGTCGGCTTCCTGATCAGCGGCCGCAAGAAGAACCAGCAGCTGTGATGCGGACGCGACTCGCCTCGTTCGCCGCGCTGCTCCTCGCCGTGGTGCTCCTCGCCACCGCCGCGGGTCCCGCGCAGGCGGCGGGCTACCGGTACTGGTCGTTCTGGGACCTGACGGGCGTCGCCTGGACGTACGCCACCCAGGGCCCGGCGTCCGCGCACCCCGGCGACGGCTCGGTGGAGGGCTTCCGCTTCGCGGTGAGCGCGGACTCCAAGGACGCCACCCAGCCGCGTACGGCACCGTCCTTCGAGGCGGTCTGCGGTACGACGCCGACCAGGGACGACACGAAGCGAGTCGCGCTCGTCATCGACTTCGGCACGCCCCAGGACGCGGCCCCGGGCGAGACCCCGCCCGCCCCGCGCACCGCCTGCGCCCAGGTCTCCCCGGACGCCACCACCGCCGACGCCCTGGCCGCCGTGGCGAAGCCGCTGCGCTACAACAGCGCGGCCCTGCTGTGCGCGATCGGGGGCTACCCGCGCACAGGGTGCGGCGAGCAGGTGGACGGCCCGGCGGCGAGCGCGCCGCCCGCCAAGCAGGACACCCCGGGCTCGGGCCCCTCGGTAGGACTCCTGGCCGGAGCGGCCGCGGTCCTCGCCCTGGGCGGGGCGGCGGTCTGGCAGGCCCGCCGCCGTCGCCGGGGAGACTGACCCGGCGATGCCACCCCGGAACGAGGAGGCCGAGCACGGGCCGGAAGCGGGTACGGGTGCGGGCGGGGAACCCAGCCCGGCCGGAGGCCGGGCGTTCACCCAGCGGTCCGCGCCCGCACGCCGTTCCCCCCGCCGGAGGCGGACGCCGGCCGCGCCCGTCGCGAGCCGGAGCAACGCCGTGCACCCCGGCGCCTGGTGGCTCTGGGCGCTCGGGCTCGCCACGGCCGCGTCGCGCACGAACAACCCCCTCCTGCTCGGCCTCCTCGTCGGGGTCGCCGGATACGTCGTGGCCGCCCGCAAGACCGACGCCCCCTGGGCCCGGTCCTACACCGCGTTCATCAAGATCGGCCTGTTCGTGGTCGGCATCCGACTCGTCTTCAACCTGGTCCTCGGTTCACCGATCCCCGGCAGCCACACCCTGTTCACGCTGCCCCAACTCCCGCTCCCCGACTGGGCGAAGGGCATCCGCGTCGGCGGCCGGGTCACCGCAGAGGGCATGCTCTTCGCGTTGTACGACGGCGCCCGGCTCGCCACCCTGCTGATCTGCGTGGGCGCGGCGAACGCGCTCGCCAACCCCGCCCGCCTCCTCAAGTCCCTGCCGGGCGCGCTGTACGAGGCGGGCGTCGCCGTGGTCGTCGCGATGACCTTCGCGCCGAACATGGTCGCCGACGTCGTACGGCTGCGGACCGCGCGCCGGCTGCGTGGCCGCCCCACGGGCGGTATCAGGGCGATCGCCCAGATCGGCCTGCCGGTACTCGAAGGCGCCCTGGAGCGCTCGGTCGCGGTGGCCGCCTCGATGGACGCCCGCGGCTACGGCCGTACCGCCCAAGTACCGACCCCCGTACGTCACTTGACCACCGCCCTGACCCTCGGCGGTCTCCTCGGCGTCTGCGCGGGGACCTACGGACTGCTCGCCTCCGAAGGTGCCGGGTACGGCATCCCCGTCCTCGCGGCGGGGCTGGCCGCCTCCCTCGCCGGGCTCCGGCTCGGCGGCCGCCGCCAGCTCCGCACCCGCTACCGGCCCGACCGCTGGGGCGCCCGGTCCTGGCTGGTGGCGGGTTCCGGCGCGATGGTCGCGGCGCTGATGCTCTGGGCGGGTACGTACGCACCGGACGCCCTGACCCTCGGGGTCGTCCCCCTGAGCGCACCGGCCCTGCCCCTGTGGCCCGCGCTCTCCCTGCTCGCCGGCCTGCTCCCCGCGTTCGTCGCACCCGTACCGGCCGCATCACCCGTACCACCCGCGCCGCCCGCGCCGCCCGCGCCACCGAAGGAGTCCGCGTGATCCGGTTCGAGAACGTCTCGGTCACCTACGACTCCACGCCGGAGCCGACCGTACGGGGAGTCGAACTGACCGTCCCCGAGGGCGAGTTGGTCCTGCTCGTCGGCCCGTCCGGAGTCGGCAAGTCGACCCTCCTCGGCACGGTCTCCGGGCTCGTCCCGCACTTCACCGGGGGCACCCTGCGCGGCCGGGTCACGGTGGACGGCCGCGACACCCGCACCCACAAACCGCGTGAACTCGCCGACCTGGTCGGCACGGTGGGCCAGGATCCGCTGGCGCACTTCGTCACCGACACCGTCGAGGACGAACTCGCCTACGGCATGGAGTCGTTGGGGCTCGCCCCCGCCGTGATGCGCCGTCGGGTCGAGGAGACCCTCGACCTGCTGGGCCTCGCCGAACTGCGCGACCGCCCCATCGCCACCCTCTCCGGCGGCCAGCAGCAGCGGGTCGCGATCGGCTCGGTCCTCACCCCGCACCCGAAGGTCCTGGTCCTGGACGAACCGACGTCGGCACTCGACCCGGCCGCCGCGGAGGACGTCCTCTCGGTCCTCCAGCGCCTCGTGCACGACCTCGGCACGACGGTCCTGCTGGCCGAGCACCGCCTGGAGCGGGTGATCCAGTACGCGGACCAGGTGATCCTGCTCCCCTCCCCCGGCGAGCCCCCGCTCCTCGGCACCCCCGCCGACATCATGCGCGTCTCCCCTGTCCAGCCCCCGGTGGTGGCCCTGGGCCGCCTCGCGAAGTGGAACCCGCTCCCGCTCTCCGTACGGGACGCCCGCCGCATGGCGGGCCCGCTGCGCGACCGGCTCTCAACGCTCGCACCCTGCGCGCCCACCGCCGAAGGCACCGAGCCGCCGGTGGCCGCCCCTCGGCCCGCGGCGGCGCGGCGCACCCTCGCCGCCCTCTTCCGCCGCCCGCCGGGGCACCCCGGCACCCCCGCCACAACGGCGCCGGCCACCGCCACCGCCCTCGGCGTGCGACGCGGCCGGGTGGAGGCCCTGCGCCGCGTGGACCTGACCGTCGCCCCGGGCGAGACCATCGCCCTGATGGGCCGCAACGGCGCCGGCAAGTCCACCCTCCTCGCCACCCTCGTCGGCATGATCGAGCCCACCTCGGGCTCGGTGACGGTGGCCGGCCGCACCCCGCACCGCACCCCGCCGCGCGAACTGATCCGGGAGGTCGGCCTCGTACCCCAGGAGCCGCGCGACCTCCTGTACGCCGACACCGTCGCCGCGGAGTGCGCCGCCGCGGACCAGGACGCCGGGGCTGCCCCGGGAACCTGCCGCGAGCTGGTGTCCACGCTGCTTCCCGGCGTAGCGGACGACACGCACCCCCGCGACCTGTCCGAGGGCCAGCGCCTCGCCCTCGCGCTGGCGATCGTCCTGACCGGCAGGCCTCCCCTGCTCCTCCTGGACGAGCCGACCCGCGGCCTGGACTACGCGGCCAAGGCCCGCCTGGTCACCGTGCTGCGCGCACTCGCCGCCGAGGGGCACGCGATCGTGCTCGCCACCCATGACGTGGAGCTGGCCGCCGAACTCGCCCACCGGGTGGTGATCCTGGCGGGCGGCGAGGTCGTCGCGGACGGCCCGACCGCCGAGGTGGTCGTCTCCTCGCCGGCCTTCGCCCCCCAGGTCGCCAAGGTCCTGGCCCCCCAGCACTGGCTCACCGTCGCGCAGGTGCGCGAGGCCCTTTCATGAGCCGCACGAACGCCACGGGCGTGAGCCGCACGAACCGCACAAGCCCTACGAGCCGCACGAGCCGGGACGTCACGAAGGCGGCCCGGGCCATCCGCCTGGGCCCCCGCGCGGTGGTGGCCCTCTCCCTCATCACCCTCATCGGCATCGCGGCCTTCGGCTGGCCGCTGCTCGCCGACGCCGACTCCGGTCTCGCCCACGCCCAGGACGCCCCCTGGCTCTTCGCCGCGCTGCTCCCGCTCCTGGTGGGTGTGGTGGTCGCCACGATCGCGGACGACGGCATGGACGCCAAGGCCGTCGCGATGCTCGGCGTGCTGGCCGCGGTCGGGGCCTCGCTGCGCCCGCTGGGCGCGGGCACGGCGGGCCTGGAGCCGATGTTCTTCCTGATGGTGCTGAGCGGCCGGGTCCTCGGGCCGGGCTTCGGCTTCGTGCTCGGCTCGGTGACGATGTTCGCGTCCGCCCTGCTGACCGGCGGGGTCGGCCCGTGGATGCCGTTCCAGATGCTCGCGATGGGCTGGTTCACGATGGGCGCCGGCCTGCTGCCGGGCCCGCACCGCCTGCGCGGCCGGGCCGAACTGGTCCTGCTCGCCTTCTACGGCGCCCTCGCCTCGTTCGCGTACGGGACGGTCATGAACCTTCAGGGCTGGACCTTCATCGGCGGGATGTCCTCGGGCGTCTCCTTCCACCCCGGCGCCCCGCTGTCCGAGAACCTGGTCCGCTTCTTCACGTACTGCGCGGCCACCTCGCTCGGCTGGGACCTGGGTCGGGCGGCGCTCACCGTGGTGCTGACCCTGACGCTCGGTGCGACCGTCCTCAAGGCACTGCGACGCGCGACGAGGCGTGCCGCCTTCGAGGCCCAGGTCACATTCGAGGCCTGAAAAGGGTCCCTCCGGGGTGAGGCGCCCCACAGGACCTTCGTCCTCTACGAGGCGGAATAGGGGCCCACGGCCATGATCCAGAGGCCCCTCCGCAGCCACGTTGACCTGGACTTATGCATCCCTTACACCCCCGGGGACGTTCCACCCCCCATGCGACTCCCACTAGTAAATGGGGTGATTGCGGACCTCCCGGGGACCCGGTTACAACTGTTCGAGTCGCCGGAACCGCACGGTCCACACACGGGCCACTCACATCGGGTTCCCTCGCCAAGGAGGTCCTTGAACCTCCGGCGGAGTGCGACCCCCATGTCCCCGACGTTAGGTTTCGCGTTGTCTTTCGCCGCCCGCATCTCCGCTCGCAAGAAGTCCATCGCCGCCGCCGGCGCCACGCTGCTGGCCGCCTCCGGCATCGCCATGGCCGCCGTCCCGGCCCAGGCCGCACCGACGAGCGCCCAGGCGATCGCGCAGCAGATGATGCCGTCCGACCAGTTCCAGTGCTTCAGCAAGATCGTGACCCACGAGTCCGGCTGGAACCCGTCCGCCACCAACTCCTCCTCCGGCGCCTACGGCCTGGTCCAGGCCCTGCCCGGTTCGAAGATGGCCTCCGCCGGTGCCGACTGGAAGTCCAACCCGGCCACCCAGATCAAGTGGGGCCTGAACTACATGAACGACCGCTACGGCAGCCCGTGCGGCGCCTGGAACTTCTGGCAGCAGAACAGCTGGTACTGAGCCGTACCGGCAACGGAGTCGAAGAGCCGCACGATCCGCGGCACCGACTTCTTGAAGGCCCCGTCGTGGCCGACCGCTCCCTGGTCGGCCACCGGGGCCTTCTTCCCGTGTGCGGCCAGCTGCCGGGCGCAGCTGAGCGTGTTGCCGATCGGGACGTCGGTGTCGCCGCTCGCGGTGTAGAGCCGCACCGGCACGTCGGGCTTCCAGTCGCAGGTGTGGTCGTTGTCCCGCAGGGCGTCGAGCAGGGCGCCGCGGGGGTGCTGGAGCCGTGCGTAGAACTCCGGCGTGAGCATCTCCTGCACCGTGCCGGGCAGCGCCCCGAGTACCTCCTCCGTGGTGTGGTGGCTGTCCAGGAGCTCCTCGACGACCCGGGCGTACGGCTCCCGGAAGGCGTTCCCCGTGTCTCCGTACAAGGGGCGCAGCCTGTTCTGCGCGGTGAGCCAGTACGCCATGTACAGCACCCCGCTGGTGTCGTTCACCCGCCCGTCGAAGAGTGCGGGCAGCTCCTGTCCCGCGATGTCGTACGGCCCCGAGACCGGCGCGAGCGCCTTCAGCCGGAAGTGGGTGTCCGCGCCCCGGCTCAGCGCCCGGCCGAGCGCCATGGCGACCTGGCCGCCCTGCGAGAACCCGGTCCCGTAGACGTCCCCGGTCAGCGGGCGCCCCAGCTCGCGGGCGGCCGTGCGGGTGGCGCGCAGCATGTCGAGCGAGGCGGACACGGCGGAGGCGGTGTCCATGTACGGGTGCCGCCCCGGCCCCTTGCCGAGCCCCAGATAGTCGGGCGCGGCGACGGCCCGCCCGGCCGAGGCGTGCAGATACGGCGAGAGCCGGCCGTCGTCCTCGCCGACGGAGGGCGCGTAGTCGCGGTCGACCATGGTGCCGTGGGTGTCCGCGACGAGATCGAGCCGGGTGTGGCGCCCGTCGTCGGGCAGCACGAGCAGGCCGGTGGCGGTGGTGCGGCTGCCCTGCGGGGTGATGGTGCGGTACGTGAGCCGGTATCCGCGTACGCCGTAGCGGACCTGGGCGCTGTCGATGCCGGCCGACGTGAGGAAGGCGGAGACCTGGGTGGGGGTGCGGGTGGACACGTCCTCGACCGAGACGAGGTCGCCGCGGTGGGCGGCCGGCTGGGCCCGGGCGGGGTGCGCCCGGGCGGCCGGCTGGGCCTGGGCGGCGGGGGCGTAGCCCCCAACTCCCGCTGCGAGGAGGGTGGTTACCGCGGAGATACGGATGCCGATATTGACCATGCTTCGACGGTAGGCATCCGCGCGCACCGCGGACATCCGGCGGTCCCCCGCCCCGAACGGGCCCTGGACCCCCCTCCGAGGGGGGCTTGCCCCCACCTCCGAGGCGCGGGTCACGAACGTGCCCGTACCGGAGCGCGAGCCCACCCGGTGGTGGGCGAACACCCTGCGGGACGTGCCGGCCGGGGCTGCCCCAACGGGACGGAAGGTCCCACCGGGGCGAGCCGGTCCGCGACGGCCAGGGCGCCCGTGGTCACTGGACCTCGATGGTGACCTTCCACTGCCGGACCGCGGAGGGGCACTGCGACCCGGGCTTCGGGACGCACCGTCCGGTGGAGGTGATGTCGCTCCTGCCGGTCTTCACGGCGCGGAAGACCGCGGTGGCATCGCCGTTCGGGGCCGTGGCGCCCTGGTTTCGGTGCAGGGCGGCGGGGTCGCCGGCCACCGGCACGCTCCACGCCCATGTGCCGCCCTGCGCGGGACCGCCGGTCAGCCGGACCCTGATGTCGTCGCCGGCCCGTACGGTCACGGCATGGCCGTTGTCCGCGTTGGTCAGGGTGACCGACCTGAGAACGCCGGCGAGGCCGTTGCGCGACGGGGCGGGGGCGGCCAGGGAGGTCGATGCCGTGGCCGCGGTCAACGCCAGACCGAGGATCAGCGGAAGGGTCACACACCTAGCGGTTTTCAAGAGGGCTCCCGGCGATGGACGAACGTGGTGGGGCCCGTCATACCCGCCTGGGGCGCCGGACCGGGACGCCCTCCCTTCCCCTTCACCCTTTTCCGTTAACGACCAGGCGTGCGGATGGTCCATCGGCACACCCACCCGACCGCTCCCGATCCGTCGGGCAGGCCCTGGCCCGGCGACAAGAGGCCCTGCTCCGGACGGTCGTTCACGTGGTCGGCGACGGGCGAAGCGGTTCGATGCCGGTGGACGGGCCGATTCCCCGGCGGACGAGGGGGACGCGGACCGGGTGCGCCCGGTGTCCATCCGTGGCGAGGACGGGGACGACGGTGTTCGCATCCCGCGCCACGGCTGCCGCGGACCGAAGAGGCGTACGGACTTCGCGGACTTGGGGATCGCTGTAGCCCTCCGGCTACTTCCACGCGTCGGTGTGGATGGCTTCGACGACGAGTGCGTCATTCGGGCTGAGCCGCGCCGTACGGCGGACACCGGCAGGAGAGCCGAGGGCCACGTAGGTGTGCGACAGAGTCGTCAGCGTACCGGGCCCGACCGGCTGAACGGGATCCGCCTGCCGCACTGCCGCGTGTGCGCTGACGGCCACGGACAGTACGGCCACGGCGGGGACGAGAGCGGCAAGTGCTCGCTTGGTGTGGTTCATGCACGGCGAACGATCTTGGACCACGGGAGTCACCACGCCCACGCCCCGCCCCGGTACGGATTCGGCGTGCCGTACCGGGGTCGGCCGGGGCGGTCATGCACGCGCCGGGCCGCGCATGCTCCGGTGGGGGACAGCTCTTCGACCGCCTGGTTTCCGGCCGTCGGCGGGTGCGCCTTCACCCGCGTATCCCGGCCGCCTGCCGCGCGGTTCCCCACGCCCCTCGGCGGCACCGGTGCGGGAGCACCTACAGCCGCTGCACAATCGTGGCCGTGGCCAACGCCCCACCCGCACACATCGTGACCAGCGCGAACTCCTTGTCCCGCCGCTCCAGCTCATGCAACGCCGTCGCGATGAGACGGGCCCCGGTCGCCCCGACCGGATGCCCGAGCGCGATCGCGCCCCCGTTCACGTTCACCTTCTCCAGGTCCTGCTCGAAGACCTGCGCCCAGCTCAACACCACCGAGGCGAACGCCTCGTTGATCTCGACGAGGTCGATGTCCCGCAGGGACATGCCCGCCTTGCCGAGCACGGCCCGCGTCGCGTCGATCGGCCCGTCGAGGTGGAAGTGCGGGTCGGATCCGACGAGCGCCTGCGCCACGATCCGCGCCCGCGGCTTGAGCTTCAGCGCGCGGGCCATCCGCTTGGAGGCCCACATGATGGCGGCCGAACCGTCCGAGATCTGCGAGGAGTTGCCCGCCGTGTGCACCGCCGTCGGCATGACCGGCTTGAGCCGCCCGAGCGCCTCCATGGTCGTGTCGCGCAGCCCCTCGTCACGGTCGACGAGCCGCCACATCCCCTGCCCGGCCGCCTGCTCCTCTTCCGTCGTGGGCACCTGCACGGCGAACGTCTCCCGTTTGAAGCGCTCCTCGCTCCATGCGGTGGCCGCCCGCTCCTGCGACAGCAGGCCGAGGGAGTCGACGCGCTCCCGGGTCAGCCCCCGGTTGCGGGCGATCCGCTCGGCCGCCTCGAACTGGTTGGGCAGGTCCACGTTCCACTCGTCGGGCCACGGCTTGCCCGGGCCGTGCTTGGACCCGGAGCCGAGCGGCACCCGTGACATCGCCTCGACGCCACAGCTGATGCCGACGTCGATGACCCCCGCCGCGATCATGTTCGCGACCATGTGGCTCGCCTGTTGCGACGATCCGCACTGGCAGTCGACGGTGGTCGCGGCGGTCTCGTACGGCAGCCCCACCGCGAGCCAGGCGTTGCGTGCCGGGTTCATGGACTGTTCGCCGGCGTGGGTGACCGTACCGCCGACGATCTGCTCGACGCAGTCGGCGTGGATGCCGGTGCGGCCGAGGAGTTCGCGGTAGGTCTCGCCGAGCAGATAGGCGGGGTGCAGATTGGCGAGCGCGCCTCCGCGCTTGCCGATGGGCGTGCGTACGGCTTCGACGATGACGGGTTCCGCGGCCATGAGCTCGTCCTCTCCTGACACAGCCGCTGGGTGTCCCGGCACCGCACGGCCACGAACTGATACGCGTTCTAGTTCTGAGTGCAGTCTTATGAGAGCTACCCCGGGTACGCAAGGGTTGTGCACGCCCCGCGTGGGGAGTTCAGTGGCAACAGATGCTGCCGCGAGCCTTGCTTGTTGTAGAACCCGTTACTACCTTTCGGACAACTTCTGATGGACCGTCAGACATGGAGTGACCGATGCGTTGCCCCCACCTGCCCGACGGGTTCGACTTCACCGACCCGGACCTGCTCCAATCCCGCGTGCCGCACCCGGAGTTCGCCGAGCTGCGCGGGACCGCCCCGGTGTGGTGGTGCGCCCAGCCGACCGGCATCTCCGGCTTCCAGGACGACGGCTACTGGGCGGTGACGCGGCACGCCGACGTCAAGTACGTGTCCACGCACCCGGAGTTGTTCTCCTCCCACACCAACACCGCGGTGATCCGCTTCAACGAGTCGATCAGCCGCGAGCAGATCGACGTCCAGAAGCTGATCATGCTGAACATGGACCCGCCCGAGCACACCCGGGTCCGCCAGATCGTCCAGCGCGGCTTCACCCCGCGCGCGATCCGCTCCCTGGAGGGCGCCCTGCGCGACCGCGCCCGCTCCATCGTGGACGCGGCGCTCGCGGAGGCCGGCAAGAACGACGGCGCCTTCGACTTCGTCACCAACATCGCCGTCGAACTCCCCCTCCAGGCCATCGCCGAGCTGATCGGCGTCCCCCAGGAGGACCGGACCAAGATCTTCGACTGGTCCAACAAGATGGCGGCGTACGACGATCCGGAGTACGCGATCACCGAGGAGATCGGCGCCGAGGCGGCGATGGAGCTGGTCTCGTACGCGATGAACCTCGCGGCGGCCCGCAAGGAGTGCCCGGCCAAGGACATCGTCTCGCAGCTGGTGGCGGCCGAGGGCGAGGGCAATCTGCTCTCGGACGAGTTCGGCTTCTTCGTGATCCTGCTCGCGGTGGCCGGCAACGAGACGACCCGCAACGCGATCAGCCACGGCATGCACGCCTTCCTGACCCACCCCGAGCAGTGGGAGCTCTACAAGCGCGAGCGCCCCGCGACCGCCGCCGAGGAGATCGTGCGCTGGGCGACCCCCGTGGTCGCCTTCCAGCGCACGGCGACCCAGGACACCGAACTGGGCGGCCAGAAGATCAAGGCGGGCGACCGCGTCGGCATCTTCTACTCCTCGGCCAACAACGACCCCGAGGTCTTCGAGGAGCCGCACCGCTTCGACATCACCCGCGACCCCAACCCGCACCTCGGCTTCGGCGGCGGCGGCCCGCACTTCTGCCTCGGCAAGTCCCTGGCCGTGCTCGAAATCAACCTGATCTTCAACGCGATCGCCGATGTCCTGCCCGACCTGCGCCTCGCGGGCGACCCCCGCCGGCTGCGTTCGGCCTGGCTGAACGGCATCAAGGGCCTCCAGGTGACACGCGGCTGACCCGCCCACCCGGAACCGGGAGGCAGGGGCCATCCCCCCTACGCCCCGCCCCTGTCTCCTGCCCGGCGAAACTCCCGGGCGAGGCTCCCGGGCGACAACTACGCTCGCCGCATGACCGATCGGGACCGGAACGCGACCCTGGGCTGGGTCGAGAAGAACGTGGGCGCACCCGTGACGGGGGCGGTCGCGCTGCACGGCGGCTGGACCTCCGAGATGCGGCGCCTGTCCGTGGGCGGCGAGCGGCCGCGCGCCGTGGTGCTTCGCTCCTTCGTCAAGGAGTTCTACCTCCGGCACGCCCCCGGACTGCTGCGGCGCGAGGCGGACGTGCTGACGCTGCTCGCCCGCACCGACGTGCCCGCCGCCGAACTCATCGCCGTCGACCCCGAGGGCACGTACTGCGAGCACCCCTCGCTGCTCATGTCGCTGCTGCCCGGCGAGGTGCGCGTCGACCCGTCCGGTGCCGGACGGCGCACGCCGCTGCTCGCCCGGCAGCTCCTCGACATCCACCGCGTCGAGGTGGACGAGGCGGACCGGCCGCGCGACTACGAGCCCTGGACCTCCGCCGACAGCGTCCGGATGCCCGAAGACACCCGCCGGCCGGCGCTCTGGCGGCGTGCCGTCGACGTCATCCGGCACGACCCGCCCGCCCACCAACCGGTCTTCCTGCACCGCGACTTCCACCCCGGCAACGTCCTCTTCACCGGTGCCGCGACCGAGCCGCGCGTCAGCGGCGTGGTCGACTGGGTCGAGACGTCCTGGGGTCCGGCCGACCTCGACGTGGCCCACTGCTCGACCAACCTCGCCCTGCTCTACGGCGTGCCGGCGGGCCTCGCCTTCCCCGGGCAGTACACCGCCGCCGGCGGGCGGCTCTCCGCCGATCCGCACGACCTCGCCTACTGGCTGCTCCTGGACGCGCTGGCCTTCGCCCCCGACGCCGAGAAGGTCGCCGACCCCTGGCGCGCGCTCGGCCGCACCGACCTCACGCCGGGGCTCGTCGCGGAGCGCCTGGAGGACTACCTCCAGGCCGTGCTCGACCTCACCCGCTGATCCCGCCCGTGCGGGGCCATAGCCCTTGATACACCCACCCTCCTGCTGAAACAGTTGCCGAAGCCCCGACCCGGCAACCGAATCGGCAGGAAAATGGACGTAGAGCAACCGGATCAGCACTCCGCGCAGGATTCGGCGGAGCTGGCCGTCACCGAGCGGACCCGGCACCGGCGGCTGCGCGAGCAGGGCAGTACGCGGGCCGCCGATCTGGACGCGATCCTGCGGGGCGGTTTCGTGTGCCACCTCGGGGTCGTCGTCGACGGCACCCCGATGGTGGTGCCGACCGTGTACGGCGTGGACTTCGGCACGCGCACCCTGTTCGTGCACGGGTCGGTGGCCAGCCGCAGCATCGTGCGGGCGCCCGAGGCCGAGGTCTGCGTGACCGTGACGCACATCGACGGGCTCGTGCTCGCCCGCTCGGTGTTCGAGCACGGGGTCAACTACCGCAGCGCGATGGTCTACGGCGTGCCCCGGCTCATCACCGACGGGGACGAACTCCTGCACGGGCTGCGGGTGCTGACCGAGCACTGCGCGCCGGGGCAGTGGGACTACGCCCGAGGCCCCAACTCCAAGGAACTGGCGGCCACTTCACTGCTGGCCCTGCCCCTCGACGAGGCGTCGGTGAAGACGGCTTCCGGGCCGCCCGAGGACGGGGACGGGCCCGACGGCGAGCTCGGCGTGTGGGCCGGGGTGGTGCCGCTGCACACCTCCTTCGGGGCACCCGAGGCGGATCCGGCGCTGCCCGCCGGCATCTCGCTGCCGGTCCACATCAAGGCTCTGGGCGGCGGCAGGCCCGGCGGCTGAACGCGGCCCGGCGCGATCCGACCCGGCGCGATCCGACCCGGCGCGATCCGGCCCGGCGCGGGCACCGCCGTGCGCCGGGACTGCGCCCCGGACCCCGTTCGCGCCTGAGGGCCGCTCGTCCTCAGTCGCCGGAGGGGCTGAAGACGCCCATGCCGACCAGCACCACTACGGCCGGGGTGCCGGGCCACCCGGAGGGGCGCGGGGCCATCCGCAAGGGGGCGAGGGCCGCGCGCACGGCGGCCCCCACGGTCCGCGGCCGGAAGCGGGGTTGGAGGGCGGGCCCTCACAGCTCCTTGGCGAACCAGCGTTCGCTGTACGGGCCCTGGCTGTAGGGCGCCACCTCGCGGAAGCCGTGCTTCGCGTAGAGCCCGCGCGCCTCGACCAGATCGTGCCGCGTATCCAGGGCGACCCGCCGCGCGCCGAGGCGCCGAGCCGCGTCCTCCAAGGCCATGAGCAGCGCTCCGCCGCCGCCGGTGCCGCGCGCGAAGGGGCGGACGTAGACGCGGGTGAGCTCGGCCGTCGCCGGGGCCGTACCGTCGATCACGGGGGCCTCGGCGCACAGCCGCACACCCCCGCACGCGGCGGGCCGCCCCCCGTACCGTCCGACCACGAAGTCGCCCGTGGGCAGCCGGAGTTGGGAGGAGCCGTCGTCGGCGAGGCCCTGCTCGACCTCCGCGTCGGTGGCGGGTCTGCCGTACCACCGGCTCGCCACCTCGTCGTAGTAGTCGCGCCGCAGCAGGCTCGCGTCGGGGGTGTCGGGCCGCTCGGTGGTCATGATCCAACTCATGGCCACTGCCTATCCCGGGCAGCGCCGGCCCTGCCACCCAATTAACGGGCTGCTCACGCCGCGTGGTCGCGTCGGGCGGCCGGGCCCGTCGGCCGTTCCGACTCGGAACCGGAAAGCTCCGAGGACAGCTCCTCGATCAGTTTCACCAGGTCCCGGGGGCGTTCGGGCCCCCACCAGTCGCCGAGCAGCTCGGCCAGCGACTCCTCGCGGGCCGCGCACAGACGCACCGCGACCTCGCGGCCCTCCTCGGTCAGCACCAGCGGCAGCCCGTCGCGCCGGGCGAGCCCGCGCCCCTCCACCTGGCAGGCCGCCTCGGTGATGACGTGCAGCGGCACGGGGGCGCGCTCGGCGAGCACCGCCGGGTCGACGGAGCCGTGCTTCCTGATGCGCAGCAGCAGCCAGCTGGCCGCCGGGAGGAGGTCCAGGTCCGCCTTGGTGGTGATCGTCCGGTAGATCTCCCGGCGCCCCTCGCGCGTACCGAGCACCGAGAGGGCCCGCGCGCACTCGTCGTACGAGGACCGCTCGACGGGGTTGGAGGCGAGGGTCTGGCTGGTGTCGGGCGCGGTGACCGCGCCGCGCAGCTTGTCCTCCTTGAGGAACCACGCCGTCACGAAGGCGAGGAGGACGACCGGGGCCGCGTACAGGAAGACGTCGGTGATGGACGAGGAGTAGGCGTGCAGCACCGGTGGGCGTGCGGCGGGCGGGAGTTGGGCGATGGCGTGCGGGTCGGCGGAGATGGTGGCGGGGCCGATGCCGGGCGGCAGCGGCTGTCCGGCCAGGGCGTCGGAGAGCTTTCCGGTGAGCCGGTTGGTGAAGATCGTGCCGAAGATGGCCACGCCGAACGAGGCTCCGATGGAGCGGAAGAAGGTGGCTCCCGAGGTCGCCACGCCCAGGTCCGCGTAGTCGACCGCGTTCTGCACGACCAGGACCAGGACCTGCATGACGAGTCCGAGTCCGGCGCCGAAGACGAAGAAGTAGGCGCTCATCTCCCAGGTGGAGCTCGTCTCGTCGAGCCGGTGCAGGAACAGCAGGCCGATCGCCGTGATCGCCGTGCCCAGGATGGGGAAGACCTTCCAGCGCCCGGTGCGGGACACGATCTGGCCGGATGCCGTGGAGGTCAGCAGCAGGCCGAGGACCATCGGCAGCATGTGCACGCCGGACATCGTCGGCGAGATGCCCTGCACGACCTGGAGGAAGGTGGGCAGGTACGTCATCGCGCCGAACATCGCGAAGCCCACGATGAAGCTGATGACGGCGACGAGGGTGAACGTACGGATGCGGAACAGCTTCAGCGGAAGCACCGGCTCGACGGCCCTGCGCTCCACCGCGACGAACGCCACGAGCAGCACCACGCCGAGCACCGCGAGCCCGATGATCTGCGCCGAGGCCCAGGGCCAGGTCGTGCCGCCGAGGGAAGCGACCAGGACCAGGCAGGTCGCGACGGAGGCGATGAGGAAGGTGCCCAGGTAGTCGATGGTGTGCCGGGTGCCGTGCGCCGGGATGTGCAGTACGGCGGCGATGACGAGGAGCGCGATCACGCCGATGGGCAGGTTGATGTAGAACACCCAGCGCCAGCTGAGCTGTTCGGTGAAGAACCCGCCGAGCAGCGGTCCGAGCACACTGGTGGCGCCGAAGACGGCGCCGAACAGGCCCTGGTACTTGCCGCGTTCGCGGGGTGAGACGAGGTCGCCGACGATCGCCATGGACAGCACCATGAGGCCGCCGCCGCCCAGGCCCTGGAGCGCGCGGAAGCCGATCAGCTGGCCCATGTTCTGCGCGATGCCGCACAGCGCGGAGCCGACGAGGAAGATGACGATCGCGACCTGGAACAGCTTCTTGCGTCCGTACTGGTCGCCGAGCTTGCCCCACAGCGGTGTCGCGGCGGTCGAGGCCAGCATGTACGCCGTCACGACCCACGACAGGTGTTCCATGCCGCCCAGGTCGCTGACGATGGTCGGCAGCGCGGTCGAGACGATGGTCTGGTCGAGCGCGGCGATCAGCATGCCGAGCAGCAGCGCGCCGATGGCGACCAGTACGGTCCGCCGTTCCTGCCCCGCACCGGGGGCGACGGTGGCGGGAGCGGTTCCCTGAGCCATGGCCACGTCCCCTTCGTGTGTGTGCTCCGACTCGCTCCCACCATCTTGGTCGGAATGTACGGAAATGGCCTGCCGGACCGGCCGTACGGCCCCCGGCGCCCGAGCCCCGCCCGGCATAATCGCTCGGAGTTTCCTGGGGAGGGGACCCGACGATGACCCGACAGGGCTGTCCCGCATGCGGTGCGGAACGCGGGGTGGACGGCAGACCCGGCTGCGCCTGCGCCGAGCGCGCCGCCGAGACACTGCACGCCGAGCGCTCGGCCGAGGCGGCCGCCTCGGAGGACTTCGACCCGCTGCGGATCCGGCCGTACGTGCTGCTGCCGAACGCGGCCGGGCCGGAGGAGGAGGTACCGGCCGTGCCGGAGGGACCCGCCGAGCGGACGGTGCGGCTGGGGGCGGTGGTTCCCCCGGCGGAGCCCGCGCCCGGTCCGGTGGAACGTTCCGCGTCCCCGGGCGCGGGGCGGACTCCTCGCGGGCGCCGGACGGCCGCGTTGACCGTCGGCGCCGTCGCGGTGGTCGCGGTCGCCACGGCGGCGTTCGCGAGCACCCTGTTCGCCGACGACGCGACGCCGAAGCGGGCACTGCCGGAGGCCGCCGGGACCGTCGCCCCCTACAGCGGCGACGGCTCGCCGTCCGCCGGGGCACCCTCGGCCGTCGCGTCCCGTACGAAGAAGCCGAGCCCGAGCCGGCCGGCCGCCGCGCGGCCCCCGGCGTCGCCGTCCGCGTCCGGGCCGGCCTCGCCGACCCCGTCGAAGCCGGCCCCGACGCCCTCCGCGTCCGCGTCCGCGCGGCCCTCGCACTCCCCCTCCCCCCAACCGCTCGTACCGTCCGCGAGCAGCACGCTGCGGCGCGGCGACAAGGGGCCGGCCGTACTCGAACTCCAGCAGCGGCTCGCCCAGTTGGGGCTCTACGCCGGCAGCATCGACGGCGGCTTCGGCTCCCGGACCGAGCGCGCGGTACGGGACTTCCAGGCGTACCTGGGCGTCGACGGCGACCCGGCCGGGGTCTACGGGCCGGCGACCCGCCGGGCCCTGGAGTCGGTGACCCAGCACCCCTGAGGACGCGGTGCCCCCGCCCGCCGGGGAGACCCGTCCGCCGAGCACACCGGGGCACCCCTCCGCCAAGCACAAGGGGGCCGGGTGGCACAACCCCCTTCGCGTTTTGTATCGTGGAGGAACAAAGTGATCCCTGCCTGTACTCCCTGACCGGCGGGCGGGGGTCACCTTTGTTTTTCCGTACCGCCCGTCTGTTTTCCCGTGCCACCCGCTCCCGTGCCCTGGAGTCCGCCGATGTCGGCCAGCACCACGACCACCACCGTCCTGACCGCCCGCGCCCTCCTGCTCGACATGGACGGGACGATCGTGAACTCCGACGCCGTCGTGGAGCGCTGCTGGCGCCGCTGGGCCGAGCGCAACGGCCTCGACCCGGAGGCCGCGCTCAAGGTCGTGCACGGCCGCCAGGGCTACGCCACGATGGCCGTGCTGCTCCCGGATCGGCCGATGGAGCAGAACTACGCGGACAACAAGGTGATGCTCGCCGAGGAGACCGCCGACACCGAGGGTGTCGTCCCGGTCGCCGGAGCCCCCGCCTTCATGGCCGCCATCGCCGGTCTTCCGCACGCCCTGGTCACCTCGGCCGACGCGGCACTCGCGCGGGCCCGTATGACGGCCGCCGGACTGCCGATGCCCGAGGTGCGGGTCACCGCCGAAAGCGTCGGCGCGAGCAAGCCGGACCCGGAGGGCTTCCTCAAGGGCGCCGCCGAGCTGGGCTTCGACCCGGCGGACTGTGTCGTCTTCGAGGACTCCGAGGCCGGCATCGCAGCAGGCCGGGCCGCTGGGATGCGGGTCATCGGCGTGGGCCCCCGGGCGAACGCGCACGAGCCCACCGCGTACGTTGCCGACCTCATGCACCTCACCGTCACCGCCGAGGCGGACGGCACCCTGCGCCTGGAGATCAACGGCTGAGCAGGCCGCCCCGAGGCGCCCACCCCGAAAACGAACGGCCCCCGTCCTACCACGGGGGCCGTTTTCGTCGTCCGCATACGGGCGGCGGGGGTCAGCCCGCGATCGCCTCGAAGAGGCTGAAGCCGGCCAGGGCCAGCATCAGGCAGGCCGCGACCTTGGTGATCAGGCGCAGCGGCACCCGCTTCATCAGGGTCCGTCCGCCCAGGATGCCGAGTCCGGCGACGGCCCACAGGCCGAGCACCGCGCCGATGCCGACGGACAGCGGGTTGTCGTAGCGGGCGGCCAGGTTGGCCGTCATGATCTGGGTGAGGTCACCGAACTCGGCGACCAGGATCAGCATGAAGCCGGCTCCGGAGACCTTCCAGAACGACTGGTCGGCGGGCGGCTTCACGTCCTCGTCGTCCTCGCCCTTCTTGAAGAGCAGCATCGCCGCGCCCGCGAGGAACAGGACGCCCACGATGGCCTGGAGCAGCCGCTGCGGCAGCAGGGTCAGCACGCTGCCCGCCGCGATGGCGAGGACGACGTGGACGGCGAAGGCGGCGGCGACGCCGACGAAGACGTAGGAGGCCTTGTAGCGGGTGCCGAGCATCAGTCCCGCGAGCGCGGTCTTGTCGGGGAGTTCGGCGAGGAAGATCACACCGAAGGTGATCGCCATGATCGTAAGGCTGAGCACGGAAGGGGTTCCTCAATCGGTCGGGCGGGCCGCACCGAGAGCAGTTCCGAGCTGGATTCGGGGTCGCTTCGGCACGACAGCGCCATGAATGGTCATGTCACTGCGGCCGAAGGTCTCGCTGGCGGGTCCCTTGCGGGTACTCGCCTCCGGGCGCCGGCCAAGAACCCCTGAGGGACTCGGCAGTATGTCGACGTTCCGGCGAAGAGCTACTCCCCTTCTGCGTCCACAAGGGTACGGCATGCCGCGCGCTCCCCATCAGGGACCAAGGTCCCGGACCTCGCGGTGCACCTTGCCGCGTGCCACGAGTTCGAGCACCACCGACACCGCGATCGCCTGGACGCACATGAGCGCGACCAGCACGAACAGCTGGACCGCGCCCGCCTGGACCGGGGAAGCGCCGCCGAGCAGCATGCCGACGAAGGCGCCGGGCAGGGTGACCAGGCCCACGGTCCTGGTCTGGTCGAGGCCGGGCAGCAGCGCGTCGGAGGCGGCGGGCCGGGCGATCTCCAGGCGGGCGTCCCGGTCGAGCAGCCCGAGCGCCATCCCGGCCTCCACCTCCCCACGCCGCGCGGTCAGCTCGTCCAGCGCACGCCGCCCGCCGAGCACGGTCGCGGTGAGCGCGCCGCCGATGAGGATGCCGGTGACCGGGATCAGCGCGATGCCCTTGACCGGGACGAGCCCGGTGAGCAGCAGCGCCGCGACCACGGGCGCGACCCCGGCCGCGATGGGGGCGGCCGCCCACCACCAGGTGGCGTTCGCGGTCATCCGGCGGCCCGCGGTGCGCACCGCGACGGCGAACATCAGCGCCAGGAACCCGAGCAGCAGCGGCACCGAGCCGACCACCCAGTGGATCGCGAGGGCGACCACGGCGAGCTGAACCGCCGCCCGCACCCCGGCGATCAGGATCTCGCGGTGGCGCCCCAGGTGCGCGGCGGCGGCGACACCGGCGGCGGCGAGGAGCAGGACGACCAGAACGGCCCCGAGCGTGACGTTCACGGGCAGCAGCACGCGCCCACCGTACGACGCACGGCCCCCGGCGAGGGCGGACCGCTCCCACCGCGAGCCGGTGCCGGAAGACCCGCCACTCGCACCGCGAGCCGATGCCGGAAGACCCGCCACTCGCACCGCGAGCCGATGCCGGAAGACCCGTCACTTCCCCAGCGGGCCGCGTCGTGCGGCACGCCCCTCGCCCGCGCGCCGGTGCCGAACGGCTCGGGCCGCGTCCGCCCGGCCGCCCGCGCGGACGCGGCTGCCACTCCCGCCGCGGGCCCGTCCCGGACGGCCCGTCGCTCCCGTCGTGCGCCCGTGGCGCCGGTCCGGCGTGCGCGCCGACGGATGCCGGTCGTGCGCCGACGGTGCGTCAACTCCCCTGCCGTTCGGTGCCGTCCGGGCTCTTGATCTGACGTGCCCATGTCGCCACGCTGTTACCTGGCGCCCATCCCCAGGCAACCCGGCGCCGTCACGCTGGCCGGGCCGCCCATCCCGTGGCCGGTCAAGTGCCCCCCACCTCAAGGGAGTTCATATGTCAGCCGCCATAGGAACGCGTACGCCCCGCGTCTACGCGCGTCGCTCCGCCGTCCTCGCCGCCGCTGCCGCACTCGCCGCGGGCGCCGCCCTGATCACCGCCCCGGCCGCCGAGGCCTCGCCGCCCACCCCGGTGAGCGCCGCCACCGCCCGTACCTATCTGGGTCAGCTCACCGAGCGGGCCGAGGGCTCGCTGACCGGCTACAGCCGGGACAAGTTCCCGCACTGGATCACCCAGTCGGGCACCTGCAACACCCGCGAGGTGGTGCTCAAGCGCGACGGCACCAACGTCACCACCGACTCCAACTGTGCGGCGACCAGCGGCAGTTGGTACTCCGAGTACGACGGCGCCACCTGGTCCGCCGCCTCCGACGTGGACATCGACCACATCGTGCCGCTCGCCGAGGCCTGGCGCTCCGGGGCGAACACCTGGACCACCGCCCAGCGCCAGGGCTTCGCCAACGACCTGACCCGCCCCCAGCTGATCGCGGTCACCGACAACGTCAACCAGGCCAAGGGCGACAAGGACCCCGCCAAGTGGCTGCCGTCGCTGACCTCCTACCGCTGCACGTACGCCCGGATGTGGGTCGACGTGAAGCACTACTACAGCCTCACGGTCGACTCCGCCGAGAAGAACGCGCTCCAGGGCATCCTCAACGGCTGCTGACAGCACAGCGGACGGACAACAGGCTTCGTTCACAGGGCTGTTGAAACCTGTCGTACCCCTCCGTCGTTCCGTACCGTACGAACGGACCGGCGACGGAGGGGGCATCACATGGCCGGGCTGCGCCTGGGGCCGCTGCTGAGACATCTCGACCCGCACGGGGCCGCCACGGTGTGGGTCGAGGCCGACCGGCCCTGCACCGCCCGGGTGCGCTGCGCCGACGGCACCGAGGGCGAGTCGAGCACCTTCCAGATCGCGGGGCACCACTACGCCCTGGTCGCGCTGGACGGTCTGACGCCGGGCACCGCCACCCCGTACGAGGTGCTGCTCGACGGGCATCCGGTGTGGCCGCCGCCCGGCTCGCGCTTCCCGCCGAGCACCATCCGCGTGCCGGCGGCCGACGCCCCGCTCCGCGTCGCCTTCGGCTCCTGCCGGCGCGCGCCCGATCCCACCGCCACGGACGCGCTCGACGCGCTCGCCACCGGCATCGCCGCCGACCCCGACGCCGAGCGGCCCGATCTCCTGCTGCTCCTCGGCGACCAGGTGTACGCGGACAACGTCTCGCCGGACACCCGGCGCTGGCTGGCCGCGCGCCGGGACCTGCGCGACGCGCCGGGTGCCGAGGTCGCGGACTACGAGGAGTACACCCGGCTGTACTACGAGACCTGGCTGGACCCCGAGGTGCGCTGGTTCCTCTCCACCGTGCCGAGCTGCCACATCTTCGACGACCACGACGTGATCGACGACTGGAACACCAGCGCCGCCTGGCTCACCGAGATGCGCGCCACGCCCTGGTGGCAGGAGCGGGTGCTCAGCGGCCTGATGTCGTACTGGGTCCACCAGCACCTCGGCAACCTCTCCCCCGCCGAGCTCGCCGACGATCCGCTGTATACGGCGGTACGGGACGCGCCGGACGGCACCGAGGCGCTGCGCGCGTTCGCGGCCCTGGCCGACCGGGACCCGGCGACGGTGCGCTGGAGCTATCGGCGCGACTTCGGCCGCACCCGGCTCGTGATGGTGGACAGCCGGGCCGCCCGGGTCCTGGAGGAGGGGCGGCGGGCGATGCTCGACGAGGGCGAGGCGCGCTGGCTGGGCGACCAGATGCCGGGCCCCGACGAGTGCGACCACCTGCTGATCGGGACGTCCCTGCCGTGGCTGCTGCCGCCGCTCATCCACGACGCGGAGCAGTGGGACGCGGCGCTGTGCGCGGGCTCGCGCGGCCGGCGCTGGGCGCGCTTCGGCGAGCGGCTGCGCCGCCGGGCCGACCTGGAGCACTGGGCCGCGTTCCCGGACTCATTCGAGCGCCTCACCGAGCTGATCGCCCGCGCCGGCTCGGGTCCGGGTGCGCCCGCCACCATCAGTGTCCTGTCGGGTGACGTCCACCACGCATACGTGGCCCAGCCCTTCTGGCCAAATTCCGTACCCCAACCCACTGCCCGTGTCTGCCAGTTCACGTGTTCGCCGGTCCACAACTCGGTTCCGGCCCCGGTGCAGGCCGGATTCCGCTTCGGCTGGAGCCGGCTTGGGCGCGGTCTCGGCCACGCCCTCGCGCGGCACGCGCGCGTGGTTCGGCCGGTGTTCGACTGGCGGAAGACCGGCGGGCCGTGGTTCGGCAACCAGCTCATGACCCTTACGCTGCACGGCCGTTCCGCACGGCTGCGGCTGGATCGGGCACGCCGCACCGGCCCTCTGCGCAGTGGTCCAGTCCGACTGAGGACCGTCATGGACCGGCCGATCGCACCCGACGGCACACCTGGCTCAATTCACCCAGCCGAAACAAGACATTAAGAATGTTGAACTTGCAAGCACTAGTGAGGGCTGCCTAACCTGTGGACCCCATCGGTCACGTCCCCAACCGAAGGAGCCCCCCATGGCCTCCCCCACGCTCGACGCCGAGCGCGCGCGCCCCTATGCGCTCGCCCTCTTCCGCATAGTCATCGGCCTCCTCTTCGCGTGCCACGGCGCGGCCTCCCTCTTCGGCGTCTTCGGCGGCGCGATGGGCGGCGGCTCGATCCCCGCGGGCACCTGGCCCGGCTGGTACGCCGCCGTGATCCAGCTCGTCGGCGGCGTCCTGGTGCTGACCGGTCTGTTCACCCGCGCCGCGGCCCTGGTCTCCTCCGGCTCGATGGCGTACGCCTACTTCAGCGTCCACCAGTCCAATGCGCTGCTGCCGCTGCAGAACGGCGGCGAGGCCTCCGCGATGTACTGCTGGGCGTTCCTCCTCCTGGTGTTCACCGGTCCCGGGGCGCTCGCGCTCGACCAGCTCCTCGGCGCCCGCCGCACCGCCCGGCCGGCCTCCGACACCCAGCGCGAGACCGTCGCCGCCTGAGCGGACGCACCAGCCTGCACTCAACGCGCCCGCCGCTGCCCGGAGTTCGGTCCCGAACGCCGGGCAGCGGTGTGTCGCGACGCGCCGTCGAACCGCGACGCCACCCCTGGCAGAAAACTTCTGCACGGCCGGGCGTACGCTGTACGGCTGTACCGCTGCCCCTGCCGCTTCCCCGCGACACCGCGGTATTCAGTCCCGGGGAACCGACAAGCCGCAGAGGAGCGAACGTGCTGGAGAGTGTGGGGGCGTTGACGTCCAGCCCCTGGATCTACGCCGTCGTGACCCTCTGCGTCCTGCTCGACGTCTTCCTTCCCGTGCTGCCGAGCGGCGTCCTGGTGATCACCGCGGCGACCACGGCCGCCGGCTCCGCTACCGCGGCCGGCGCCGATGCCGCGACCCAGGCCGGCCACGCCGATCTGCTGGCCCTGGCCGCCTGCGCCGCCACCGCCTCCGTCCTCGGCGATCTGGTCGCCTACCGCCTCGCGCTGCGCGGCGGCGCCCGCCTGGAGCGCGCGATCGCCCGCTCCCGCCGGCTGACCCGCGCGCAGGAACGACTCGGCATGGCGCTCAGCCGGGGCGGCGGCAGTCTCGTCGTCATCGCGCGCTTCGCCCCCGCCGGGCGTTCCGTGGTCTCCCTCGGCGCGGGTGCGGCCCACCGCAAGGTCCGCGAGTTCCTGCCCTGGTCGGCGCTCGCGGGCGTGGCCTGGGCCACCTACAGCGTGGGTCTCGGCTACTTCGGCGGGCAGTGGCTGGGCGCGACCTGGCTGGGCACGGGCGTGTCCCTGCTCGCCCTGTTCGCGGCGGGCGGCCTCGCCGCGTACGTCGTGAAGCGCCCGGGCGCGGCGACGGCGGCCCCGGCGGCCTGAGGGAGCGCGGGCCGCCGGGGCCCCTGACCCTCCGGCTAGGCCGGCTTCCGCGCCGCGGCCCCCCGCACCTCAAGGCCGTCGAGCAGCGCGCGGGTGGCCTCGGCTATCTCGTCCACCGCACGCTCGAACACCTCCCTGTTGTGCTCGGCGGGCGCCCGGAAACCGGACACCTTCCGCACGTACTGGAGGGCGGCGGCCCTCATGTCGTCCTCGGTGGCCTCCTCCGGCATGGCCGGGGGCCTCAGCGTCTTGATGCTTCTGCACATGCCTCCAGTGTGACCGACACCACTGACAACGCCCCGGCCCTTCCGGTCGGGGCCCCGGGACCGGCACCCGATCCCCGTCCTGGTCCGAAAAGCGCGGGGCTCCGCCGCGTCCGCGGATTAGAGTCGACGGCATGGCGGAAGCAGCGAACGGCACCAGCACCGGCCCCGTACGCGTCGACAGCTGGATCTGGTCGGTCCGGCTCACCAAGACGCGCTCCCAGGCGGGCACGGCCTGCCGGGCCGGGCACGTCCAGGTCAACGGCGAGCGGGTCAAGGCGGCCCACCAGGTCAAGGTCGGCGACGAGGTGCGGCTGCGCACCGACGGCCGGGAGCGGATCGTCAAGGTCGTCACGCTGCTGCGCAAGCGGGTCGGCGCCCCCGTCGCCGTCGAGGCGTACATCGACAAGAGCCCGCCGCCGCCCGCCCGCGCCGACGCCCTCGCGGCAGGCGTACGGGATCGGGGCCTGGGCCGGCCCACCAAGCGCGACCGGCGCGAGATGGAACGCCTGCGCGGCCTCTCGGAGAGCCGGCGCAGCGCGGGCTGAGGGCGGCGCACGACAGAGGGCGGGCGCGGGTCCCTCCGGGAGCGCCTCCGCCGGAACTCGGAGGCCGATTCCCGCCCATGCGGAGTAGCTTGGAGGCTTGCACCGGGCGCCAGGGGAACCTCCCGGTCCGTCCCTCAAGGACTCGCAATGATCCTCTTGATGATCCTTCTCGCTCTGATCCTGCACGGAATCGGTCTCGGTCTCGGCGCCACCGCGCTGTCGGTGGCGGTCGCAGCCCTGCTGTACACCTTCCTGCGCCGCTCCGGCGGCGGTTCGTCCTCCGGCGCGGGAGGCGGTGGCGGCGGAGCCGGCCGGGTCGACTCCGACTACCGCGCCTACCGCGCCCGCCGGGACCGGATGGACCGCTGGGAGCGCCGCTACCGGCGCGAGCGCCAGGGCCTGTTCTCCCGGCGCCGCAACTGACGGCGGAGCAAAGGGAGTTCGCCGGAACCGACGGCAGCACAACTGACGTAACAGCAACCGGAGCCGACCGCGGGCATCCGCGCTGTGACCGGGTCCGACCAGGAGCCGGTCACAGCCAGCCGTTGCGCCGGAAGCCCCGGTGGATGACGAAGCAGGCGGCCGCCATGAGCCCGAGCGCCATGAAGTAGCCGTACCGCCAGTGCAGTTCGGGCATGTTCTCGAAGTTCATGCCGTAGATCCCGCAGACCATGGTCGGCACGGCGACGATCGCCGCCCACGCCGTGATCTTCCGCATGTCCTCGTTCTGGGCCACCGTGACCTGGGCGAGATGGGCCTGGAGAATGGAGTCGAGCAGCCCGTCGAAGGCGGCGATCTGTTCGGTGGTGCGCAGCAGATGGTCGGCCACGTCCCGGAAGTAGGGCCTGACCTGCGGGTCGACGGAGGGCACCGGCTCACCGGCGAGCTTCTGGAGCGGCCGGTCCAGGGGCCCGACCGCCCGCTTGAGTTCGAGGAGTTCGCGCTTGAGCTGATAGATCCGGCCCGCGTCGCCGCGGCCCGCGTTCTCGGCGAAGACCGCGGTCTCGACCGCGTCCATGTCGCTCTGCATGGCGTCGACCACGGCGAGGTACTCGTCGACGACGTGGTCGGCGATGGCGTGCAGCACCGCGGAGGGCCCCTTGGCCAACTGCTCGCGCTCCCGCTCCAGTTCCTCGCGCAGCGGCCCGAGCGAGCCGTGCATGCCGTGCCGCACGGTGATGACGAAGTCGCCTCCGGTGAACACCATCAGCTCGCCGGTGTCCACCACCTCGCTGCTGGCGGTGAGTTCCTCGTGCTCGACGTACCGGCACGTCTTGAACACGGAGAACAGGGTGTCGTCGTACGGCACCACCTTGGGGCGCTGGTGGGCGGTGACGGCGTCCTCGACGGCCAGCGGGTGCAGCCCGAACAGCTGGGCCAGGCCGGCGAATTCCTCCTCGGTCGGCTCGTGCAGCCCGATCCAGACGAAGGCCCCGTCACCGAGCCCGCGCACCCGGCGCAGCGACTCCTCGACCGGGCAGTCGTCCTTCTGGCGCACCCCGTCGACGTACACGGCACAGTTGACGACCGCGCTCCCCAGGGGCGAGCGCGCCGGATGGCTGAGGTCGACGGTCCGCCGGTAGGCACGGCGCACCGCCCTCCGCAGGTTCCGCATCATCGCCACGACCAGCTTCCCTTCACCGAATGAGCGGCCAGTGTGCCACCGCCCCCTGTACGTCCACGCACCCCCTGCGAGACGCGCCTCACCGCTGCCGCGTTCCCCCGCGGGCGGCACGGGACACGGCCCGGAGGTAGCGGCGGGTGGCCAGGTCCTGGCACAGCCGGGTGAGGGGCCCGCCGAGCCGGGCGTACCAGGTGGCGGGCCGGGAGAACGCGGCGACCTCGAACCACACGAGCCCGTCGGCCTCGCGCCCCACCACGAAGGACTCCTCGCCGCGCTCGGGGTGGCCGGGGAGCGTGCCGTAGGCGAAACCGACGCGTTCGGCGGCGCGTACGGTCCACACCACGCGGCACGGGATGACCAGGCGCGGGAACGGCAGCCCGGGCAGCCGCAGGACGACCAGCGCGGTCGCGCCGGGCACGGCGGGCGCGCCGGGGTGCACCCCGAACCCGGCGCCGCGCTGCACGCCCCACCCCATGACGCAGTCGCCGGCCCGCTCGAAGACCTCCTGGCCGTACCCGATGCGGATCCGGTGCCGGAACACGCGGTATCCGGCCTCGCCGCCGGGCAGCGCCGGCCGGCCGGTCGCGCCGGCCTCCGGGTAATCGGGCTCCGTCGCACAGGCCCGTAGGTAGGCCGCCCGCAATCCCCTGCCGACCGTCATCACAACCGCCCCCTCTCCCCCGGCTCCGGCGCGGAAACCGCACACCACCACACCGGAACCACCAAGCCCCCGGAACGCCGTGGCTCCGTCGGGGCCTCATCATGCACAGGGGTTACGTTTCAGCCAAGCACGGGCGTAATCTCAGCCATCCGGCGGTGTCCTCCCCGCTCCTGACCCGCCGGATCCCGGCGCCGCGCGTTGACCCCCGAGCGCGCAGCGGTGCCGGCCGAGAAGCCCCGTCCGCACCCTGACGGGGCTTCCCGCCGTCACACTCCGACGATCGAATACGTCGCGTCGCGCGGCGTCCGGGCGGGGGTGCCGGCCGTGTAGTGCACGTGCAGCACGGTGAAGTACGGCTGGCCCGACTGGCCCGGCCTCGGGCGAACGGTGTCGAGGCGGACCGTCACGGGATAGGTGTGGAAGCGGCCGGCCGCGCAGTAGGGGATGCAGTCGTTCACCACGTCCGAGCCCCGGCCTTCGGCCGACTCCGCTCCCCACTGCGTCCATTCCATGGAGACGAGGCCGTTGTTTCCGTCACCGCAGGCGATCAGATAGCTGCTCGGCCGGACCTGGGGCTGCCCGGAACAGTCGACCACGACGGTGTGGGGCTCTCCCGCCCCGCCGGTGGCAACGGCGGGGCCGGCCGGCCCGACCGCCGCGACCAGGGCCGCTACCGCGCCGATGAGGACCGCTGACTTGACCTTCTGCCGACCCATGTCTGCTCCTCGGACACTCCAGCTGGAAGCGGGTCGCGCCGCGCGAGTGCCGGGGGCGGCGCAGTTTCCATTGTCCGCATCCCGCCGCGCGGCGCGACCGCGCGGCGGGGGTGGGCGGTCGCCCGGTACTCCGCGGGCGGGCCGGGCCCGCCGAAAGCCCGCTGCCCCGCGCGACCCGCGGGCGACCGCGCGCCCCGGGCCGGGTTTCAGACGGTGCCGGGTTTCAGACGGTGCCGGGTTTCAGACGGTGAGGTGCCGGCTGTCGGAGTCGCCGGCCGCGGGCTCGCGGGTGATGCCGTGCTGCTCCTCCTCGGGGCGGGCCTTCCCGGGCAGCAGGAAGGTGATCGCGAAGAAGGCCGCCAGCAGACCGGCCTGGACGATCAACGCTCGCTGGAAACCGGTGGTGAAGTCGCCGGTCTCGGCCCTGGCGAAGAACACCGAGCCGAAGACCGCGACGCCGATGGAGCCGCCGACCGCCTGGACCGCCGACAGGACGCCCGAGGCGGATCCGATCTCGTCGTCGCCGACCGCGGCGAGGATGAAACCGAACAGGGCGGCGATCACCATGCCCGCGCCGATGCCGGCCACCGCCACGCCGGGTGCGATGTCCCGGACCGAGAACGAGGTGGCGTCGAGCCCGTCGAGTTCGAACCACAGCAGGGCCGCGCCGGCCAGCTGGACCAGCGGCCCGATCTGGAGCACCTTGCGGCCGATCCGGTCCGCGAGGAACGCACCGCTGACGGCGCCGCCGATCGCGGTTCCCACGGCGAGCGGCAGGTTGCCGAGACCCGCGTCGCCGGCGGTGAAGTGCCGGCCGATCTGGAGGTAGAGGGTCAGCACGAGCTGGGTGCCGATCAGTCCCCCGAAGAACAGGGCGATGCCGCCGAGTCCGACCGTGAACGCGGGCTTGCGCAGCAGGCCCGGGGTCACCAGCGGTTCGCGGCCGGCGGCCGCCGTTTGGCGCTGCCGCACGGCGAACAGGGCGAACCCGAACGCCGACGCGGCCATGCACAGCCAGGTCCACAGCGGCCAGCCGGCCTCCTGGCCCTGGTTCAGCGGCAGTACGAGCAGGGCGCAGGCCGCCACCACCAGGCCCGCCCCGGTCATGTCGATGCGCACCGTGCGGTCGCCCGCCCTCCGCGGCACGAACGTCGCGGCGACGATCAGTGCGGCGATGCCGATGGGCAGGTTGACCAGGAACACCGACCGCCAGCCCAGGCCGAAGAAGTCGCCCTCGATGAGGAAGCCGCCGAGTACGGGGCCGACGATGCCGCCCAGGCCCAGGACGGGACCGAAGATCGCGAAGACCTTGGTGAGTTCGGGGCCGGAGAAGTTCTCCCGGAGCAGGCCCAGGCCCTGGGGCAGGAGCATCGCCCCGGCGACGCCCTGGAGCAGCCGGAAGGCGATCAGCGACTCGATGGTCGGCGCGACGGCGCACAGCAGCGAGCTCCCGGTGAAGGAGGCCAGGCCGATCAGGAACATCCGGCGCCGGCCGTAGCGGTCGCCGAGCCGGCCGCCGAGGACCAGACCGGCCCCCAGGGTGAGGGCGTAGCCGCCGATCACCCATTGCAGGCCGACGGAACCGGCTCCGAGGGACCTCTCCAGATCCGGGCCGGCGACGTTGACGATCGAGGCGTCGAGGAGGTCCATGATCTCCGCGACGAGCATCGCCACCAGGACCAGCCATCGCCGGCGACGGGGTCCGGCCGTCCCGTCCGGGCCGGGGGAAGGAGTGATCACGCCAGTTACCTCCATGGTGAAGTATCTTTATCGTGAAGGTAAAGCGGTGGCGGTAGGTTGTCAAAAAAGGGCGGCTCCGTACGGACCGCGCGAGCAGGGGCGAAGGGCGGAGGGTCGGCCATGGAGGAAGCCGTGCGGGACGGTGTCGCACAGCGGCGTGAGCGGCTGATGGAGTCGCTGCGGGTCTACGGCGGCCACTACACCGAACTCGGCCGCCGCTTCGCCGCCTGGCTGGGCCTGCACTCCACCGACGCGACCGCGGTCCTGGAGATCGCCGCCGCCGAGGAGCGCGGCACCCCCCTGTCACCGGCGCGCCTGAGCGAGCGGATCTCCCTGTCGACCGGAGCCACCACCGCACTGCTGAACCGCCTCGAAGCGGCGGGGCACATCACCCGCGCCCGTGAACACGCGGACCGGCGCGTCGTCACCCTGCGCAGCGGCGGACACATCCAGGAACGGGCGGACGAGTTCTTCGGCCCGCTCGCCCACCGCATGGACACCGCGATGTCGCACTACCCGCCCCGGCTCCTGGAGCAGTTCGAGGCGTTCCTGGCCGACCTGAACAGCACCATGGAGACCCACCTGAAGGAACAGGGCGCCCAGCCGCCGCACCCCTCCGCGGCCCCCGGGAGCGGCACTCGCTGACGGGGCATCAAAAAGGCCCTCCGGACCGGGTCCGGAGGGCCTTTCACCTGCTGGGTGCCTGATCGGCACGGTGGGCGTGGACGGTTTCGAACCGCCGACATCTGCTTTGTAAGAGCAGCGCTCTACCCCTGAGCTACACACCCGTGGATGAGGGAACAGCGTACATGGCCCCGGGGGTGCCGCCGCAAACCCGATTCCCGGGCGGGAGCGGCGGAGGGGAAGCGGCGGAGAAGGGGCGCGGAAGCGTGAACCGACCGGGCCGTGTGTTCGTCCCTCCCTGGTGGGAGAATGGACCGGGCAGGGCCGGACAGCACGGGAGAGGGATGTGACGGGGACACACGCGCGGCCGTACAGCAGAGCGGGTGCCACCGTCCGGGACGTGCTGGCGCTGATCGCCTTCCCCGTGGTGCTCGGCGCCGCGGCGCTGCCGGGCGCCTTCGCCGGCGGCGGTACGCGCCGCTGGTTCGGCGGGCGCGGCGAGAGCGTGCGGGCGGACGCGCAGGCGGCCAAGGACGCGGCGGCCGCGGCGTTCTACGAGCTCGACACCGCCCAGCGCGATCTGCGGATCTCCATCGAGACCATCACGGCCGTGGACAGTTCGCCCGGCGCCCGGCGTGCCGTCGACGACTTCACCGCCCTCGGCCGCCGCATCGACGAGGTGTCCAACCAGTACATCACCGCGGTCGACGCCCACGATCTGGACCGGGACGACCTGGACGCCTCGGTCGCCGCCCGGGCCCGGACCGAACTGACCGCCGCCAAGGACGAACTCGTCCGCGTCAAGGGCGAGTTGGACCGCTACGAGCAGAACCTGCGGCCACTGCTCGACACCGCGGAGACCCAGCTCGCCCGGCTCGCCCCCGCCATCGAGCGGGCCCGGCACGCGCTGCTCGGCGCCAGCACCGCCCTGGACGCGGTGCGCGGCTCGGGGCTGCGCGCCGACGACCTCGCGGCCCGGCTCGCAGCCCTGGGGCCCGAGCTGACCAAGCTGAACCAGGGCGCGGGCCGGCACGGCGTGGCCGAGACGCTCCAGCGCGCCGACCGGGTGCTGCGCGACGCGGAGGCGCTGCGGGCCGAGGCCGGGCAGCTGCCCGAGAAGGCCGCCGAGATCGACCGCAGGCTGGTCTCGCTCCGCACCCGCGCCCAGGCGCTCACCACCCGGGCGGGCGGGGTCGACCCGGTCCTGAGCGAGCTGCGCCGGCGCTTCTCCACCGCCTGCTGGCAGGACCTCCAGCAGGTGCCCGCGCAGGCCGCCGCCTCCGTGCGGCAGGCGGAGGACAAGCTCAAGGAGGCGGCGCGGGCGCGCGAGGAGCAGCGCTGGCCGGACGCCACGTCGCTGCTCAGCACGGTACGGGCGCTGCTCAACTCCACGGACGAGGCCGTCTCGGCGGCGGGCGACCGGCTCCAGCGGCTCAACGCCGTCGCGAAGGACCCGCAGCAGGAGATCCAGCGCACCCGGTTCGCGATCCGCGACGCCCAGCGCCTGGCGATGTCCGGCCGCACCACTCCCGACCCCCGGCACGCCGGGCCGCTGGACGAGTCGGTGGCGCGCCTGGAGCGGGCGATCGGCACGCTCGAAGGCCGCCACCCGGACTACTGGCACTTCCTGACCGAGACCGAGGCGGTGCGCCGCACGGTGGCCGATGTGGTGGCCCGCATCCGCGAGGAACTCGGCCACGGCGCCTGAGCTCCGCGAGCGACCGACCGCCGCTGAGTTGTTGGGGGCCCCGCCCGGGCGGATCCTTGAGTACGTACGCCCTGCGTGCCCAGGAATGAGGAGGGCCCCACCATGGCCGCCCACACGATCTCGCAGCGCTTGAACCACAACCGCGTCTCGCTCAACGAGCACCTGCCGGTCGACCACCGCCTCAACCGCGTCTACCGCTACGGCGCCGGAGCCATGGGGGTCGTCCTGCTGGTCTTCGGCATCCTCGGCCTGATCCACCGGATCGGCTTCTTCGACACCGGCGGTGACACCGTCGCCGGGCTCAACACCAATGGCGCGCTGAGCGTCATCTCCATCGTCGTCGGCCTGCTGCTCCTGTACGGGGCCTTCCGCGGCGGCAACTTCGCCTCCACGCTCAACATCGCCCTCGGCGTGCTGTTCCTGATCAGCGGGTTCGTGAACCTCGCGCTGCTCGACACCTCGCACAACATCCTGGCGTTCCGGATGCAGAACGTGCTGTTCAGCTTCGTGGTCGGGCTGCTCCTGATGGTCTTCGGGATGTACGGCCGCGTCACCGGCTTCCTGCCGCACGACAACCCGTACTGGCGCGCTCGCCACGAGCAGGCCGACGAGCAGAGCTGACCGACCCGCCTCCAGCACGTGAGCACGGCCCGGCCCGGGACGCCCGAAGTCCCGGGCACTGCCGTGTCGCAAAGCCCGCACATTAATTGCTAATTAACCAGTACTTGTGCAACTCTTTACCTCACCAAGAGGAAGCTTTGACCCTTGCCGGTCCGGGCGAGCGAAGAGGAGCCACCACGTGAGCGAGGCCGCCTACGTCGGGCGCGGGGTCCACCGGACCGCCGTCGAGGGCCTGGCCCTGCGGATCTTCGACGGGACGTACGACGAGGGCGACATCCTCGAACTGCCCACGCTGATGGCCGAGTTGGGCGTCAGCCAGACCGTGCTGCGCGAGGCCGTCAAGGTGCTCACCGCGAAGGGGCTGCTCGACGCCCGGCAGAAGCGCGGCACCTTCGTCCGGCCGCGCGCGGACTGGAACCTGCTCGACAGCGACGTGCTGCGCTGGAAGCTGGCGGCCGGGGCGCCGCCGGACTTCTTCGCCGACGTCCTGGAGCTGCGCCGCGCGATCGAGCCGGCCGCCGCCTCGCTGGCCGCCGAGCGGCGCACGGACGAGGACCTGGCCGCCCTGGACGGCTCGCTCGCCGCCATGCGGGCCGCGGGGAGCGACCCCGTGCTCGCGGTGCGGGCGGACACCTCGTTCCACAGCGCCCTGCTCACCGCCTCGCACAACCGCTTCTTCGCCCAGTTGCGCCGGGTGATCGTGCCCGCGCTGGTGGCGCGGGGCGGCCACGGCCGCTCGGACGGCCGGGGCGGCCCGGTCCCGGCGCACGCCGAGGTCGTCCGGTCCGTACGGGAGAGCGACGGGGACGGCGCCTACATGGCCGTGCTCGAACTGCTCGGCCTTCCCGCGGACGGCCAGGGGGCCGGCGCGTGAGCGTGTTCACCTTCGGGGAGACGGTGCTGGCGCTGCGCGGCAGCGGGCCGCTCGGGCTGGGCGGCGCCATGGACGTCACGGTCACCGGCGCCGAGTCCAATGTGGCCACGGGCCTCGCCCGGCTCGGGCACCAGGTGCGCTGGGCGGGCGCGGTCGGCGCCGACGAGGCGGGCGAACTCGTGCTGCGCACGCTGCGGGCCGAAGGCGTCGACGTGTCGGCGGCCTCGCGCGACGAGGGGGCGCCCACCGGCCTGGTCCTCCTGGAGCCCCGGCCGCCCGGCCCCACGCGGGCGCACCCCTACCGAACGGGGTCGGCCGCGTCCCGCATCCGCGCCTGCGCCATCGCCGAGGCCTTCGCAGCCGCCCCGCCCACCCTGCTGCATCTCACCGGCATCACCCCGGCGCTCGGCCGATCCGCCCAGTCGGCGGCCTGTCTGGCGCTCCAACTCGCCGCCGAACACTCGGCGATGGTCTGCCTGGACGTCAACCACCGCCCGGAGCTGTGGAGTTCGCGGGACGCGGCCGAGGTGCTGCGGTAGTGGGCACCCAGGGCCGACGTCCTCGTCGCCACCGAGGACGAGCTGGCGCTCTGCCTGCCCGAAGGACCGGAAGGACTGGAAGGACCGGAAGGGCCGGAAGGGCCGGAAGGGCCGGAAGGGCCGGAAGGGCCGGAAGGGCCGGAAGGGCCGGAAGGGCCGGAAGGGCCGGAAGGCACCCCGGACGGCACCGGGCGGCGGGCCAGGGAACTGCTCGCGCTGGGCGTCGGCGAGGTGGTGGTGCGGCGGGGCGCGGCCGGGGCGACCGTGTACGCGGCGCAGGGCCGGCTGCTCCACCGCCCCGCCCGCGCGCCACGGGCCCCGGGCGCGGCCTGGGCCGGCGACGCCTTCGTGGCGGGCTACCTCTCGGGGCTGCTCGACGGCGTCCCGACGGCCGCCCGCCTGGAACGCGCGATGGCGGCGGAGGCCTTCGCCGCCGCCTCGCCGGGTGACTGGGAGGGCACACCGACCCGTGCCGAACTCGCCCTGCCGACGGGCTGAGACGCACCCCTCGAACCCCTCCGGGCCGGGCTGCGGCGGTGGCCCGCCCCGGAGGCCCGCCCCTGGGGCCGGAGGTGGACGGACCCCCGGCCCCAGGTCTGCCTTGGGCCCTGCCCCGCGGATGCCGTCCGGGGCGAGCGCCCGGGACGGCGACCACATCCGCCGGACAGGACCTAGTCTTGCCCCATGCCTCGCTACGAATACCGCTGCCGCTCCTGCGGCGACACGTTCGAACTCAGCCGCCCGATGGCCGAGTCCGCAGCCCCCGCGATGTGCCCGGTGGGCCACGACGACACGGTGAAGCTGCTTTCCGCCGTGGCCGTGGGCGGCTCCGCCAAGCAGGGCCCGGCGGCTCCCTCCGGCGGCGGAGGCGGCTGCTGCGGAGGCGGCTGCTGCGGCTAGCCCCGAGGGACCCCGGGGCTCCAGTACGGCGGGCCCCGCCCTGCGCGCGCGTGCACCCGGGCCCACCTGCCAGGAGCGCGGGGAACCGCGCGAACACCCCGGCTCCCCCGGACACCCGCCCTCCGGCGGGGGGCTACCGGCGCCGGGACAGCGTCAGGCCGTCCGCCACGGTCAGCAGCACGCTGTCCATCCGCTCGTCCGCGACGACATGGTCGTTGAACGCCCGGATCGCCGCCGGCGCCCCCGTCGCCCCGGGGTCCAGAACACGCCCGTGAAACAGCACGTTGTCCGTGGCGATGAGCCCCCCGGGCCGCAGCCGGGGCACCAACTCCTCCCAGTACGCGATGTAGTTGCCCTTGTCCGCGTCGAGATACGCGAAGTCGATGTGCGGCTCGGCCGGCATCGCCCGCAGCGTGTCGAGCGCCGGCGCGATCCGCAGCTCGATGCGGTCCGCGACACCCGCCTTGGCCCACGCCTCCTTGCCGTACGCCGTCCACTCCTCGGAGACGTCGCAGGCGATCAGCTTCCCGTCGGCCGGCAGCGCCTGCGCCATGGCCAGGGCCGAGAAACCGGTGAAGGTGCCGACCTCGACGACATGACGGGCGTTCACCAGCCGTACCAGGAAGGCGAGGAGCGGCGCCTGCTCCTCGGCCGACTGCATGCCCGCCTGCTCCGGGAGCCGGGCGTACGTCGTCTCCACCAGATCCCGCTGGACCGCGTCGAGCGGTGGATTGTGGGCCAGCATGTAGGCGTACAGCTCATCGGTGATGGTGGTGCTGTTTCCCTTGGTCATGCGGCGACCGTATCCAATACCGCAACGCTGCGGCAGGCCCTTCAGGACGCCGCGCGGGCCAGGAAGCGCCGCAGGATCTCCTCACCCGCGAGGACCCCGCGCTCGGCCAGCGCCTCGGTGCCCGGGGCCTGCCAGCCGGCCTCGGCGAGCTCGCCGTGGCCCGGGCGCCAGCCCTGGTCGGCGGCGAGCAGGAGGTCGGCGTCGAGCAGCGAGTCCCCGGCGGCCAGGGTGAGTTCGGCCCCGGTGCGGCGGGCGACCTCGCGGACCGCCGCGCTCTTGGTGAGCGGCTTCGGTACGGCGTAGATCTTGCGGCCCTGGAGCGAGACGGTCCAGCCGCGCGGTTCGGCCCACAGCGCGAGCTCCTTGACCCATCCCTCGGGCAGCAGCTCCCGCTCGACCACCAGATAGGCGAAGAGGTCCTCGGCGATCCGTTCCTTGCGCAGCCAGGCCGGGTCGGCGACGGCCCGCAGATGGGCCCGTACCTCGTCGAGGGAGACGCACTCGGCGGCGATCCGGTCGGCCACCGAACGCGCCCAGTCCGGGTCGGACACGCCGTCCACGAGCAGATGCCCGCCGTTGGCGCAGATCGCGAACCGCGAGGGTGCGCCCGGGAGTTGGATGCGCTGGTACTGCTTGCGCGTACGCGTCGTGGTGGGCACGAACACGGTCGCGGACTTCAGCTCGGCGAGCAGCCGGGCCGCGTGTTCGGTGACGTACGAGAGGGGCTTGTGTTCGTGCACCTCGACGCACAGGAGCCGCGGCGCCCGGTGGTCGGGCATGGTGAGGGCGAGGGCCGCGGCCGAGTAGATCAGGGTGCGG
This sequence comes from Streptomyces sp. NPDC006691, assembly GCF_042869955.1. Taxonomy (NCBI): domain Bacteria; kingdom Bacillati; phylum Actinomycetota; class Actinomycetes; order Kitasatosporales; family Streptomycetaceae; genus Streptomyces; species Streptomyces sp. NPDC006691. Next base: position 262,144 of record NZ_JBIAGW010000003.1, read on the forward strand.
TCGAGGTCGCTGGCGACCAGGACGGGCGGGGTGTGGTCGAGGCCGCCTGCGACCGGGACGGGCGGGGTGCTCACTTGGCGGCCACCGCCTTGCCGTCGGCGCCGGTGGCGCCCCGGGTGTACTGGGGGTGGATCAGGCCGACACAGCTGTACGGCAGGCCGTCCACCTCCTCGACGGGCACCCCGCGCTGCTCGGCGAGCAGCCGGACGTGGTCGAGGTCGGCCCCGGCGCCGCGCCCGGCGAGGATCTTCCAGGGGACCCGGCGCAGCAGCACCCGGGTGGTCTCGCCGACGCCGGGCTTGACCAGGTTGACGTCGTGGATGCCGTACTCCTCGCTGATCCGCTCGACGGCCGCCCAGCCCTCCCAGCCCGGGGTGCGGTCCGTGTCCCGCAGCGCCTTGGCCTCGCGGTCCACCGCGTCGGCGACCGTCTCGAAGCGCGCGGCGACGGTGTCGAGGAAGGCGCCCGACACATCGGCGCCGGCCAGCTCGCGGTAGAACTTGGCGCCGTGGAAGTCGCCCGGACCGATCAGGTCCTGGCGCAGCACGGTACGCGAAATCAGCCCGGAGACCGTCGAGTTGAGGCAGGCCGACGGGATCAGGAAGTCCTCGCGGGTGCCGTAGGTGCGGACACAGGAGCCGGGGTCGGCGAGCACGGCGATCTCCGGGTCGAACCCCGCGAACTCGGGGAACTCCCCGATGGCCGCGGCCAGTTCGCGGGTGATGGCGCCCTTGCCCGTCCAGCCGTCGACGAACACGACGTCGGCGGGGTCGTGGTGGGCGGCGAGCCAGCGCAGCGCGTTGGGGTCGATGCCCCGGCCGCGCACGATGGACACCGCGTAGTGCGGCAGGTCCAGGCCGTGCCGGTACTGGGCCCAGCGCCGCATCAGAACCCCGACGGGCGTGCCCGCGCGGGCCAGCGAGACGAGCACCGGGCGGGGTGAGCGCTCGGCCAGGACCGTCTCGGTGACCACGCCGACGGCCCGCGCGATCCGGTCGGCCGAGGCGTCGAGCGCGGCGCGGAACAGCTCCTGGTACTGGGGGCTCGGCTGGTACTCGACCGGCAGCGACTCCGCGTAGTGCGCGCCGCCGCTCTGGATGGCCTCCTCGCGCTCCTCGGTGGGCGCTTCGAGCTCGACCCCGGACAGGTCCTTGAGCAGCCACCCCACCTCGTCGGGGGCGTAGGAGGAGAAGGCGGGACCGCGCAGCGGCTCGGGCATGGGGGCACCTTCGGGTACGTACGAGGGCAGCACGGCGAGCACGACGTGCGGGACATGGGCGCCGAGCTGGGCCAACAGGCCGCCGGGTGCGTGCAGTTGGGCGGTGTCGGCGGCCGAGTCGACGACGGCCACGACCGCGTCGAAGCCGCCGCCCGCGACGTTGTACGCGTACCGCTCACCGGGGCCGTCGGCCGGGTCGTCGTGGGCGGGGAAGACGAGCCTGGTACGGATGGCGTACCCGGGGTCGTCGAGGGCGAGCACGGGCGAGCGGGTGGTGGTGGAGTAGCGCACCTCGGCGCCGCCGCGCTCTTCGAGGGCGACGGCCAGCCGCAGCGGCGCGTACATCAGCTCCTCGAAGCCGAGGACGAGGACGCGGCGCGGGGTCTCGCCACCGGCCGCGAGGGCCTCGGCCAGCCTGCCCGCCAGGTCCGGCAGCGCCGCCTCCAGGACGGCCCGGTGGACCGGGGTGAAGCCGTGCCGCCCGCCGTCGGGAAGGCCGGAGGGCCAGCACAGGTCGGCGCGGTGCGCCCGGCTCAAGGGCTGAGCGCTGCTCTCGCCCAGCAGACGCCCTTGGCCCGCCGTCTCCCCGCACACCCCGCCCTGAGCGCCTCCCGGCGACAGCGGGCCCGGGGCAGCCGCCGCCTCGTACTCCTCCACCAGCGCGCGCCCCTTCTCAAGGACCCCCTCCGGCAGCCGTACCGTGCCCGACGCCGAGGCGACCAGGTCGACGCGGGCGCCGGTCTCCGTCGCGAAGGCGGTGAGTCGGTCGCGGTCCTCCGGGGAGCGCATGTCGACGAGGGCGACGATCACATAGTGGTCGCGGGGATGGCGCGCGTGCAGGTCACGGATGGTGTTGAGGACCGTGTTGCCGGTGGAGAACTCGTCGTCGACGAGCACCAACGGACCGTTTCCCGCGAGGAGTCGGGGATCTTCGGGGAGCAGGAGGTGGGAGGTGGCGTGGGAGTGGGCCTCCTCGAAGCCGCCGGCCGCGGCCACGCCCGGGACCGGGCGACGGGTGGAGTGCAGATACGGGGCCAGGGCCAGGCCGTCGGCGACGGAGTGGCCGAGCCCGGTCGCGGTCTCGGCGTATCCGAGGACCACGGCCCGAGCGGCCGCCTCGTCGCCGAGCAACCGCCTTACGCGTACGCCCAGTTCGCGCCCGGCGCCCCACACCACGGAGGGCGCCTGCGGCACGTGCTTGCCCAGGACGTTGGAGACCAGCAGATGGGCGCGTTTCGGGTTGCGGCGCAGGGCCAGGCCGAGCAGGGCGCTCAGCCGCTCGTCCCCGACGAGCTCGACCCCGAGCCGCTCGGCGACCCACGTTCCCGACCACTCAACCACGTTGCTGCGTCCTTCTGTTGGTACGTCCTGTTGGTACGTCAGGCGGCCCGTCCGCCTGTGGGTCCGGCCGTTCGTCAAAGGGCCAGACCGGCCGTCAGGAGGTCGACGAAGCCGACGTCCGCGGCGGCGACGCCGAACACCTCGGCCCGCAGCAGCGTCCGCTCGGCCCAGGCCCGGTGCGGCTTCACCTCGTTCATCTTGTTGGTGTACGCCGAGCGCAGCACACCGCCGCCGCCCCGTTCGGGCCGCAGGATGTCCCGGGCGTCGGTGAACTCCTCGTGGCTGACCACCGACAGGGCGTGCACGGGCATCACGTGCGAGGGATGGATGCAGGTCTTGCCGAGGAGGCCGTTGGCGCGGTCGAGCTCGATCTCACGGAGCAGGCCGTCCAGGTCGTGCTCGATCAAAGCGGTGCGCAGCTCCTCGGCGCGGCCCTCCAGGAAGGGGCTGCGGCGCAGCTGGGGCTTGAACATCCGCTCCTGGAGCCGGAAGTACTCCCACACGGGGCCCGTGATGGTGAAGCCGCTGCCGTCGGCCCGGCCGAGGACGTTCACCACGTCCGCGATGACGCCGGCCACGATCTGGACGTCGTAGGCGGTCATGTCGGGCGAGCGGCGCAGTCCGTAGCCGGAGCAGAAGTCGGTGACGCCGAGGCGCAGGGCCAGGATGCGCTCGCGGTACTTCTCCACCGTGCGAGCGATTCCGGCCAGGGTCTCGGCCCGGGTCTCCAGGTGGAGCAGCTCGGGCGATTCCAGGACGGGCATCGCGAAGAGCCGGCGGCCGCTCGCGGACTCCGCGGCGGTGAGCGCCTCCAGGAAGCCGATGCCGCGGTCCTCGGTGAACTTCGGCAGCACGAAGCCGCACAGCAGCCGGGCCGAGGCGCCGAGGCGGTGCACCAGGTCGGGTATCTGGAGGGGGGCGCGGACCCGTATGAACAGGAGCGGGACCTCTTCGCCGCGGGCGTCGAGGTCGGCGAACTGGCGCACCAGGTTGGCCTCGGCGGCCACCACCTCGGCGTCGTCGATCGAGTCCTCCAGGCAGAGCACCATGGACACGACACCGCGACGGGCCTGCTTCAGGACGTCGTCGGCGAGCGCGGGGCGCGTCGCCGGGCTGTAGAGGGTGGCGCCGAGGGCGGCCGACAGCACGCGCGCCGGGGAGCCCGCGGTGAACTCGCACGGCTCCTGATGAAAGAGGCGCTTCCGCTCAGCCGGCGGGAGGTGCCCGAAATGCCGCATATACATCCCCCGTACTGCCTGGACGGCCGAGATTTTGGGTGGCCGGTAATAGTACGTAGGAACACGTGTCAAGAGTTCCCCAAGTGCGTGAAATTCAGGTAACTCGTCTGCATCAACCGCCCCGTACGGGCTCCGCGCCCACGCCGCGGACCGTATCCGGCCGGGCCCCGCGTTGTCCGGGGGGCCCGCGGGAAGGCAGGATGACGGGCATGACGCACGCGATGCTGAAGGGATCGAACGTCCCGCTGGAGGCCCCGGCCGTACGGGCGGTGCTCCGCTGGTCGCCGGGCGCCGACGTCCCGGACGTGGACGCCTCGGCGCTGCTGCTCGGTGCCGACGGCCGGGTGCGTTCGGACGAGGACTTCGTCTTCTACAACCAGCCGCGCCACCCCTCGGGCCTGGTGCGCCGGCTGCCCAAGAAGCGTGTCGCGGAGGGGCTCACCGACACCGTCGAGGCCGATCTGGCCGCGCTCGACCGCTCCGTCGACCGGGTCCTGATCACCGCCTCGTCCGACGGCGCCACCTTCCGTGCCGTACGCGACCTGCGGATCCTGCTGTTCGACGCGGCGGTGTCGGGGGGCGAGCCGGTCGCCCTCTTCGATGTGAAGCCGGAGACCGGCGAGGAGACGGCGATCATCTGCGGCGAGCTGTACCGCCGCGGCGACGGCTGGAAGTTCCGCGCGGTGGGCCAGGGCTACCCGACCGGCCTGGTGGGCCTCGCCACCGAGTACGGCATCTCGGTGGACGACGGCGACGAGGACAGCGCGCCGAGCACGCCCGGCGCCTCGTCCGTGCCCCAGCCGCTGCCGCGAGACATGGCCCAGCCCGCGTACGGCTACCCGCATCCCGCTCCACCGGCGCACCCGCCGGCCGTACAGCCGTCCTACGGCTATCCGCAGCCGGCCTCGCCGCAGCCCGCGTACGGCTATCCCCAGCCGGCACCGGTGCCCGCGCCGGACCCGGCGTTCGTCCTGCCGCCGATGGGGCCGCAGTTCGTCCGCCAGTAGGCCCGGCGGCGACGCCGGCCGCCCCCGCTCAGGCCTTGGTCTTGTAGCCGCGGCCCCATTGGAGCCCCCAGCCGTACAGCCGGTCCAGCTCGGCCTGGAAGCCGTAGACGAACTTCACCTCGCGCCGCACCACCATGTCGCCCTTGACGTTCTCGATGGAGACCACCGCGCAGGAGCGGGCCTCGGGGGCGCGCTCGTCCAGCTCGATCTCGATGCGCGGGCCGTTGCTCGGGTAGAGCGTCACCTTGGCGTGGGTGCGGTCGAAGGCCGGGGTCTGGTCGTAGATGTAGACGAAGACGAGCAGCCGCTTTATCTCGTCGCGATGGTCAAGGTTGACGAAGATCGTCTCGCCCGAGGCCGAGCCGAACCGGTCGTCCCCGCTGCACTCCACGTAGGGCGCCTTGTTGGTGGCGCCGAAGAAGTTGCCGAGCGGCTGGACCACGCCCTTGGTGCCGTCCTGGAGCTCGTACAGACAGCCGAGGTCCAGGTCGACGTTGACCATGGACTGGGTGTGGCCCTGGACCATCTCCGGCTTGAAGAACTGGAGCGGGTGGCGCAGCAGCCGCCCGCCCTGCTCCGGCTTTCCGCCGAAGTCGGAGGTCCGCATCCGCCAGGACAGGTTGACCCGCAGACTGCCGGTGTTGGCTCCCTGCTTGCCGAGGGAGACCGTGTTGTGCCGTCGGGTCAGCTCGATCGTGTTGGTCGCCGCGCTGCCCGAGTCGAACTGTGAGGCCCTGCCTCGCCACAGGCCGTCCCAGAACGCCATTGCCCCCACCCCATAGGTCCGTGAACCGTCCCCGCACACCGCACTGCGGGGCGGCCGGCGAGGTTCGAGCCTCGTGACCGCCCCGCAGAGAGCGTTCCTCAATCCGGACCGGATCACACGCGCCAGGGCGTGCGCTCCGGAAGCACCGGGGTCACACCCCGGAGCCGACTTCCGCCGGTTCGCCCGCGCCGTCACCGCCGGCTGCCGCCAGGCGCCGGTTGCGGCGCACGGAGGAGAGGAAGGACCAGGCGATGAGGACGACGCCGACCAGGCCGGTGATGACCTCGTTGATCTCGTACTGGATGGTGACGAGCAGAATCACGGCCAGCGCACCGATCGCGTAGTGCGCCCCGTGCTCCAGGTAGACGTAGTCGTCCAGGGTTCCCTGGCGGACCAGGTAGACGGTGAGCGACCGTACGTACATCGCGCCGATGCCGAGGCCGAGCGCCATCAGGACGATGTCGTTGGTGATGGCGAAGGCGCCGATGACGCCGTCGAAGGAGAACGACGCGTCCAGGACCTCCAGGTAGAGGAACATGAAGAACGCGGCCTTGCCGGCCATGGCCACCGCGGAAACCTTGCTGCCGGTGCGCCTGGCCTCCTCCTCGGCCTCGTGCTCGCGCTCCTCGTCCTCTTCCAGACGGTTCTCGAAGTAGCCGGAGAGGCCGCCGACGACCAGGTACGTGATGAGGCCGGCGATGCCGGAGATCAGCACCGTCTGCGCCTTGTCGACGTGGGCTCCGCCGTGCTGGTGGGCGTGGGTGGCGAAGGTCATCGAGGCGACGAGCAGGACGATCATCGCGATGCAGACGGACAGCATGTCGATCTTGCCGAGCTTGGCCAGCGGGCGCTCCAGCCAGGCCAGCCACTTGATGTCCCGGTCCTCGAAGATGAAGTCGAGGAAGATCATCAACAGGAACATGCCACCGAAGGCGGCGATCGACGGGTGCGCGTCGGTCACCAGCTGCTGGTAGCGGTCGGCGTCGTTCAGTGCCAGGTCGACCGCGTCGATCGGGCCGACCTTGGCGCTGATCGCGACGATGACGACGGGGAAGAGCAGTCGCATGCCGAAGACGGCGATGAGGACGCCGATGGTGAGGAAGATCTTCTGCCAGAAGGCATTCATCTTCTTCAGGATTCCGGCGTTGACCACCGCGTTGTCGAAGGACAGCGAGATTTCGAGCACGGCCAGGATGGCGACGACCCCGAGGGCCGTCCACCCGTCATAAAGGACGGCCAGGGCCAGGCCGATCGCGGTGATCACGAATGACCAGCCGAAGGTTTTCAGAAGCACTGACTTCCCCATCGTGTAGAGCGGGCCGACCCCACGTAGAGCGGAGGTCCCCCCGCACCGCGCACGGCTTGACGCTGCTGTCTCCCGGGGGAGGTCCCCCGGACCCCCGGAAGGGAACGCCCCGGCCTGCACTCGATTTGAACGCAACCGGGCGATCTCTTTAGGAGACGTTGACCCCGAAGTCTAGAGCGATGCCCCGCAGACCCGACGCGTACCCCTGGCCAACCGCACGGAACTTCCACTCGCCGCCGTACCGGTACAGCTCGCCGAAGATCATCGCCGTCTCGGTCGAGGCGTCCTCGCTCAGGTCGTAGCGCGCGAGCTCCTGGCCGTCGGCCTGGTTGACGACGCGGATGAAGGCGTTGGCGACCTGTCCGAAGGTCTGGCCGCGGTTGTCCGCGTCGTGGATCGAGACCGGGAAGACGATCTTGTCGCAGGCGGCGGGCACCTTCGTCAGGTCGACGATGAGCGACTCGTCGTCGCCCTCGCCCTCGCCGGTCAGGTTGTCGCCGGTGTGCTCGACCGAGCCCTCGGGACTCTTGAGGTTGTTGTAGAAGACGAAGTACTCGTCGCCGAGCACCCGCCCGTTCGCGCACAGCAGGGCGCTGGCGTCGAGGTCGAAGTCGGCTCCGGTGGTGGAGCGCGCGTCCCAGCCGAGACCGACGAGCACCTGGGTGAGGTTCGGTGCGGCCTTGGAGAGGGAGACATTGCCTCCCTTGGCGAGCGTGACGCCCATGATCGTGTCCTCCCCGAGAAGTGGAACAGGTAGTGAGCGCGTCCGGCGCCGCACCACAGGGGTGCGGCGCCGGACGGAGGAGCGGGTCGGCTCAGACGTTGACGCCGAAGTCCTGCGCGATGCCGCGCAGGCCCGAGGCGTAGCCCTGGCCAATGGCACGGAACTTCCACTCCGCGCCGTTGCGGTACAGCTCGCCGAAGACCATCGCGGTCTCCGTCGAGGCGTCCTCGCTCAGGTCGTAGCGGGCCAGCTCGCTGTTGTCCGCCTGGTTCACCACGCGGATGTAGGCGTTGCGGACCTGGCCGAAGGACTGCTGGCGGCTCTCGGCCTCGTAGATCGAGACCGGGAAGACGACCTTGGCGACGTCGGCCGGAACCGCGGCCAGGTTCACCTTGATGACCTCGTCGTCGCCCTCGCCCTCACCGGTGAGGTTGTCCCCCTGGTGCTCGACGGAGCCGTCGGGGCTCTTGAGGTTGTTGAAGAACACGAAGTTCGAGTCGTTGGTGACCTTGCCCTGGTCGTTGGTCAGCAGGGCGCTGGCGTCCAGGTCGAAGTCACCCCCGGTGGTGGTGCGTGCGTCCCAGCCCAGACCGACGATGACCGCGGTCAGGTTGGGGGCGGCCTTGGTCAGCGAGACGTTGCCGCCCTTGCTGAGGCTGACTCCCACGAGTCCTCCCAATGGTGTGAGGGGGCCGGCTTGGTCAGCGTCCCCGTCGTGCGTTGGCATCGGATCAACGAATGGATCCTAGTAACCGGTTCCCGGGTCAAACAGACGATTCGGCCGAATGATCACGCGGTGCCGGCCGGTCACCGGCCGGTGGTGCACCCGGGTCGAGCTGCTCAGATGGTGTCGAGCGCCTTGAGGTACTCGTTCAGGTCGCGCGCGTCCGGAAGGCCGTTCACGACGGTCCAGCGGACCACGCCCTCCTTGTCGATGATGAAGGTGCCGCGCACCGCGCAGCCCTTGTCCTCGTCGAAGACACCGTAGGCACGGCTGACCTCGCCGTGCGGCCAGAAGTCGGAGACCAGCGGGTACTCCAGGCCCTCCTGCTCGGCGAAGACGCGCAGGGTGTGGATGGAGTCGTTGGAGACGGCGAGCAGCTGGGTGTCGTCGTTGACGAACTTCGGCAGGTTGTCGCGCAGTTCGCACAGCTCGCCCGTGCACACGCCGGTGAAGGCGAACGGGTAGAAGAGCAGCACCACGTTCTTCTCGCCGCGGAAGTCGCTGAGCTTCACGGTCCGGCCGTGGTTGTCCTTGAGCTCGAACTCCGGGGCCTTGGTGCCGACCTCGATAGCCATGGAAACGCCTTCCCTTCGATGGGCCGATCTGGTGACACCCACCCTACGCACCCCCCTATGCACAGGGCCCCCTCAGGCTGTGCCTGAGGGGGCCCTGTGGGGCGTGAGGAGGGATCAGCGCTTGGGGGACTTCAGGCGGGTGCCCGACCAGTCCTTGCCCACGCTGACGCTCTTGGCCGCCGACAGGCCGGCGGTCTGCGCGGCATCGTTGACGTCACTGGGCTCGACGTATCCGTCGCGGCCCGTCTTCGGGGTCAGCAGCAGGACCGCGCCACCGTCCTCAAGGAGACCGATGGCGTCCACCAGGGCGTCCGTAAGGTCGCCGTCCTCGTCGCGGAACCACAGCAGTACGACGTCGGCGACGTCGTCGTAGTCCTCATCGACGAGTTCCTGGCCAATCAGGGACTCGATGCCCTCGCGGAGATCCTGGTCGACGTCTTCGTCGTAACCGATCTCCTGGACCACCTGTCCGGGCTCGAACCCCAGCCTCATGGCCGGGTTGGTCCGCTCCTCCGCGTGGTCCGCGGTCGCGCTCACGGCTTGCCTCCTGATCTTGATTCGGTAAGTTCTGCAGCCGCGCGCAGGCGCGTGGCATTGGGCGTAGTCCACACGGGCGGGACGAATCTCGCAAGTACCCGGCACCCGAACCCGCCCTTTGGGGGCCAGTGTGGCCGTGTTCAGGGACATCCGCATCCCCGCCGGTGATTCATCCCACACGATTGGTGACTGTTTGCACCGTTGTGTTCCTTCGGGTACTCCAATCGGGGCCGAACACCCTTCGGGAACTGGTGGCCGGGTTGAGCGTAAGGTTGCGATTTGGCCCGACCCGTCCAGGCCCTGAGCCTACTTCCTGCTCCGGTGACGGTTACCTCTCAGTTACCTCTCAGTAGAGATGACGTTTGCGCCCCAGCGGTACACGATGGGATGCGGCGCAGAATTGGCTGTCTTCCGCATCCCCCCGACAGTGAAGGAACAGCGTGGCTTCCGGATCCGATCGCAACCCGATCATCATTGGCGGCCTGCCGAGCCAGGTCCCGGACTTCGATCCCGAAGAGACCCAGGAGTGGCTCGACTCCCTGGACGCCGCCGTCGACGAGCGCGGCCGGGAACGAGCCCGTTATCTGATGCTCCGGCTGATCGAGCGGGCCCGCGAGAAGCGCGTGGCCGTGCCCGAGATGCGCAGCTCGGACTACGTCAACACGATCGCCACCAAGGACGAGCCGTTCTTCCCGGGCAACGAGGAGATCGAGCGCAAGATCCTCAACGCGACCCGCTGGAACGCGGCCGTGATGGTGTCGCGTGCGCAGCGCCCGGGCATCGGCGTCGGCGGCCACATCGCCACGTTCGCCTCCTCCGCCTCCCTGTACGACGTGGGCTTCAACCACTTCTTCCGGGGCAAGGACGAGGGCGACGGCGGCGACCAGATCTTCTTCCAGGGCCATGCCTCGCCCGGCATCTACGCGCGCGCCTTCCTGCTCGACCGGCTCAGCGAGCAGCAGCTCGACGCGTTCCGCCAGGAGAAGTCGAAGGCCCCGTACGGACTTTCGTCCTACCCGCACCCGCGTCTGATGCCGGACTTCTGGGAGTTCCCGACCGTCTCGATGGGCCTCGGCCCGCTCGGCGCGATCTACCAGGCGCGGATGAACCGCTACATGCAGGCGCGTGACATCGCCGACACCTCCAAGTCGCACGTGTGGGCGTTCCTCGGCGACGGCGAGATGGACGAGCCCGAGTCGCTCGGCCAGCTGTCCATCGCGGCCCGCGAGAACCTGGACAACCTGACCTTCGTGGTCAACTGCAACCTCCAGCGCCTCGACGGCCCGGTACGCGGCAACGGCAAGATCATCCAGGAGCTGGAGTCGCAGTTCCGCGGCGCCGGATGGAACGTCATCAAGCTGATCTGGGACCGCAGTTGGGACCCGCTGCTGGCCCAGGACCGGGACGGCATCCTGGTCAACCGGATGAACACCACGCCGGACGGCCAGTTCCAGACGTACGCCACCGAGACCGGCGGGTACATCCGGGACCACTTCTTCGGTGACGACCAGCGGCTGCGCGCCATGGTCGAGGGGATGACCGACCAGCAGATCCTGCACCTCGGGCGCGGCGGCCACGACCACAAGAAGATCTTCGCGGCGTTCGCGGCGGCCAAGGCGCACAAGGGCCAGCCGACCGTGATCCTGGCGCACACCGTCAAGGGCTGGACGCTCGGCCCGAACTTCGAGGGCCGCAACGCGACCCACCAGATGAAGAAGCTGACGGTCGACGACCTCAAGGGCTTCCGGGACCGGCTGCACATCCCGATCACGGACCAGGAGCTGGAGTCCGGCGCGCCGCCGTACTACCACCCCGGACGCGAGTCCGAGGAGATCCAGTACATGCACGACCGCAGGCGCGGGCTCGGCGGCTACGTGCCGACCCGTGTGGTGCGTTCGAAGCCGCTGGCGCTGCCCGAGGACAAGACGTACGCGGTGGCCAAGAAGGGCTCGGGGCACCAGTCGATCGCCACCACGATGGCGTTCGTCCGCATCCTGAAGGACCTGATGCGGGACAAGGAGATCGGCAAGCGCTTCGTGCTGATCGCCCCCGACGAGTACCGCACCTTCGGCATGGACGCGTTCTTCCCGAGCGCCAAGATCTACAACCCGCTGGGCCAGCAGTACGAGGCGGTCGACCGCGAACTGCTGCTCGCCTACAAGGAGTCGCCGACCGGGCAGATGCTGCACGACGGCATCTCCGAGGCCGGCTGCACCGCTTCCCTGATCGCGGCGGGTTCGGCGTACGCCACGCACGGCGAGCCGCTCATCCCGGTGTACGTCTTCTACTCGATGTTCGGTTTCCAGCGCACCGGCGACCAGTTCTGGCAGATGGCCGACCAGCTGGCGCGCGGATTCGTCCTCGGCGCGACCGCCGGACGCACGACGCTGACCGGCGAGGGTCTCCAGCACGCGGACGGGCACTCGCAGTTGCTCGCCTCGACCAACCCGGCCTGTGTCGCCTACGACCCGGCGTTCGGCTACGAGATCGCGCACATCGTCAAGGACGGTCTGCGCCGGATGTACGGCCCGGACAGCGAGGACGTCTTCTACTACCTCACCGTCTACAACGAGCCGATCCAGCACCCGGCCGAGCCGGCGGACGTCGACGTGGACGGCATCCTGAAGGGCATCCACCGCTACAGCGCGGGCACTTCGGGCTCCATCCCGGCGCAGATCATGGCATCGGGCGTGGCCGTGCCGTGGGCGATCGAGGCGCAGCGGATCCTCGCCGAGGAGTGGGACGTACGGGCCGACGTGTGGTCGGCGACCTCCTGGAACGAGCTGCGCCGCGAGGCCGTCGAGGTGGAGGAGCACAACCTCCTGCACCCGGAGGAGGAGCAGCGCGTCCCGTACGTCACGCGGAAGCTCCAGGGCGCGCAGGGCCCGTTCGTGGCCGTGTCGGACTGGATGCGGGCCGTTCCCGACCAGATCGCGCGCTGGGTGCCCGGCACGTACCAGTCGCTCGGCGCGGACGGGTTCGGCTTCGCGGACACGCGGGGTGCGGCCCGGCGCTTCTTCCACATCGACGCGCAGTCGATCGTGCTGGGTGTCCTCACGGAGCTGGCCCGGGAGGGGAAGGTCGACCGGTCGGCGCTCAAGCAGGCGGTCGACCGGTACCGGTTGCTGGATGTGACGGCGGCTGACCCCGGGGCGGCGGGCGGCGACGCGTAGCTTCGGGGCGGAGTGCGGCGGGGCGGTGGGTGCTGCGGGGTTCCTCCCCGGGTCCCCGCCCGCCGCTTCCGCGGGGCCGCTGTCGGCTGCGGGTTGAGTGCGGCTGGTCGCGCAGTTCCCCGCGTCCCTTGTAGGTGAGCCGGGTTGTAGGGGTGAAGGGTGGCGGCCCCCGTGAGGGGCCGCCACCCTTCGGTCGTTCCACGGCACGGTCAGCACATGCCGTTGCCCGAGGAAGCCGCCGCCATCAGCGCTATGACGGCCAGAACCGTGTCGGTGGCTCCGAGGACCACGGCTACCAGGGCCGGCGCCGAGCCGCTGTTCCAGCGGCGTCCCATCGCCAGCCAGCCGCAGGCGATCGCCACCGGACCGAGCACGATCCCGAGGACGAAGAATCCCGCGACCGCGCAGACCAGTCAGACGATGGCCGGCGTCGCGCGGTCCGGCCCGGTCCGGGGCCTCATGCGGTTCCGTGACCGGGGGGTCCTGCGCGTAGAGGTGCTGTGTCCGAAGCCCGCCGGCATCACTCCCTGAAGGTCGGTCGACTCGGCCTCCTTGAGAGTCGGGTACCACGGCTCAGCTCTCCCACACCTTGAACGCCCTTACCCGGTAAGGAACTTGGGGCACCCAGGTGCCGCCACCCGGATATGTGTCGAACTCGGCCGTCTCCTGGCACTCGTCGGACTGGTACGCGGTGACGGGCCGGCCCGTGCGGTTGGCGAGGGACTGGACGTCGGTGCCCGGGGGCAGCGGGGTGCAGCTCTCGATGTCGATGCGCGTCAGGTCGTACACCTGCCGCGGCCCCTTGAAGGCGGCCTTCGTCCACAGGCACAGCTCGCCCGGCGCGCAGTCGCCGATGCGCGGGGCCGCGGCGGCCGGGGCGGCCCCGGGCAGCAGGAAGGCGGTGGCGGCGAGCAGGGCGAGCGTGGTCGTCGTTGTACGCATGAGAGGTCAACCCCCGTGTCGATTCGATCAGTTGGAATCGGAAAACGGCTGGCGCACGGGGTCGGTTCCGCGCCGCGGGGCCTGCCGCGCACAACCATCCGAATAGGTGAAAGCCCCGCCGGATCGTGTCCGGCGGGGCTTTCGGGTACGGGAGTCGACGGGATCAGATGTGACCCACGCCCGCGCCCGCCTCGGCGTTGACACCGCGCTTGGTGAACATCGCGACCGCGGCGGCCAGGACCGCGACGACGCCGGCGACGGTGAAGGCCGTGCTCATGCCCGACACGAACGTGTCGTGCGCGACGCCCGCGATCCTGGCCGCGATCTCCGGCGGAGTGTTCGGCGGGACCGGGCCCAGGCCCACCTCGACGGCCTTGGACAGGTCCGAGGTCTGCCCGGGCGTCATGGGCGGCAGCTTGGCGGCGGCCCAGTTGTCCGGGAGCCTGGAGGTGACCTCGGAGGACATCACGGCGCCGAGCACCGCGGTGCCGAGCGAGCCGCCGACCTGCATGCCGGCCTGCTGGAGACCGCCGGCGACACCCGACAGCTCCAGGGGCGCGTTGCCGACGATGACCTCGGTGGCGCCGACCATGACCGGGGCCAGGCCCATGCCGAGCAGCGCGAACCAGATCGACATGGTGAAGGTGCCCGTGCCGATGGTGAGGCGGGACATGCCGAACATGGCGACGGCGGTGCAGACCATGCCGCCGACCAGCGGGACGCGCGGGCCGAGCTTGGTGATCAGGGCGCCCGCGATCGGCGAGGCGACGATCATCATGCCGGTGAGCGGCAGCAGGTGGAGACCGCTGTCGACGGCCGACATGCCGTGCACGTTCTGGAGGTAGAACGTGACGAAGAAGAGGCCGCCCATGAAGGCGAACGCCATCAGGATCATCAGGATCGTGCCCGCGGACAGCGGCACGGACCGGAACAGGCCGAGCGGGATCAGCGGCTCCTTGACCTTGGTCTCCCAGAAGGCGAAGAGCGCGAAGCCCACCACGGCGCCCGCGATGAGCAGCAGGATGCCGGTGCTGCCCCAGCCCCACTGCGACCCCATGATCAGGGCGTAGATCATGCAGAACATGGCACCCGAGAGCAGCACGATGCCGAGGACGTCGAAGGACTTCGGGGCGTTCTCGGCGCGGTGGTCGCGCAGGATCAGCAGGCCGAGGGCCAGGGCGATCAGGCCGACCGGCACGTTGATGAAGAAGACCGACTGCCAGTTGACGTGCTCGACGAGGACACCGCCGAGGATCGGGCCGCCCGCGGTGGAGGCGCCGATGACCATGCCCCAGATGCCGATCGCCATGTTCAGCTTCTCGGCCGGGAAGGTGGCCCGCAGCAGGCCGAGCGCGGCCGGCATCAGGAGCGCGCCGAACAGGCCCTGGAGGACACGGAAGGCGATGACGAAGGTGACGCTGTGGGAGAGGCCGATGGCCCCGGAGGCGGCGCCGAAGCCGACGACACCGATGAGGAAGGTCTGGCGGTGCCCGAACCGGTCCCCGAGCTTGCCCGCGGTGATCAGGGAGACGGCCAGGGCCAGCATGTAGCCGTTGGTGATCCATTGCACGTCCTGGAGCGAGGCTCCGAGGTTGTGCTGGATCGCGGGGTTCGCGATCGCCACGATGGTGCCGTCGAGCGCGACCATCATCACGCCGATGGCCACGGCGAAGAGCGTCAGCCAGGGGTGGCCGCGCAGCCCCTTGGCCGGCACCGGTATCTCGTCCTGTGGCGCCTTTTCGACGGTGGTCTGACTAGTCATGCGATCGAGGGTAGTGTCAGCCACTGACACTTGACCAATCATTTCACAAGTCGGTAGCTGTCAGGTAGCTCACAGCTAGACTGAACACGCCAGATTGACCGAAAGAGGACCCTGAAGTGACGGTGGAGCAGCGGCCGATCGCATCCGCGGGCGCGTCCGCGGGCGGCCTGCGCGAGCTGAAGAAGCAGCGCACCCGTGACGCCCTGCTGCGGGTGGCCCTGGAGCTCTTCACCACCAAGGGGTACGAGCGGACGACGGTCGACGAGATCGCGGACGCCGTCGACGTCTCCCAGCGCACCTTCTTCCGCTACTTCGCCAACAAGGAAGCCGTGGTCTTCGCGGCCCAGGACACCGTGGAGTGGCACTTCGTCGACGCGCTCCGCGAACGGCCGCCCGCCGAGGGCCCGTTCACCGCGATGCGCCGGGCGGCGCTCTCGGCCTGGGACAGCATCGAGGAGCGGCTCTCGCCCGTGGTGCCGGTCACGCTCTACATGCGGACGTACCAGGTGATCGAGTCGACGCCGGCGCTGCTCGCGATCCATCTGCGCCGCTCGGCGGAGCTGGAGGAGCACGTCGCGCGGCTCATCGCCGAGCGCGAGGGCCTCGACATCGACGCCGACCCCCGGCCCCGGGTGGCGGTGGCCGCCTTCACCGGGGTGATGCGGGTCGCGGGCGGCCTCTGGGGCCAGGGCGGGGACCCGAGCGTGACGGCGATCCGGGAGCTGACGGCCGGCTACCTCGACCACCTCGGCCCGGCGCTGGCCGACGACTGGCGCGAACCCGCCTGAGCCCGCGGCCCCCGGACGCGGGCCGCGGGCTTCCGGCCCGGCCGGGAGCGCTCTTCGGCCCTATGACGCACGTCTCCCGGACGTGCGGAACTCGCCACCCCGATCGCACACAGCGTGCGCCCGCGCGCGCTCTTGGTGAGACCACTCCCCGCTCAAACGTGATCTGAGTCACTGTCACCCCAGTGGACCTTCAGGGTCTCCTACTGTGGTCAGCAGTGACTTCCTTCGACTCCTCCCCCACACTGAACGCCTGGCGCGCGCTGCTCGCGCTCGCCGTCGTGTTCGTCATGCTCGCGACCTCCGGCTGGACGGCGATCCGCGGCCACTCCGGCGACTCCGAGCCCCGTGCCAAGGCCCTCGCCACCTGGGCCCGCGACACCATAGACGGCCACAAGCTGCCCAGGGCGGACGCCAAGGCCACCGAGCTCACCCGGTTCTTCGGCTCGCTGACCGCCGCCGAGCGCGACCGGCTCGCCGACCACTACCCGCTGGTCGTCGGCAACCTCAACGGCGCTCCCGTATCCCTGCGCTACCGGGCCAACCGGGTCGCGCTCACGGATGCCCGCGCGGTCGAGAAGAAACGCATGGTCGATCCCCGGCTCACCGCCGACGGCCGCCAGGACGCGAGCCGCCGCATGCACCGGTTCGACTCGCTGCTGGACGACGGCCGTCAGATCCTCGCCTTCGACCCCGCCGACACCGGCCGGGTCGCGGAGGTCTTCGGTGACCTGGACCGCGCCCAGCGGGTCTCGGTGATCGTCCCCGGTGTCGACACCAACGTGCTGACCTTCGAGAAGAGCAGCCGCGCCAACACCGCTCCGGTCGGCATGGCGGAGTCGCTGTACGCGGCCGAGCGTGCCGCCGCGCCGACGACCCGGACCGCCGTGATCGCCTGGGCCGACTACACCGCTCCGGCCGGTCTCGGCGTGGACGCGGCCATCGGCCGACTGGCCGAGGAGGGCGCCGTGCGGCTCTCCGCGATGGTGGGCGCACTGCCCGGGAAGTCCTCGGTCGAGCTGTTCTGCCACAGCTACGGCTCGGTGGTGTGCGGGGTCTCCTCGCGGGAGCTTCCGCCCCGCGTGAGCGACATCGCGGTGGCCGGCAGCCCCGGCATGCGGGTACGCAACGCCGCCCAGCTGGGCACCGGGGCCCAGGTGTGGGCGATGCGCGACAAGGACGACTGGATCCAGGACGTGCCGTACCTGGACGTGGCGGGGCTCGGCCACGGCGCCGACCCGGTCTCCTCGGCCTTCGGCGCGCGGATCCTGTCCGCCTCCGGAGCCATCGGCCACACCGGATACTTCGAGCCCGGCACGCAGAGCCTCGCCAACTTCGCCGCCATCGGAGTTGGCGCGTACCAGACGGTCGGCTGCGCCGCCTACGACACCGACTGCGGCAGCGGAATTTCCGCGCGTACGGCGGCTTGACGGGCACATCGACGCTCGGACGCGCGTAGAGGCCGCGCGATCGCCCGGACACCCGTCTTTCGCGGAGGGCGACAGCGGGGTTCCCTCCGAGGGGGGACGCGCGGGCGCGCGCCGCCTACGATGAGGCGCATGGGTGATGTGCTGGCCGGAATTCATGCCACCTGGGAGTTCGAGTCCGACTCCGTGCTCATCCGCTTCGAACGGGGGATCCGCGCGCCGAAGCTGTTCCAGGCGCTGCGCGAACGGCGCATCCCCCACGAGGCGTTGGAGTCGGTCTCACTGACCCAGGGCAAACGCGGCACCGTGGTGCTGCACGCGGTGCCGAGACCGGGCGCCGATCCGCTGATGGATGCCGCGGCGGGCCAGTTGAAGGAGTCCTGCGACCCCTACCGTCTGGTCCTGCCCGCCGAACGCGAGACGCTCGCCGAGTACTACGCGGACGAACTGCGCACCGCTCTGGTGCCCTACGCCGCGGAACCCGCCGACCGCCATCTGGTGGACGCGCCCGAGACCCCGCTGAACTTCAAGGCGTACGACGGCAGGGCCGCCTTCGACGGGCGGCAGGTCACGTTCCGCTGGTTCTGGACGGGCGCCTCGTCGGAGAAGTGGAAGGCCGGCGACCAGGCCTTCCCGATCGCCGCGCTGAGCGGGGTCGAATGGCGCTCCCCCGAAGTCTTCGACGGCCACCTGCGACTGCTGCGCCGGGACGCCGAGGGCGGCCCCGCGCAGGCCGACCGCGATCCGGCGTCCGTGGTCTTCGGCCTCGGCTACGGGCCCGTGCACGAGTCGCTGCCGTTCGCGGCGGCGGTCCTCGCGGCGGTACGGGGCGGCGGCGGGGCCTCGATCCCGTTGCAGGCGGTGCCGGTCGCGGCGGGGCGGCGCGACCCCGCCGACATCGCGGAAAGGATCCGCCACCTCGGTGATCTCCACCGGGCGGGTCTGGTCACGGACGACGAATTCAGCGCGAAGAAGGCCGAGTTGCTGGCGGAGCTGTAGGGGCGGCGCCCCCGGCGGCGGCCGGGGACCGGGCCGGGGACCGATACCCAGGTCCGGGGTGCGGGTGGCACCCCGGTATGACGCGCGGATGGCCCGGTCCTGCCTACGCTGGCCGGGCCATGAAGACCACACCCCTCTCGCGCCGCGCACGCGACCTGCTGCGGCCCCCGGCCGCAGCCACCCGGCCCCTGTTCGCGCGGGCACCCCGGCGCTGGCAGCGCTGGAGCCCGTACGTCGTCACGGGCGGCTTCGTGGCCGCGCTGCTGCCGGTCACCATCACCGTCCTGGCCAACGACTACCGGCTCGGCGGCGGCTGGGCCGGGGCGCTCGGGGTGGGCCAGACCGTACCGCTGCTGCTCGCCGTGACCCGGCCGCTCCAGGCCTGGGTGATCGTCCTCGCCTTCGACGTGCTGGGCGCGCTCCTGCTGTACGGGGCCGACACGACCGCGCGGGCCTGGCCGTGGACGCCGACGGTGATCGTCGGCTACCTGGTGCTCATGGCGGCCCTCGGGCTGCGCGAGCGGACGCGCACGCTGGTCACGGTGTGGCTGGTGACCGGCGCGGCCGGCCTCGCGCTGGGCGTCTTCCCGCCGGGCGGCTCCACCAGTACGTACGTCCTGCTGATCGTCCTGGCGGGCGTGGTGCTGGCCGTCACCGGCGCCGTGCACCAGCGCGAGGAGGCCGAGCGGCTACTGGCCGAGCAGGAGACCATCAGCGGGGCCGAGCGCGCGCGGCGCACCCTCCTGGAGGAGCGCGCCCGGATCGCCCGCGAACTGCACGACGTGGTGGCCCACCACATGTCGGTGATCACCGTGCAGGCCGACTCGGCGCCGTACCGGCTGACCGGGCTCGACGAGGCGGCCCGCGGGGAGTTCGCGTCCATCGCCTCCAGCGCCCGGGAGTCGCTGAGCGAGATGCGGCGGCTGCTCGCGGTCCTGCGCAGCGACGGGAGCGGCGAGGACGGGGGCGAGCGGGCGCCCCAGCCCGGGGTGGACCGCCTCCAGCAGCTGGTCGAGGCGACCGTACGCTCCGGTCAGCCCGCCACGCTCTCGCTGGCCGCGGACCTGCCCGCGCTGCCGCCCGCGGTCGACCTGTCGGCGTACCGGATCGTGCAGGAGGCGCTCGCCAACGTCGTACGGCACGCGCCGGGCGCCCCCACCCGCGTCTCCGTCACCGGTGACGAGCGGCATCTGACGGTGGTCGTCGTCAACGGCCCGGCGGCGGGCCGCCCTTCACCCCTTGAGACCACGGGGACGGGGCACGGACTCGTCGGCATGCGCGAACGCGTACGGTTGACCGGCGGCTCGCTGGACACCGGGCCGCTGCCGGACGGCGGCTTCCGGATCGCGGCACGCCTGCCCCTGGACGCCCCGTCGGCATCCGTCCCTCCCGCTGCCAACTCCCGCCCCGAGGACGCCCGTTGAGCCCCATTCGAGTGATCATCGTCGACGACCAGGCCATGGTGCGCGCGGGGTTCGCCGCGCTGCTCTCGGCGCAGGCCGACATCGACGTGGTGGGCGAGGCGCCCGACGGCCGCGAGGGGGTGGCCGTGGCCCGCGCCACCCGCCCCGACGTGGTCCTGATGGACGTCCGCATGCCCGAGATGGACGGGCTCGCGGCGGCCCGCGAGATCCTGGACCCGCCGGTGGGGGTCGTGCACCGCCCGAAGGTGCTGATGCTGACCACCTTCGACGTCGACGACTACGTGTACGAGGCACTGCGCGCGGGGGCGTCGGGGTTCCTGCTCAAGGACGCGCCGCCCGCGGACCTCATCGGGGCGGTGCGGGTCGTGGCGGCGGGCGAGGCGCTGCTCGCGCCGTCCGTGACGCGGCGGCTCATCGCGGACTTCGCCGCGCAGCGGCCGGCGCCGCGGCGGGGGCCGGCCGCGCTGCGCCTCAACGGGCTGACGCCGCGCGAGACGGAGGTGCTCGAACTGATCGCCCGGGGTCTGTCCAACCAGGAGATCGCGGGACGGCTGGTGCTGGCGGAACAGACGGTGAAGACGCATGTGGGGCGGGTCCTGGCGAAGCTGGACCTTCGGGACCGGGCCCAGGCGGTGATCTTCGCCTACGAGGCGGCCCTGGTCCGCCCCGGCGACCCGGGCTAGCCCGCGGGACCGCACCCCTCGAACCCTGTTCGGGGCTCCGTCCCGGACCCCGTATCGCGCCGGAACGGCGCTCGTCCTCGAACTCCCCAAGGCCTCAAGAGCGGCCGGGATTCCAGGGCCGGGAGCGGACGGGGCAGCGGATCAACGGCTTGCGGCCCGCCGACGCCGGCGGCGGGACCGGGCTCGGCCGATCAGGCGGCAGCTCTCCGTACCGGCCCCGAGCAGCAGGAATCCCGCGAGCAGGACCTGCGTCACGGCAGTCACCAGCAGCCCCACCCGGAAGGCCGTGAAACCGGCGGCTGCCAGAGCAGTGGAACCCGTCCACAGCACGAGCAGCAGTCTCCGTTCCGCGCCCGGGACCGGACGCCCCTGGGCTGCCCAGTCCTTGAAGCTCTCGACGAACCAGAAGGCGGCAAAGGCTGCCGTTTCCAGCAGGACCAGCACCATTCCCCAAGCGATGTCCGCGGCCAGCATGCGCATGCGCCCCAGCCTGCCCGACCGGCCCGTGCACCACCTGAGTACGGATACTCGACTCGCTTGCGCCCATGGGCAGTTGGGGCCAGTCTCCCTCATCGGCATGCGCCGGTGTGCACCCGTCACGGCACCGTCACGCCTTCCCTTCCCGCCGACGGCAGGCCACGGTTCCTGCAACTGCCGGACGCTCTGGAAGGAGAAGCGGCATGGCGAAGTGTGGAGCGCCGACCAAGGCCGGCGGGCGGTGCCAGCGACCAGTGGTGACGGGAACCTCTCGTTGCGCGGTCCATCAGGGGCCGTGGTCCGCGTACGGTCGCGCGCAGCAGCAGGAGAAGGAGGCCAAGGAGAA
This sequence comes from Streptomyces sp. NPDC006691, assembly GCF_042869955.1. Taxonomy (NCBI): domain Bacteria; kingdom Bacillati; phylum Actinomycetota; class Actinomycetes; order Kitasatosporales; family Streptomycetaceae; genus Streptomyces; species Streptomyces sp. NPDC006691. The sequence goes on from NZ_JBIAGW010000003.1 coordinate 283,599, forward strand.
GAAGCGCAAGATACGGAAGAAGCGCTAGCCTCCACCGGCCTTCGGGGTGCCGCCGGGGTAGGGATGTCCCCCCACTCACCCCCTACCCCGGTAGCACCACCCACCCAGCCCCCCAGGGTGACGCCCGGCGCCCCACCCCCTCCCTACCTTCGCCCTCGTCAAGGAACGGGCGAGGAGAGGGAGTCGGGGCATGGGGCGGATCCGTAGGGCGCTGGTCGCGGGGGCGTTGGTGGTCGCGGGGGTCGCGGGGAGCGCGGGGTGGGCCGCGGGTGACGCGCAGGTGGCCGTCACCGGGCCGCCGCCCGGGACCGCCGCCTGGCGCGCGGACCGCGTGGACGGGGAGCCGTTGCCCGACCCCGTCGCCTCGACGCCTCGCCAAGTCGCGCGATTCATGGGCACGTTGAGCCTCGCTCAACAGCACGGCCTCGCCCGCCGCCACCCCCAGGTCGTGGGGAACCTCGACGGCGCCCCGGTCCCGCTGCGCTACGAGGCCAATCGGCTCGCCATCGCCGCCACGCACGACCCCCGCTACGCCCGGCTCGCCGCCCCCGATCGGCAGATCCTCGCCTTCGACCCGCGGGGACGGGGTCAAGTGGCCGAAGTTCACGGGGAGTTGGCGCATGCCACCCACGTGGCCGTCGTCGTGCCCGGGTCCGACATCGACGCCCGCACCTTCGACCGTACGAACGACCCCTACGGCACCCCCGCCGGCATGGCGGACGCGCTGCGCGGCGCCACCCGCGGCAAGGTCGCCGTGATCGCGTGGGCCGGGTACACCACGCCCGTCGGGGTGGGGGTCGACGCCGCGTCGGGGCGGCTCGCCGAGGCGGGGGCCGGGCGGCTCGCGCGGTTCACCGAGGGGCTGGACGCCGTCGGCGCACCCGACCCCGTGCTGTTCTGCCACAGCTACGGCTCCGTGGTGTGCGGGCTCGCCGCGCGGCACACCGACGCCTCGGACATCGTGGCGCTCGGCTCCCCCGGCATGCGCGCCGACAGCGTCGCCGACCTCGGCACCCGCGCCCGGGTGTGGGCCGCGAAGGACCCCTCGGACTGGATCGACGACGTACCGCACATCGAGTTCGCGGGACTCGGCCACGGCACCGACCCCACCGACCCGGCCTTCGGCGCCCGCCGCGTACCCGCCGCCGACGCCAAGGGCCACACCGGCTACTTCGCCCCCGGCACCGAGTCCCTCGACTCCTTCGCCGCCATCGCCATGGGAGACGTCCGATGAGCGGCTCCGCACTCGCCAGGGCCACTGCGGAGATCGAGCGGAAGACCCCGCCGCACCGCGACCGCGCCATCGACGGGCTGCGCGCCCTCGCACTGCTCGCCGTGCCGACCGGACATTGGCTGCTCGGCGGATTCACCCGGGACGGCTCGGGCGCGCTGCACAACGCCAGTCCGCTGTCCGCCTTCCCCGGGTTCGCCCCGGCCGGCTGGGTCCTCCAGATGCTGGGGATCTTCTTCCTGGTGGGCGGTTACGCGTCCGTGCTGTCCTTCCACCGGCGCAAGGGGCCGACCGGAGCGTGGCTCAGGGGGCGGGTCGCCCGGCTCGGGCGGCCCGTGCTCGGGGTCACCGCCGTGTGGGCCGCGATGATCCCCGCGCTCTACGCCCTCGGCGTCCCCCACGACACCCTGCGCACCGGCTCGACGCTCGTCATCCAGCCGTTGTGGTTCGTGGGCGTGTACGTCGTCGTCACCGCGCTCACGCCGTACTGCGTGCGGGCGGCGCGCGCGATGGGAGGCTGGGCCGCGGCTCCGCTGCTCGGTGTCGTCGCGCTCGTCGACTTCCTGCGCTACGGGCCCTTCGCCGGCTCCATGCCGTCCTGGCTGGCGCTCGTCAACATCCTGCCCGGGTGGATGTTCGCGTACCAACTCGGCGTCTGTTGGGGCGAGAAGAGGATCGGACGCCGGGGCGCGTGGCTGCTGTTCGGCGGCGGGGCGCTGCTCTTCGCCGCGCTGCTCGTCGTCTTCCACTACCCGGCGTCGATGGTCGGCGTACCCGGAGAGGCACGCACCAACTCGCATCCGCCGTCGCTGCTCGTACTCGCCCTCGCCTCGGCCCAGTCGGGCGCCGCGATCCTGTTGCGCGACCGGATCGCCGACTGGCTGAAGCGGCCCGCCCTTTGGGCTCCGGTCGTGGTCGTCAACCTGTCCGCCATGACCATCCTGTGCTGGCACCAGACGGCGATGCTCGCCGCGGCCGTCCCGGCCTCGTTCGCCGGCCGGGTGCCGGGTCTGACCACCGCGCCCGACACTCCGGCCTGGATCGGTGAACGGCTCGCCTGGATGCCGGTGTTCACGGTGCTGCTCGTGGTGATCGCCCGGTACGCGCGCGGCTTCGAGGCACCCTGGACCAAGACGACCGGGGCCCGCCGGGCAGCGGCCGGGCTGCTCGCGGCGGGCTTCGCGGTGTTCGCGCTCGGGCTGGCGTGACCGACCGGGGGCGCGGCCTACTGTTCGCGGGCCGCCGACGTGGAGGACATGTCGGGGTAGCGGTCGCCCGCGACCTGCCCGGCGATGGGCTCCAGGAGCGCCAGCTCCTCCGCGCTCAGGGTGATGCGGGTGGCCCCGGCGTTCTCCAGGAGGCGGCTGCGCTTGCGGGTGCCCGGGATCGGGACGACGGTCAGGCCGTGCACCTGGGCCCGCTGCTGCACCCAGGCGAGCGCGATCTGCGCGGTCGTCGCGCCGTGCGCCGCCGCGATCTTGTGGAGGGGTTCGAGCAGGGCGGCGTTGGTCACGGCGTTGTCGCCGGTGAAGCGCGGCTGGAACGTACGGAAGTCGCCCGCGCTCAGCTCCTTGCCCGCGTCCGCGAACGCCCCGGTGAGGAAGCCTCGGCCGAGCGGCGAGTACGGCACGAAGGTGACGCCGAGTTCGGCGGCGGCCGGCACCGCGCTGCGCTCGACGTCGCGGCTGAAGACCGACCACTCGGACTGGAGCGCGGTGATCGGGTGCACGGCGTACGCCTCGCGCAGCTCGGCCCCGGTGACCTCGCTCAGGCCGAGGTACTTGACCTTGCCCTCGGCGACCAGCTCGGCCATCGCGCCGACGGACTCCGCGAGCGGCACCTGCGGGTTGCGGCGGTGCATGTAGTACAGGTCGATGACCTCGACGTCCAGGCGGCGCAGGCTCGCCTCGACGGCCTTCTTGATGTAGGCGGGGCTGTTGTTGATGCCCCGGTGGGCGGGGTCGTCGGCGCGGCGCTCGATGGCGAACTTGGTGGCCAGGGTCACCTCGTCGCGGTGGACGGCGAGGAACGGGGCGAGGAACTCCTCGTTGGCGCCGAGGCCGTAGATGTCGGCGGTGTCGATGAGGGTGACGCCCGCCTCGACGGTCGCCTCCAGGGAGTCGCGGGCGGCGGCCTCGTCGGTGTCGCCGTAGAACTCGCTGATGCCCATGGCACCGAAGCCCTGGACGCCGATCCGCGGGCCTTCGGCACCGAGGCGGACGGTGCTGATCTTCTCAAGGGGGTTGTTGCTCATGGGTGTTCAGGCCCTTTCCGATTCCGACGCCTTGCGGGCGCCGGCATAAAAGTCGATCTTGTAGTCGAGTACGGCGAGCGTGTCGTGGAGCTCCGCCATGCGCGCTATGACGTCGCGCCGGGTCTGCTCCAGAAGCTCCTGCCGTGCCTCGAAGGTGTGCTCTCCCTCGCGGACGAGCTCGGCGTAGCGGACCATGCCGGCGACCGGCATCCCGGTGAGGCGGAGCTTGCCGACGAAGGCCAGCCAGTCCAGATCCTTGTTGGTGAACCGGCGCTGGCCGGTGTGCGAGCGGTCCACGTGCGGCATGAGGCCGATCCGCTCGTACCAGCGGAGGGTGTGCGCGGTGAGTCCGGTGCTCGCCACGACCTCGCTGATCGTGTAGCGGTCCTGCCCGTCGGGACGCGGATGGCGCGGCTCGGTCGCGCAGAGGTCCTGCCGGGCCCGCTCCATCGTCACCGTTGTGCTGTCGATCACCGTCATGTCCTCCACGCTAGAACCTTGGAGTGCACTCCAAGCAAGCGAAATGCGTGACGTTCTCGTGTCGTGTCGTCCCTCGCCTGCCCGGGCGCCCACGCCCGGCCCGGCGCACCGGCCCCCCGGGTGCCCCGCCCGGCCCCGGCGCACGGCCCCCAATCCCGCCCTGCGGCGCCCGTGCGGGGCCCACTAGGCTCGTACGCATGGACAGCCTGCGGATCATCGAGACCTGGCCCGTACCGACCGCCGCGGCGGCCGTGGTGCGCGCCGACGGAACGCTTGCCGGCACGCACGGACCGCTGTCGCACCGGTTCCCGCTGGCCTCCGTGACCAAGCCGCTCGCCGCGTACGCGGCCCTCGTCGCGTACGAGGAGGGGGCGATCGAGTTCGACGAGCCGGCCGGGCCGCCCGGCGCCACCGTCCGGCACCTGCTCGCGCACACCTCGGGGCTCGCCTTCGACGAGCACCGGGTGATGGCCCCGCCCGGCGACCGGCGGCTGTACTCCAACGCCGGGTTCGAGGTCCTCGGCGACCACATCGCCAAGCAGTCCGGCATCCCGTTCGCCGACTATGTGCGCCAGGCCGTGTTCGAGCCGCTCGGCATGAGCGCCAGCACCCTGGAGGGCTCGCCCGCCAAGGACGGCGTCTCGACCGTCGAGGACCTCGCGAGGTTCGCCGCCGAGGTGCAGGCTCCGCGGCTGCTCCACCCGGCCACGGTCGCCGAGGCGATGCATGTGCAGTACCCGGGCCTCAAGGGCGTACTGCCCGGCTACGGCCACCAGAACCCCAACGACTGGGGCCTCGGCTTCGAGATCCGGGGCGCCAAGTCCCCGCACTGGACCGGGAGTTCGTCCTCCCCGCGCACCTTCGGCCACTTCGGCCAGTCCGGTACGTTCCTGTGGATCGACCCGGACGCGGGCCTCGCCTGCGTCGCCCTCACCGACCGCGCGTTCGGGCCCTGGGCGGCCGAGGTGTGGCCCGCCCTGACGGACTCGGTGCTCGCCGAGTTCACCCGGAGCTGAGTCGGCTCGGCCGAGGGGCACACCGGACCGGGTCCGCGTAGACCGGGGCTCGCATCGAGCCGAGCCCGCGTAGACCGGGGCTCACACCGAGCCGGGTCCGCGTGGAACGGGGCTCACAACGAGCCGAGCCCGCGCGGAACGGGACTCACAACGAGCCGAGCTCCCAGAGCAGCACCTCGGTGTCGTCGTGCGCGGTCAGCTCCAGGCCGAGCGCCCCGCTGATCCGCGCCGAGTCGCCGGGCCCGAGCGTCTCCTGGGCCAGCCCCACCCGGCCGCGCACGACATGGACGTACACCCCGGGAGCGTCCGGCACGGCGGTGCGGCCGCCGGACGCCAGGCGGCGCACGTACAGCATCGCGCCGGCCGGGAGCACCGCGTAGGGCGTGGAGTCCGCGATGCCGCGTACCAGGTCGTACGACGGCTCGCCGCCGGGCTTCTTCGGGGCGAGCCACATCTGGAGGAAGACCAGCGGGCCGGGGCCCTCGTTGCGCTCCTCGTGCCGTACGCCGCCCGCGGAGCTGAGGCACTGCACGTCGCCGGGGCGCACCACGGTCGTGTGGCCCGCCGAGTCACGGTGGGTGAGCTCGCCCTCGATCACCCAGGTGAGGATCTCGGTGTGGCTGTGCGGATGCTCGTCGAAGCCCGCGCCGGGCGCGAGCCGCTCCTCGTTGCAGGCCAGGACCGGCCCGAACCGGAGGTTGTCCGGATCGTAGAACCGGCCGAAGGAGAAGGCGTGCAGGGACTCGATACCGACGTCGGGGTCGCCGCCCCGATAGCGCTCGTCACCGCGCCTGACTGAAATCACGCCCACCACGGTAGACCCGCGGGGAGACGGGGGCCGCTCCTCGCGCCACCCCGATCGCCCGCCGGGGCTCACCCCGCCCCGGCGGGCAGGCCCGCCGATAAGGCAGTCTTGTCCCCGTGCCAGCACCCGATCCCGTACACCCCGCGAAGAATGCCCATCCGCACGCCGCGACCCTGAAGCGTCTTGAGCAGTCCTCGGGGCGGCTCGCCGCGAACGCGATCGCCCGCATGGACGCGACGCTGCCGTGGTACCGGGCGATGCCGCCGGAGAACCGGTCGTGGATCGGTCTGGTCGCCCAGGCCGGTATCGCCGCGTTCACCGAGTGGTTCCGGCATCCCGAGACGCCCCAGGCGATCTCGACCGACGTCTTCGGCACGGCCCCGCGCGAACTGACCCGGGCGATCACGCTGCGCCAGACCGTCGAGATGGTGCGCACCACCATCGAGGTCATGGAGACCGCGATCGAGGAGGTCGCGGCCCCGGGTGACGAGTCCATCCTGCGCGAGGCGTTGCTCGTGTACGCCCGCGAGATCGCCTTCGCGACGGCCCAGGTGTACGCGCAGGCCGCCGAGGCCCGCGGCGCCTGGGACGCCCGGCTGGAATCCCTGGTCGTGAACGCGGTGCTGTCGGGCGAGGCCGACGAGGGCGCGGTGTCGCGGGCGGCGGCGCTCGGCTGGAACTCCCCCGACCACGTGTGCGTGGTGCTCGGCACGGCCCCGGACGGCGACAGCGAGCTGACCGTGGAGGCGATCCGGCGGGCCGCCCGGCACGCCAAGCTCCAGGTCCTGACCGGGGTGCTCGGCAACCGCCTGGTCGTCATCGCGGGCGGCAGCGACAACCCGCTCCAGGTCGCGAAGAGCCTGATCGGCCCGTATGCCGCGGGCCCGGTGGTGGCCGGGCCGATCGTGCCGGACCTGCTGGCCGCGACCCGGTCCGCGCAGGCCGCGGCGGCCGGCCTCAAGGCGTGCTCGGCCTGGCAGGACGCTCCCCGGCCGGTTCTCGCGGACGATCTGCTGCCGGAGCGGGCGATCGCGTCGGATCCTGCCGCGCGCGAGCAGTTGGTGGAGGAGATCTACAGACCGCTGGAGGAGGCGGGCTCGGCGCTCCTGGAGACCTTGAGCGTTTATCTGGAGCAGGCGAGCAGTCTGGAGGGCGCGGCCCGGATGCTGTTCGTCCACCCCAATACCGTCCGCTACCGGCTCCGACGTGTGACGGACGTCACCGGGTGGTCGCCGTCGGATGTCCGCTCCGCGTTCACGCTGAGGATCGCGCTGATCCTGGGGCGCCTGGCCGACGGAGATCCGCAGTCCTAGACTTTTGTCGGACACCCACAATTCCCCCGACGGTTCTTCGTCCCTGTCCCCACGGGCGGGCGGAGCCGTCCACAAGAGAGAGTGTGAGAGTGCTCGTACTCGTCGCTCCCGGCCAAGGCGCTCAGACGCCCGGCTTCCTGACTCCTTGGCTCGACCTCCCCGGCGCTGCCGACCGGCTCGCCGCGTGGTCGGACGCCATCGGTCTTGACCTCGTCCACTACGGCACGCAGGCGGACGCCGACGCGATCCGCGACACCGCCGTGGCCCAGCCCCTGCTGGTCGCCGCGGGTCTGCTGTCCGCCTCGGCGCTGGGCGACATCGCCGCCCCGGGCGCCGTCGCCGGGCACAGCGTCGGCGAGATCACCGCCGCCGCGTTCGCGGGCGTCCTGTCCGAGGAGGCCGCGCTCGGCTTCGTGCGCAAGCGGGGCCTGGGCATGGCCGAGGCCGCGGCCGTCACGCCGACCGGCATGGCCGCGCTGCTCGGCGGCGAGCCCGAGCACGTGCTGCCGCACCTGGAGAAGCTCGGCCTGACGCCGGCGAACGTGAACGGCGCGGGCCAGATCGTGGCCGCCGGCACCGCCGAGCAGCTCGCCGCGCTGGAGGCCGACAAGCCCGAGGGCGTGCGCCGGGTGGTGGCCCTCAAGGTGGCCGGCGCCTTCCACACGCACCACATGGCTCCGGCCGTGGCGTCCCTCGACGAGGCGGCGAAGTCCCTGGACGTCTCCGACCCGCGCTTCACTTACGTCTCGAACGCGGACGGCAAGGCCGTGGCGAGCGGCCAGGACATCGTGGCCCGCCTGGTCAACCAGGTCTCCAACCCGGTCCGTTGGGACCTGTGCATGGAGACCTTCAACGAGCTGGGCGCGACCGCGCTGATCGAGCTGTGCCCGGGCGGCACGCTGACCGGTCTCGCCAAGCGCGCCATGCCGGGTGTCAAGACCGTCGCCCTGAAGACCCCCGCCGACCTCGACGCGGCTCGTGCGCTCGTCGCCGAGCATGCATCCGCCTAAGGAGCCGAGAGCCATGTCGAAGATCCGCCCCAGCAAGGGCGCCCCGTACGCCCGCATCATGGGCGTGGGCGGCTACCGGCCCGTGCGGGTGGTGCCCAACGAGGTGATCCTGGAGACGATCGACTCCTCCGACGAGTGGATCCGCTCGCGCTCCGGCATCGCCACCCGGCACTGGGCCTCCCCCGAGGAGACCGTGGCCGCGATGTCGATCGAGGCCTCCGGCAAGGCGATCGCCGACGCCGGCATCTCCGCCGACCAGATCGGCGGCGTGATCGTCTCCACGGTCTCGCACTTCAAGCAGACCCCGGCGGTGGCGACCGAGATCGCCGACAAGCTCGGCACCGGCAAGGCCGCCGCCTTCGACATCTCGGCCGGCTGCGCGGGCTTCGGCTACGGTCTGACCCTGGCCAAGGGCATGATCGTCGAGGGCTCCGCACAGTACGTCCTGGTCATCGGCGTGGAGCGGCTCAGCGATCTGACCGACCTCAACGACCGTGCCACGGCGTTCCTGTTCGGCGACGGCGCGGGCGCGGTCGTCGTGGGTCCCTCGGACGAGCCGGCCATCGGCCCCACGATCTGGGGTTCCGAGGGCGACAAGTCCGAGACCATCAAGCAGACCGTGCCGTGGAACGAGTACGACAGCTCGGGCAAGTTCCCCGCGATCACGCAGGAGGGCCAGGCGGTGTTCCGCTGGGCCGTGTTCGAGATGGCGAAGGTCGCCCAGCAGGCGCTGGACGCGGCCGGAATCAGCCCGGACGACCTGGACGTCTTCATTCCGCACCAGGCCAATATGCGGATCATCGACTCGATGGTGAAGACTCTCAAGCTGCCGGACCACGTCACGGTCGCCCGTGACGTGGAGACCACCGGCAACACCTCGGCCGCCTCGATCCCGCTCGCAATGGAGCGGCTCCTGGCGACCGGACAGGCGAAGAGCGGCGACACCGCGCTCGTCATCGGCTTCGGGGCGGGTCTCGTGTACGCCGCGACGGTCGTTACCCTCCCCTAGGCACTCCGGATATTCCGGAAGCCCGCAATTCGAAGCATTTACACCGAAGGAGCGCCAACATGGCCGCCACGCAGGAAGAGATCGTCGAGGGTCTCGCCGAGATCGTCAACGAGATCGCTGGTATCCCGGTCGAGGACGTCCAGCTGGACAAGTCCTTCACCGACGACCTGGACGTCGACTCGCTGTCCATGGTCGAGGTCGTCGTCGCCGCCGAAGAGCGCTTCGACGTCAAGATCCCGGACGAGGACGTCAAGAACCTCAAGACCGTTGGCGACGCCGCCAGCTACATCCTGAAGCACCAGGCCTGATTCAGGACCTGAATTCGGGCTGCCACCCAGCGGTGGCGCCGCTGATTCACGTCCCTTACACACGTGGAGAAACTTCCTGTGAGCTCGACCAATCGCACCGTGGTCGTCACCGGTATCGGCGCAACCACACCGCTGGGTGGCGACACCGCCTCGACCTGGGAGGGTCTGCTGGCGGGACGCTCCGGTGTCCGCCCCCTGGAGGGCGAGCGCTTCGCCGAACTGCCGGTCAGGATCGCGGCCCCGGCCGCGGTCGACCCCGGTGAGGTGCTGCCCCGCCCGCTGGCCCGCAAGCTGGACCGCTCGGCGCAGTTCGCGCTGATCGCGGCCAAGGAGGCCTGGGCGGACGCGGGCTTCACCGCCCCGGCGGGCGATGAGGCCGGCATCGCGCCGGAGCGCCTCGGCACGGTCATCGCGTCGGGCATCGGCGGCGTCACCACCCTGCTCGACCAGTACGACGTGCTGAAGGAGAAGGGCGTACGCCGCGTCTCCCCGCACACCGTGCCCATGCTGATGCCGAACGGCCCCTCCGCCAATGTCGGCCTTGAGGTCAACGCCCGGGCCGGCGTCCACACCCCCGTATCCGCGTGCGCATCAGGCGCCGAGGCCATCGGGTACGCCGTCGAGATGATCCGCACCGGCCGCGCCGATGTCGTGGTCGCCGGCGGTACCGAGGCGGCCATCCACCCGCTGCCCATCGCGGCGTTCGCCAACATGATGGCGATGTCCAAGAACAACGACCACCCCGAGCAGGCCTCGCGCCCCTACGACAAGGCCCGTGACGGCTTCGTCCTGGGCGAGGGCGCCGGCGTCGTGGTCCTGGAGTCCGCCGAGCACGCCGCCCAGCGCGGTGCCCGGGTCTACTGCGAGGTGCTCGGCCAGGGCCTCTCGGCCGACAGCCACCACATCGCGCAGCCCGAGCCGACCGGCCGGGGCGTCGCCGCCGCGGTGCAGAACCTGCTGGACGCCACGGACCTCAAGCCGTCCGAGGTGGTCCACCTCAACGCGCACGCCACCTCGACGCCGCAGGGCGACATCGCCGAGATCAAGGCGCTGCGCAAGGTCCTCGGCGACGACCTGGACCACGTGGCGATCTCCGCGACGAAGTCGATGACCGGGCACCTCCTCGGCGGTGCGGGCGGCATCGAGACCGTCGCCACGGTCCTCGCCCTGTACCACCGCACGGCCCCGCCGACCATCAACGTCGACGAGCTCGACGACGAGGTCGACCCGGGCCTGGTGAGCAGCGAGCCCCGCAAGCTGCCCGAGGGGTCGATCTCCGCGATCAACAACTCGTTCGGATTCGGCGGCCACAACGTGGTGCTCGCCTTCCGCTCGGTCTGAGCGACCCCGGAGCGACACCGGTCCGAGCGGCCTCCGTGGAGGCCGCGAGAGCCGTAGAAAGGGCCCCACCGCCTCGGTGGGGCCCTTTCGCATACGCGGGGGGGCGGGGTCGGGGTGTCAGACCACCTGGTGCAGCCAGCGCACCGGTGCGCCCTCTCCCGCGTAGCGGAAGGGCTCCAGCTCGTCGTCCCAGGGCTTGCCGAGGAGTTTGGCGATCTCGGCCTCCAGGTCGGTCTCGCCCTGTGCGGAACGGGCGAGGGCGGCCCGCAGCCGGTCCTCCGGGATCAGGATGTCGCCGTGGATGCCGGTCACGGCGTGGAAGATGCCGAGGTCGGGCGTGGCGCTGTAGCGCTCGCCCTCCGCCGTGGCGCAGGGCTCGGCCGTGACCTCGAAGCGCATGAGGTGCCAGCCGCGCAGCGCGGAGGCGAGTTTGGAGGCGGTGCCGGGTTCGCCCCGCCAGGAGAACTCCGCTCTCCAGGTGCCGGGCGAGGCGGGCTGGCGGATCCAGTCGAGCTGGACGCGCACTCCAAGGACCGCGCCCACCGCCCATTCGACGTGCGGGCACAGCGCGCGCGGGGCGGAGTGGACGTAGAGAACTCCACGTGTCGTCACCGGGACCTCCAGTGCGGTTCGAGGTTCGCCTTCCCCAGCGGCCTCGCGCCCCTGCCGTTCCCGGTCAGGACAGCACCTGACATTCTGCCCCTGGGCTCAACAGTAAACAGCATCGGGAGCAAATCTCCTGAAATGGGACAGTATGTGACGTGATGTAATTTACCGGAGCCGTCTGGCGTGGTTCCTCTGGCTGGACGGGCCAAAGCTACCGCGCGGAGCTGTGCCCAGGGTGTCGTAATGTCGGTCGGAGCGCCTTCGAACACCAAGGTTTCACCCGCGAGGACGCCGCGAAAGACCGACGACCGCCGCACGGAGGGGAACCCGGATGCAGCAAACCCACCGGAGCCGTCGCGTCCGCACCGCGGCCGCCGTCGTCGCAGCGGCGTTGCTCGCCCTGACCGCGGGCTGCGAGTCCGGCGGTGGCCACTCCGCGGCGAGCCCGGCCGCCTCCAAAAAACCCTCGCCGAGCCCCTCCCCCGCCTGGAACCGCAGCCCGAAGTCCGTCGCCGCGATCGGTGACTCGATAACGCGCGGCTTCGACGCCTGTACGGTCCTGGCCGACTGCCCCGAGGTCTCCTGGGCGACCGGCAGCGACCCCCAGGTCGACTCGCTCGCGGTCCGCCTCCTGGGGGCGGCGGCGCCCGCCGGCAGCTGGAACTACGCGAAGACCGGTGCGCGGATGGCGGACCTGCCGGCCCAGATGGACCTGGCAGCGGCCCATCGCCCCGGCCTGGTCACGGTGATGGCGGGCGCGAACGACGCGTGCCGCGACGATGTGGCCGCGATGACGCCGGTGGCGTCCTTCCGCACCGAGTTCGAGACGGCGCTGCGCAGGCTGCGCGCGGTCTCCCCCACGTCCCAGGTGTACGTGGCGAGCGTGCCGGACCTCAAGCGGCTCTGGTCGACCGGGCGCGGCAGCCCGCTGGGCAAGCAGATCTGGAAGCTGGGCATCTGCCGGTCGATGCTGGCCGACGCCGACGACCTGGGCGCGGCCGCCACGTCGCGGCGGGGCGCGGTGTACGACCGGGTCGTGGCGTACAACGGGGTCCTGCGGGACGTCTGCGCGAAGGACCGGGCCTGCCGTTATGACGGCGGGGCGGTCTTCGACTACGCCTTCGATGGCACGCAGTTGAGCCCGTGGGACTGGTTCCATCCCAGCAAGGACGGCCAGACGCGTCTGGCGGAGATCGCGTACCGCAAGGTGACGGCGGCGGGCTGAGCAACGTGCCTGGGCCCCACCCCGCCCCTTCCCCAAACCCTGCGGGAGCTGAAGGACCCTGGGGGCTCCGCCCCCAGCCCCCCCCGTTCGCGCCTGAAGGGCGCTCGTCCTCAAACGCCGGACGGGCTGAAGCCGCCCCCGCACCGACACGGCAGACGGACGGGAGCGGGTTGGGGGCGCGAGGAACTGCGCGACCAGCCCAGCACGGTGGACGGACTAGAACGGGTTTTGGGGGCGCGGGGAACTGCGCAATCGCCACGACGGCCCGCAGTCGAAACCCCGGGCCCCCCAACCCCCTCCGCCACACCGCGCACCCCGCACCCCGCACCGGAACGCCCGCACCGGACCCCCCGCAGGGCTACACCTCCAGCGTCGCCGTAAGGCGGACGTCCGCCAGGGACGCGCAGGCCCGCACCTCGTACTGGCCGGGGACGAACGTCCAGCCTCCCTCCGGCTCGTCCCACACCTCGAACGCCCGCCCGCGCAGCGGGATCTCGACCTCCGTCGAGTCCCCGGCCGCGGCCGCGACGGAGGCGAACCCGGCGAGCCAGCGGCGCGGACGCTCGACCGGGTCGGCGACCGGCGCCAGGTAGATCTGGACGGTCTCCCGCCCGGCGCGCGGACCCGTGTTGCGGATCCGGACCTTCGCCTGCGCGGGGGTCACCTCCAGGGACTCGTACTCCCAGGTGGTGTATCCGAGCCCGTGCCCGAAGGGGTAGGCGGGGGCCACCCCGGCCCGGTCGTAGGCGCGGTAGCCGATGAACAGGCCTTCCTGGTAAGGGAGTTGCCCGCCCGAGGGGCGCACCTCGGTGACCGGCGCGTCGGTGAGGACGGCCGGCCACGTGGTGGGAAGGCGCCCGCCCGGCTCGGCGTGGCCGAGCAGCACGTCGGCCAGCGCGGCCCCGCCCTCCTGCCCGGGGAACCAGCTCAGGAGTACCGCCGCGACGTCCTCGCGCCAGGGAAGCTCCACCGGGGAGCCGGAGTTGACGATCACCACCGTGCGCGGGTTCACCGCGGCGACCGCGCGCACCAGATCGTCCTGGCGTCCGGGCAGCCGCAGATCGCGGCGGTCGAAGCCCTCGGACTCGACGCGGTCGGTGGTGGCGACCACCACCACGGCGAGCTCGGCGTCCCGCGCGGCCTCGACCGCCTCCGCGATCAGCTCGTCCGCGTCGCGCTGCGGGCCGAGGTGGGTGAGCGAGAACATAACCGCGGTGAGCGGGGCGTCGGGCATCTTGTGCACGGTGTGCAGCAGGGACACCTCGACCGGCTCGCCCTCGGTGAGCCGGACGCGGCCGCGCTCGGCGGGGGCGCCGAAGAACGCCTCGAAGGGGTCGGCCGCGTCGCTCATCGACTGGGTGCCCTCCCACAGGGCACGGCCGCCGACGGACAGGACGAAGGCGCCGATGCCCCGGGTGCCGAAGGTGTGCTCGCCGCTCTCGCGCGGTGTGAAGGTGCCGGTCACCTCGATGGAGTGCAGGGCCTCGTGGGTCACCCCGGCGGGCAGGTCGTCGCCGATCCACTGGACCTGGCCGCTGGGCAGCGAACCCGTGCCGAGCACGCCGCCGTCGGCGTCGCGGCACACCGCCCGCAGCTCGAACCCCTGGTCCGCGGGGGCGAGTTCGTCGCTCGGGTCGGCGCCGACCGCGTACGTCACGGCACCCTCGGGCAGCGCGGCGGTCAGCCCGTCGAGCGGGGAGACCACGCGTTCGGGGAAGACGGTCGCCGAGCCGCCGCCCAGGACCCGGGCGTCGCGGGCCGCGGCGCCGCTGAGCGCGACCCTGCGGACGCGGACCGGGTCGACGGGCAGGGCCGCGCCCTCGTTGCGCACGAGGACGAAGGCGCGGCGGGCCACCTCGCGGGCCAGGGCCTGGCCGTCGAGGGCGGCGGGCGGTTCGGGGACGGCGCCGGGGACGCCGTCGAGGAGGCCGACGCGGGCGGCGAGGCGCAGCACATTGCGTACGGCGTCGTCGACGACCGACTCGTCCACGTCGCCCTTGCGGACGGCGGCGGCGAGCGCGTCCCCGTACACGGTCCGCGGCCCGGGCATCGCGACGTCGAGCCCGCCGAGGATGTCGCCGACGGTCGAGCGGGCGGCCATCCAGTCGGAGACGATGAAGCCGTCGAAGCCCCACTCGCCGCGCAGCACCTCGTTCTGGAGGTGGCGGTGCTCGGTCATCGTGGTGCCGTTGACCTGGTTGTAGGCCGACATGATGCCCCAGGGGTGGGCGTTCTCGACGATGGCCTCGAAGGGGGCCAGGTAGAGCTCACGCAGCGGGCGCGGGGCCACGACGTTGTCGACGGTGAAGCGGTCGGTCTCGGCGTCGTTGGCGACGAAGTGCTTGACGGTGGTGCCGACGCCGCCGCCCTGGACGCCGTTGACGTAGCCGGAGGCGATCTCGCCGGTGAGGTAGGGATCCTCGGAGTAACACTCGAAGTGGCGTCCGCCGAGCGGCGAGCGGTGCAGGTTCACCGTCGGCGCGAGCAGTACGTGGACGCCCTTGCGCCGGGCCTCCTGGGCCAGCAGCGTGCCGGTCCGGCGGGCCAGCTCCGGGTCCCAGGTGGCGGCGAGCGCGGTGGGCGAGGGCAGCGCGATCGAGGGGTCCTCGGCGGTCCAGCGGACCCCGCGCACGCCGATCGGGCCGTCGGACATCACCAGGGAGCCGAGCCCGATCTCGGGCAACGCGGGCAGCGACCACATGTCCTGACCGGCGAGCAGCCGGGCCTTGGCCTCCAGGTCGAGTTTGCCCAGCGCCGCCTCGACGGCCTCGCTGTAGTCGCGGGTGGGAACGGATGCGCCGGCCACGGTCGTACCTCCTCGGAGAAGTCCACTGGTGGCACCATGGTGACCGGTTTGCCTGTAGAGCGGTAGGGTTAGTTACCTGTCCGTGATAATCGAATGCCGTACGGTCCTCTCGGAGTACGAGGGACCAGCACGAAGGACCAGCACGAAACGGGGGCGGGTATGGCGAGGACCAGGAGCGCCAGAAGCGAGGAGCGACGCGCGGAGATCCTGCGCGCGGCCCTGGAGGTGATCGCGGAGCGCGGCTACCGGGGCGCCTCGCTCGGCGCGGTCGCCGAGCGGGTCGGCCTCACCCAGCAGGGCCTGCTGCACTACTTCCCCACCAAGGAGGCCCTCCTCGTGGCCGTCCTGGAGGAGCGGGACCAGTGGGACACCGGCGGGCGGCGGGCCTCCCCCGACGGCTGGCGCCTGGAACTGCTCGCCGCCCTCGTGGAGTACAACGCGATGCGGCCCGGCATCGTCCAGACGTTCTCGGCACTGCTCGGCGAATCGGTGACCGACGGGCATCCGGCCCGCCCGTTCTTCACCCGCCGCTACGCGCAGGTGCGCGAGGAGATGACGGGTGTGCTGCGCGGCGAGTTCGGCGACCGGCTGCCCGGCGGGCTCACCCCGGAGCGAGCGGCCCCGCTGCTCGCCGCGGTGATGGACGGCCTCCAGTTCCAGTGGCTGCTCGACCCCGGCGCGGTGGACATGGCGGCCGCCTTCCACGACTTCGTGACGCTGCTGTACGGGCCGGAAGGCGCAGCGGCCGACTCGTCGACAGGCCCACCGGCGGCCCGACCGGCCGCCGGCCCGCCGGCGGGCCCACCCAAGGGCCCGCCGGGCGGCCCCCCGAACGACTCCCCGGGCGAATCCCCGGGCGGCTCATAAGTCCCCCTATGCACAGGGGACTTCCTTGCGAATACTGGGCGCCACCGGACTTCGACGGACGGAAGGACCTGTGGTGGGACGACGCGTACGGGTGGCACAACTGGGCTGTGCGGTGGCGGCGATGACGTTCTGCACCCTGCTCGGCCCGGCCCCCGCCGAGGCCGCGGCCGGACCCCGGCAGGCCACGGCCGAGGCCCGGCGGGCCACGGTCGAGGAGCAGCGCCTCGGCCAGGCGGTGCCCCAGGAGATCCTGGCCCGCAGCGGATTCGCCGACGTGGCACCGGAGTTCACCCGCGCGATCGAGGCGACGCGGTCCTACGGCGCCGCGAGGCGGCTCGTCGAACGCGAGGGCACGCGGCTGTGGCGGCGGGCGGTGGACCGGGCGCAGGGCCGGGGACCGGCCGGCGGCGATCTGAGCCGGGACGACGACCGGCCGCTGTACTGGGCCCGACTCGATCTGACGCGTGAACTCAGGCTCTGGAAGCCGGAGTTCGGCCTGTCCGAGGCGCAGCGGGCGGCGCTGATCGACCGCGTCGAGCAGACCTCGCGCGGGCAGACCACCGTCGGCTATCCCGCGGGCAAAGGCTACCGGCGGATCCTGCTGACCGGCTTCGACCCGTTCACGCTGGACAGCGACATCCGGATCAGCAACCCGTCGGGGGCGACCGCGCTCGCCCTGGACGGC
Organism: Streptomyces sp. NPDC006691; assembly: GCF_042869955.1. NCBI lineage: Bacteria > Bacillati > Actinomycetota > Actinomycetes > Kitasatosporales > Streptomycetaceae > Streptomyces > Streptomyces sp. NPDC006691. Next base: position 300,555 of record NZ_JBIAGW010000003.1, read on the forward strand.
ACCTGGGTCCGCACCGCCGACGGGCAGCGCGCCCGGATCGAGACCATGACGTTCCCGGTGCGCTGGCAGGACTTCGCGGACGGCGTGGTCGAGCGGGCGCTCACCCCGGTGCTGCCGAAGGTGGACCTGTTCACCACGGTGAGCCAGGGCCGGGTCGGCCGGATCGACGTCGAGCGGTTCAACGGGGCCTGGCGGGGCGGCTTCCCGGACAACGTGAACGCCTCCAGTACCGGGCAGGTCCCGGTGAACGACCCCGCGACCCAGCCCCAGTGGACCCGCACGACGCTGCCGTACCAGGCCATCGTGGCCGCGCACACCGGACGCTTCCCGGTGTACGACCACACCGACGTCACCGAGATCCCGGCCGGCGCGACCGCCCCGGTGGACCGGCCGGACGGCCCGACACCCGGCTCGGCCGCGCGGGCCGGGGGCGGCGGCGACTACCTCTCCAATGAGATCGCCTACCGGGCCACCCTGCTCCGCGACCGCCTGGGCCTGCGCATTCCCGGCGGCCATGTGCACACCCCGGTGCTCCAGTTCGGGGACGGCAACACCGATCCGGCGACGGGCACGGTGACGGACCCCCAGTTCGTGCGCAACCGGCTCGACATCGTTGCGCAGATCCGGGCGATCGTACGGACAGCGGCCGAATAGCCCGATCAGGCCGAGCAGGCCAAGCAGGCCAAGCAGAACGAGCAGGCCAAGCAGGCCGAGCAGGCCGGGATATGCCGGGCGGGCCGGCCGGTGCGGCAGACCCGCGGGTCCCGCGCGCGTCAAGCGCGCGCGGGACCAAGGGCATTCAGGAAGCGGCCCTCGCCCTTCTCCGGGCAAGCAGGCCGAGCAGGGCGTCGACGCCGAGGAACGCCGCCAGGCTGATCCCGAGCAGCGGCACGGACCAGCCGACCACCAGGCTCACCGCCGCCAGCGCGCCGAGCACCGGCAGCGGCACCCTGCGCCAGGCGCCCCTGGGCTGCGGGCGGCCCGGGGCGCGCCCCTTGACCGGGCCGCGCTGCCACCACATGCGGTAGCCCCAGACGATGAGCGCCATCAACGCCAACGCGAGTACGGCGAGGGCGAGTTGGTTGGGCAGGCCGAGGAGGAGGCCCATGTGCGCGTCGATGCCGAACCGGGTCAGCCGGGCGAGCAGCGGATAGTCGGCGAAGCGCAGCACGTCCATGACCCGGCCGTCGGCGGGGTCGACGGCCACCGCGTCGAGATGCACGGGAAACTCGCTGTCGCGCTCGCGCACCACGAATCCCTTGCCCGCGCTGGGCAGGCTGATCTGGATGCTCGCCCGTACGCCCTGGTCACGGGCGGTCTCGGCGACCTGGTCGAGGGTGAGCGCCGAGGGCGCGGCGGCGGGCATGGCCATGCCTTCGTGGTGTTCGTGGGCCGCCCCGCCCCTGCCGCCCACGGTCGCCGCGGCGACCGTGGGGGTGGCGCCGCCGAGCCGGTCCTTCAGCTCGGCGATGTTCTCGCCCGCGTACCGCGACCAGGTGAGACCGGTGGCCGAGAGCAGCACCAGACCGGTCACCGCCCACAGGCCGACCGAACCGTGCCAGGACAGGGTGCGGCGGCGGCCGGTGACCCCGCGCCCGGGTCGCAGCAGCCGCGTCCTCCGGCGCCGCCCGATCCACAGCGCGAGCCCGCCGAGCGCCACGACCCAGAGCCAACTGGCGGCCATCTCACTGTAGTTGCGGCCCAGCTCACCGAGCTGGAGATCGGCGTGGAAGGAGGAGAGCCAGCTGCGCAGGGGCAGGGCGCCCGAGCTTCCGGTGCTGGTGAGGGCGCCGCGTACGTCGGTGGTGTACGGGTCCACGAAGACGGCGAGCGACTCGTCGTCGGCGAGGCCCGGGGCCTTCATCAGGACCCGGGTCGTGGCGCCCTCCTCGGGCGACGGCCACGCGGCGGTCACCTCGCCCTCGGGGTGCGCGTCCTTCGCGGCCGCGACCTGCGCGGTCAGCGGCTGGACCGACTCGCCCACCGGGACCCGCAGTTCATGCCGGTACAGGACGTTCTCGGCCTGGAAGGACAGGGCGTAGAGCAGGCCGGTGAGGGCGGCCACGAAGAGGAGCGGGGCGACGAGCACACCCGCGTAGAAGTGCAGCCGCAGGGCGAGCGGGCGAACTGCCGCCCACAGGACGGGCTTTGGGGTGTTGGGTGGTGCGGATTCGGATTCCCGCGCAGGGGTGTCCACGGACATGAGGATCCTGACGATCGACGTGGGCAGGGCGAAGGGACCCCTGGCCACGCCTTCGTACGGGATCAGCAGAGGGCGAAACGGCCGGGGGCCGTGGCTCGGACGGCTTCCCGGGCCGGCGGCCCCCGCCGGATGACGGCATGCCCGTGCACCGCTCCGCGCAGCCCCGGGAGCGGTCGGTGGTGCGGACGCGGCGCGCGTACGGGGCGCGGCGGCGTGGGCACATGGGTGCGTACGAGGTGGAGCGCCCGGCGCAGCGGACGGGCGGCCAGCGCACCGAGGGCACCGGCGGTCCGGGCGAGCCGGAACGCGGCGGCCTCGCCGCGCCACAGCCAGATGCCGCAGATCAGCGCGGCCGCCAGGTGGGCGGCGAGCATGCCGCCGGACATGGAATGCGCGGCGGCGTCCATGCCCAGGGCGTGGGCCTGCCCCGCGACGGCCGTCATGGGCTCCGCGGCCATGCCGGGCATGGCCGGCAGGTCCGCCACGCCCGTGATGCCCGGAGCGTCGGGGGCGTCCGGCATGAGGTGGGCGTACCGCGCCCCGCACGTCATCGTCGGCATGCTCGCCGACATGGACATCGACATCGGCATCGGGTCCGACGGCGCGTGCGCCATGCCCGGCATCTCCGCCATCGACATCGGCCGGGTCCGGGCGAAGAGGAAGTGCAGCGCCCCCTGGGCCGCGACCTGGCCGCCCGCGATGGCGAGGACCCCGCGCCGCCGCCCGGCCGCGCACCAGGCCGCCGTCCCCGTCACGGCGAACGCGGCGAGCAGGACGGGGATCGGGATGTCATGACCGGACATGGCCGCGTGCCCCACCGCCGCCAACGCCACACACAGCGCCGCGAACATCGCGGCCCGCAGGGTGCGCAGCGGCGACCGGGCATTCGTCATGACGGCCAGATCATGCCACTGGCGCGCCGTGGCCCGGCCATAGGGGTCGGCGGCGGCCCTGCCGAGGGGCGCCGCCACGGGCCGGCCGACGGGGCACCGGGGCTGACCCGGGGGTTACGGTGCCGGTGCCGGGGCGGGGGCCGGCGGGCGGCCGGTCGCGCCGTCGGCGCTGGCGTCGGTGTCCTCCGCCCCGGCCGGCTCGCCCAGCAGATCCCGCACCATCAAGGTCGCGCCCGCGACCGCCCCCGGCATCAGGAAGACGGCGACCAGCGGGACGACGAAGGCGAGCGCTAGGGGCACGCCGAAGCCGAGCACCAGCAGACGGCGCGAGCGCAGGAGCGTGAGACGGGGACGCAGTTCCATGCCGCGGCGCTGGAGGGCGACCGCGGTCAGCTCCTCGGTGAGGAAGAAGCCGGTGACGCAGAAGCCGAGCGCCGGGATCACGCTCTGGCCGACCACCGGGACGAAGCCGAGACCGAAGAGCAGCAGGCCGTAGAACGCCACCCGGACCAGGATGCGCAGGGAGTCGCGGGCCGATATCCACAGTTCGCGGGCGAGCGAGAGGCCCGACTCGGGAGCCTCCCCGCCGCTTTCGGCCCGGTCGACGTCGGCGGACAGCTTCTCGTAGAAGGGCTGCCCGACGAGCAGGGTCACCGCGGTGAAAGAGATCACGGCGAGGAACAGGCCGAGCGCGAAGACCAGCGCGGTCAGGAAGCCGCGGAAGAGGGCGAGCCAGGGCGAGCCCCATCCGTCGGCGAAGGGCGTCGCCCAGCCGACGAAGTCGTCGGCTCCGTAGGCGAGTCCGACCAGGGCTCCCGCGTACATCACGAGGGTGATGAGGCCGGGCAGCAGACCGATGCCGAGCGACTTGCCGTGTCCGGCCGCCCAGCGCTGCCCCTTGACCAGATATCCGAAACCTGTCCCTAGATCACGCATGCGTCGACCCTATCCGGCCGCCGAAGAGCCGGAACCGGCCGCCCGACCGGCCTTCCGACCGCCTTCCGACCGCCTGCCGGACCGACCGGGCACGGCCTGGTGGTATCCGGCGCCGCGCACGCCGAAGGGCCGCGCCTGTCGGAGCGCGGCCCTTCGCTGTCCGCCTGGTACCCGGCGGCGGGTCCTGCGGTTACGCGACGGCGAGGTTCACCGTGATGTTGCCGCGGGTCGCCTTCGAGTACGGGCAGACCTGGTGGGCCTTCTCGATGAGGTCCTGCGCGGTGGCGCGGTCCACGTTCGGGATGGTCGCGGTGATCTCGACGTAGATGCCGAAGCCGTCGTCGTTCTTGCCGATGCCGACGTGCGCGGTGACGGTCGAGCCGGAGATGTCGGCCTTCTCGTTGCGGGCGACGACACCGAGGGCGCCCTGGAAGCAGGCGCTGTAGCCGGCGGCGAAGAGCTGCTCGGGGTTGGTGCCCGCGCCGTTGCCGCCCATCTCCTTCGGCGGGTTGACGACGACGTCCAGCTGGCCGTCGTCGGTGGAGACGCGGCCGTCACGGCCGTTCTCGGCGGTGGCGACGGCGGTGTAGAGGACCTCGGACTTCTGAATGGACATGCTGGGGTGCTCCTCCTGGGTACGCGGCCGCTCGCGCCTCACGGCCGCCGGGATGTGGAAAAACCTTATCGGATCGCGGAAACCGTGAGGCGGAGTGTGCGGTGGGTCACTCGGCGCCCGGACTCGCGGGGTCGCCGACTGTCGCGTACCCGAGGGGGCGCGGTCCAAGGGGGCCGCTTACGGCTACTTGCCGAGGGAGACGACCATCTTTCCGGTGTTCCGACCGCGCAGCATGCCGAGGAAGGCGTCGACACCGTTCTCGATGCCCTCGACGACCGTCTCGTTGTACTTGAGTTCGCCGGAGCCCAGCCAGCCCGCGACCTCGCCGGTGAACTGCTGCTGCATGCCGTAGTGGTCGCCCACCAGCACGCCCTGGAGCCGCAGGCGCTTGCCGATGATCATGGCCATGTTGCGCGGGCCGGGGGTCGGCTCGGTGTCGTTGTAGGCCGCGATCATGCCGCAGATGGTGGCGCGGCCGTGCACGTTGAGCGTGGAGATCGCGGCTTCCAGGTGCTCGCCGCCGACATTGTCGAAGTAGACGTCGATGCCGTCCGGGGCGGCCGCGCGCAGCTGCTCCAGGACCGGGCCGTTCTTGTAGTTGAACGCGGCGTCGAAGCCGAGCTCCTCCACGAGCCACTTGACCTTCTCGTCGGAGCCGGCCGAGCCGATGACCCGTGAGGCACCCTTGAGCCGGGCGATCTGGCCGACCTGGCTGCCCACGGCACCGGCCGCGCCGGAGACGAACACGGCGTCGCCCTCCTTGAAGGAGGCGACCTCCAGGAGGCCCGCGTACGCGGTGAGGCCCGGCATGCCGAGCACGCCGAGGTAGGCGGAGAGCGGCGCGAGCTCGCCGTCCACCTTGGTGGCGTGCTGGGCGTCGACGTCGGCGTACTCACGCCAGCCGAGCGGGTGCAGAACGTGGTCGCCGACCGCGAACCGCTCGTCGTTGGAGGCCACGACCTCGCCGACCGCGCCGCCGTCCATCGGCCGCTCCAGCTGGAACGGCGGGACGTAGGACTTCGTGTCGTTCATGCGGCCGCGCATGTACGGGTCGACCGACATGAAGAGGTTGCGGACCAGGACGTGCCCGGCCGCCGGCTCGGCGACCGGAGCCTCCCGCAGCGCGAAGTCGGACGGCACGGGCCAGCCGTTCGGGCGGGCGACGAGGTGCCATTCACGGCTGGTGGCGGGGAGTGCGGGCGAGGTGGCCATGGGGTGTGTCCTCCTGCGAACAAGGGCTGATCGATGGATCGGGTACGTCAGTACGGGTACCCGGTGCGACGCGGGTCTCGTCGCCGCGTCGGGCGCCCAAATACTTCAGGTACTGAAAGAACAATGCGCCCAGATATTTGAGATTGTCAAGTAACTCGGTAGGCTGAGGGCATGGCCTCTCGCATGGATCCCCTGAGCCTCGAAGTAGTCGAGCTGATCGGCACGGTCGTCGGCCGCTACTACGAGGAGTACGAGCGGGCCGCCGCCGAGCACTCCCTCACCGGCGCACAGGCCCGGGTCCTCGGGCTGCTCTCCCTGGAGCCGATGCCGATGCGGCGGATCGCCCAGAAGCTGAAGTGCGAACCGTCCAACATCACGGGCATCGTCGACCGCCTGGAGGCCCGCGGCCTGGTGGAACGCCGCCCCGACCCGGCCGACCGCCGAGTGAAGCTGGCCGCCCCCACCCCCGAGGGCCTCACCACCGCCACGCACCTGCGCGACTCCCTCAACTTCGCCCGGGAGCCGTTGGCCGAGCTGTCCGCGGACGAGCGGAGGGTACTGAGGGACTTGCTGCAGCGGATGCTGGGGGGCTAGCGCCCCGAAGGGGCCAAGGGGCCGAAGGGGCACGGGGAACCGGGCGACCGGCCCACGGCGGGGGTCCGGGGGCGGAGCTCCCGGCAACGGCGGGTCAGGCGCACCACCACAGGATGCGCCTGCACGTCGGGGAGGGGCTCGGACTGGGAGGCGGTGGCGGCGGAGGCTGCTCGGAGGACGGGGGCCCACCGGGCGTGGGCGAGCCGGACGCCACGGGTGAACCGGAAGGCACCGGCGCGGACGACGACGAGGACGGCCCGGGGTGCGGCGCGGCCGAGCGGGACGGCTCGGGCGAAGCCCCCGCCGTGTGCGCGTCGGCCACATCCACGCCCCGCGCGGGCGCCCCCGCACCGGAACGCCGCTCCCGCGGACCCGGCTTCGCCGTCGGCGCGGACGGCACCCCCGCCGCACTGCCCGACGGCAGCGGCCGGGGGTCGGAGATCTCCTGGTCCTCCCGGACCGTCGAAGCCCGGTCGTGCACCGGTGGCTCCATCGCCATCCGGACGAATCCCACGGCGCCGGCCACCAGCACCAGACCGGCCCCACCGAAGAGGACCGCCTTGCCCCGCTTGCGCCGGGCCCGCCGGCCCCGGCCCCCGCTTCGGCCCCGGCCCCGGCCCCGGCCCCGAGCACGACCGTGGCCGGACGGCGCGAGCACCTCCGTGCCGCCGGACGTGGCACCGGCGTACACCAGGAGCTCGTCCTCGGGCGCGGGCGCCAGCGCCTCCACGGGTGTTCCGCAACCGGCGCAGGCCAGTGCGCCGTTGAGGTGCCGTCGGCAGGAGTGGCAGTAATCCATGGCCCAGGGAGGCTATGCGGCGGCCGGGAGACAAAAGGGGCCGCGGATGTGTGGATCTTGTGCGGAAGGGCCGCTTCCCGGGCGTCGCCGCGTGACGAATCGCCATGGACCGGGGCGTTGTCAGTGGGGCCGGGCAGGATGGACGTCATGACGGAAACCGTGACGCGGCCGTTCGGTCCGCTGGACTTCCAACTCGTGCTGCTGCGGCGGATGGCCGACCACCAGCCGGCCCTCGTCGAGGACGCGCGGCACGAACTCGGTGCCTCCATCGCGGACATGCGCGAGGCCAACAGACGCTGGCAGGCGATGCTCCGCTCGGCCCGCTCCCGCGGCGCGCTGTCCCGGTACCGCTCGGTGCTCGGACCGCCCGAGGCAGTGGTGCGGCGCAGGATCGGGGACCTGGACTGCGAGGCCCAGTTGTGGCCGGTGCCGCTCTGGCCGGACCTCCGGTTCGAGGTGCTGGCCGGGCCGGGCGGCGCGGTGTGGAACGAATGGCTGGTCAGAGCCCCCGGCATACCGGGCCCCGAGCTGCTCCGGGAGGACGATCTGCGCCCCTGGACGTGCACGGTGGACGAGGTGGCGCGGGCCTACGCCCCGGCCCGCCCGATGGAGGGCTCGGCGCCGACGCGCTGGCAGCTGTCGATCACCCTGCCCGGCGGCGGCACCCGCGTCGCGGAGTTCACCTGGGGCCTGCTCCAGCGCCTCCTGCCCTGACGCCGTGCAGGGCCGACACCCTTGAGCGACGAGAGGGGGTTCCACTGAGCGGACGAGAGGGGGTTCCACGGAGCCGACGCGAGGGGGTTCCACCTGCGACGCGTGCTCGTTCCGCGCGGGCGTGCTCTTTCTGGCTGGTCGTCAGCCGGCCCCTCCCCGACCGGCGCATCCCAGCGCGCGCCGGTCCCCCGGCGGTCGCAAGATGCGAACTAAGTACCGCTCTCGGGAGGATCTGCCGTGACCGTCAGTCTTGAGCAGTTGCGCCGTTGCCATGTCGCCGTCGACCTCGGGGCCGCGAGGACCCGGGTCTACGTCAAGGGAGCCGGACTCGTCGTGGACGAGCCGAGCGTGGCCGCCGTCAACACCCGTACCGGCGCCCTCATCGCCGTCGGCGCCTTCGCCGAACAGATGACGGGCCGCACGCCCGACTACATCCGCGTGGCCCGCCCGGTGTCCGGCGGCACCGTCGTCGACATCGAGATGGCCCAGCGCATGCTGCGTCATCTGCTCGGCGAGAAGCTGCGCCGCCAGTTGCGCCGCAAGCCCCGGCTGCGTGCCGCCGCCTGCACCCCGCACGACAGCGACCCGCTGGCCCAGCGCGCCGCGATGGAGACCCTGGTCGGCCTCGGCGCCCGCCGGGTCGAGCTCGTCGACACCCTCATCGCGGCCGCCGTGGGCTGCGGGCTCCCGGTGGAGCAGCCCACCGCCACCATGATCATGGTGTGCGGGGCCGCCACCACCCAGATCGCCGTGCTCTCGCTCGGCGCGATCGTGACGGCCGTACGCATCCCCGTCGGCGGCGAGGCCATCGACCACGCGGTCATCCAGCACCTGCGCCATCAGCACGAGCTGATGCTGCCCAGCCAGTCCGTACGCCCCCTGCAACTGGCCCTGCACGGCAACGGCCTCACCCCGCAGGGCCCCGCGTCCACCGAGATCCACGGCCGCGATGTCGCCACCGGCCTCGCCCGCTCGGTCCTGGTCGACACGGCCGCCGTGCGCAGCGCCATCCACACCCCGCTCACCGCGGTGCTCGACGGCATCGGCAAGGTGCTCCGCGAGTGCCCGCCCGACCTGGTCGCCGACCTCGCCGAGCGCGGCATCATGATGGTCGGCGGCAGCGCCCTGCTCCCCGGCCTCGACCAGATGCTGCGCGACTCCACGGGCATGCCCGTGCACATCGCGGAGCGCCCCGACGTCTGCGCCATCCAGGGCCTCGGCTCGATGCTCGAAGGCCGCATCCAGCCGATGGTCCTCGACCCGCTGGCCGAGTGACCGGCACGACGGGTCGAGTTGCCGCCACCCGCGCGGGCGGCACGGCAGGGCGCGCGACCGCGACCCGCGTGAGCGGCACAACAAGCGCCGCAGACGGGACGGCCGGCCTCGGTGAGGGATGCTCGAAGGATGAGTGAAGCGGAGACCCCGGACGGCAAGGCACCCCGGCTGCCGATGCTCCTGGAGGCGGTGCTCGGCGTCGGCACCGACCTCGAACTGCGCACCACCCTCCAGCACATCGTGGAGTCGGCGGCCGAGCTGACCGACGCCCGGTACGGGGCGCTCGGGGTGATCGACCCCGAGCGCGGCCTGCTCACCGACCTGTTCACGGCCGGCCTCACCGACGCCGAGCGCGAGGAGATCGGCCGGCTGCCCGACGGCCGTACCGGACTGCTGGGCGCCCTCGTCCACGACCCCCAGCCCCTGCGCCTCGACGACCGCGAGAGCGACCCCCGCTCGGCCGCTCTGCCGCCCGGCCATCCCCCGATGCGCTCGTTCCTGGGCGTACCGATCCGGGTGCACACCGAGGTCTTCGGCAATCTGTACCTCACCGAGAAGCGCGGCGGGCCGTTCACCGAGGACGACCTGGCGCTGCTGCGGGTCCTCGCCGCGCAGGCCGGCATCGCCATCGGCAACGCCCGCCTGTACGAGACCGTACGGCTGCGGGAACGCTGGATCGAGGGCGCGGCCGCCGTCACCACGTCGCTGCTCACCGGCGAGACCGCGGCGGACGCCCTGATGAAGGTCGCCGAGCGGGCCCGGCTGCTCGCGGACGCGGCCGCCGGGGTGGTGCTCCAGCCCACGTCGGCCGGCGGCATGGAGATCGTCGCCGCCTCCGCGCCGGACGACCCCGACGACATCGTCGGCACCACCATCGAGCCCGGCTCACCGGTCCTGGTGCAACTCCTGGGCGGCGAGCCGGTGTTCCTGGAGGACTCGGCGACCGATCCGAGGATGACCACCCACGTGCGCAGCCGGTTCGGACCGAGCATGATGCTGCCGCTGCAGAGCGGCGGCAAGCTGATCGGCACCCTGGCGCTGCCCCGCAGGCGCGGCGCCCGTCCGTACACGGCGGTCGACCGGCTGCTCGCCGGCCAGTTCGCCTCGCAGGCCGCCCTCGCCCTCGTTCTCGCGGACGCCCAGCACAACCGCGAGCAGCTCGCCGTCTACGAGGACCGCGACCGGATCGCCCGTGACCTCCACGATCTGGTCGTACAGCGGCTGTTCGCCACCGAGATGATGCTGGAGTCCACCCGTCGCCGCGCCGAGAAGGCCGCCGCCGACGACACGGACGAGATGCTCACCAGGGCCGTCGACGAGCTGGACTCGACGATCCAGGAGGTGCGCACCGCGATCTTCGCCCTCCAGCAGCCGCCCGCCGACGCCCCGACGACCCTGCGCGGCCGGGTCCTGCGCGAGACCGCCGGCGCGGGCGCCCTGCTCGGCTTCCGGCCCTCGGTGCGGTTCGAGGGCGCGGTCGACACCCTGGTCGGCGACCCGGCGGACACCCAGCTCGTCGCCGCGCTGCGCGGCGCGCTGGCCGCGGCCCACCGGCGGGCCGGGGTGTCCTCGGTCCGCGTCGTGGTGGACGCGGGCGCCGAACTCCCCGACGGGCGGCCCGGAGTACGGCTCACCGTGGTCGACAACGGCATGCGGGACGACGGCATCCGCGGCACGACCCTGACCTGGCAGGCGCCCCTCCACTGACCCCGGCCCGCGGCCCGGGCCTCGTCCCGGCGAGCGATGCGGCCGAGGACGCCTGCGGACCGGCACCGGGTCAACGAGCGCGCGGGTAACCGAGGGCGCGGGTAACCGTGCGGGAAGCGGACACGGTCGCAGCCGAGAACCGGGCCGGGGCGCGGGGAACCGCGCGAACACCCGCACACGGCCGCCGCCCCGCCGTGACGGCGCTCACGCGCAAGCCGCCTTCCGCAGGACGCGCGGCCGGGTACGGCAGGATGCCGATCACGCGCCCGGAGCGCGCCGCGTAGGGTCGAGGACCTGGGACCCGGCACCGTTCGGGGCCCGCCCGCGCAGTCTGCCCTGACCCGCGCCGTCTACCCCGAGGAGTCCCTTACGTGTCCCCTCTCTTCCCCGCCCTCCACGCCTCCGAGCCGCGGGAGGCGATCCGCTTCGGCGGCCACGCACTGACCTACGCCGAACTGGCCTCCGCCGCAGGCTCGTTGGCCCACCGGATCGCGGACGCGGGGCGGATCGCCGTCTGGGCGACGCCGACGCCGCAAACGGTGGTCGGCGTGGTGGCGGCGCTCGTCGCGGGCGTACCGGTGGTGCCGCTGAACCCGAAGACGGGCGAACGGGAGCTGACCCACATCGTCCGCGACAGCGAGCCCGCGGTGGTGCTGGCCGCCGCGGACGACCAACTCCCGTCCCCACTGGATGAGTTGACCCGTATCGACGTGCACACGGACGCGCCACCGGCCGGGCCGGGCCCGGCGCTGCCCCCGGAGCCCGACGACGAGTCGGCGGCGCTGATCGTCTACACCTCCGGGACGACCGGCCCGCCGAAGGGCGCGGTACTGCCGAGGCGGGCGATCGCGGCGACGCTCGACGCACTCCGGGACGCCTGGGAGTGGTCGGCCGACGATGTTCTGGTGCACGGGCTCCCGCTGTTCCACGTGCACGGACTGATCCTGGGCGTCCTCGGCCCGCTGCGCCGCGGCGGCTCGGTGCGCCACCTGGGCCGCTTCTCGGTGGAGGGCGTGACGCGCGAGCTGTCGACGGGCGCGACCATGCTGTTCGGGGTGCCGACGATGTACCACCGGATCGCCGAAGCGGCCCCTGCGGACCGGGAGTTGGCGAAGGCCCTGGCGGGGGCGCGCCTGCTGGTGTCCGGCTCGGCGGCACTGCCCGCCCCCGACCACCGCCGCATCGCGCAGGCCACGGGCCGGGCGGTCATCGAGCGGTACGGCATGACGGAGACCCTGATGCTGTGCGCCGAGCGGGCCGACGGCGGGGACCGGCCCGGCACGGTCGGCGCGCCGCTCCCCGGCGTCGAACTGCGCCTGGCCGACGAGTCGGACGGCATCGGCGAGGTCCAGGTGCGCGGCCCGAACCTGTTCACCGGCTATCTGAACCGTCCGGACGCCACGGCTGCGGCCTTCACCGAGGACGGCTGGTTCCGCACCGGGGACATGGCGAGCCTGGACGCGGACGGCCAGGTGCGGATCGTCGGCCGCCAGGCCACCGACCTCATCAAGAGCGGCGGCTACAAGATCGGCGCCGGTGAGATCGAGAACGCGCTCCTCGGCCACCCCGGCGTCCGCGAGGCCGCGGTGACGGGCGAGCCGGACGAGGACCTGGGCGAGCGCATCGTGGCGTGGGTGGTGCCTGCCGACCCCCAGTCACCGCCGGACGAGAGCGAGTTGACCAACCACGTGGCACGCGAACTCGCCCCCCACAAACGCCCCCGCGTGGTGCACTACCTGGCCGAACTGCCCCGCAACGACATGGGGAAGATCATGAAGCGAGCCCTGCATGCCTGAGGGAATGACAGAGGGAATGGCAGAGCGGACGCCGGACCGGGCGTCGGAGCGGACGCCGGGCCGGCCGTCGGAGCGGACGTCCGCTCGGGCGGCGATCGCCACGGTGACGGACGAGTTCACCGAACTGCCGTTCCCCGCAAGGGACTTCCCGCTGGACGGCCCCCTCGCCTGGGAGGGTTACGGGGCCTCCCGGGCCAGGGCGACGGAGCGGACGGGCGAGGACGAGTCGGTGATCACCGGCCTCGCGGAGGTGGCGGGCCGGGCCTGCGTCCTGATCTCCTTCGAGTTCGGCTTCCTCGGTGGTTCGCTGGGGCTGCGGACGGGCGACCGCCTGGAGGCGGCGTACGCGGCGGCGCGCGAGCGGCGCCTGCCGCTCGTCTCCCTCATCGCGACCGGCGGCAGCCGGATGCAGGAGGGCATGCTCGCACTGGGCCAACTCCAGCGCGTGGCACGGCAGTCGGCTCTGCTGAGGGAAGCGGGCCTGCCGCAGATCGCGGTGCTGCGCGACCCGACGACGGGCGGCGGCTGGGCCACGCTGGGGGCGGGCGCCGATGTGGTGCTCGCGCTGCCCGGCGTCCAGATCGGCTTCGCGGGCTCACGGGTGCGCCCGGTGGACGCGGACCCGGCGGCCTACCGGGCGGAGGGCCAGCTCGCGGCGGGCCAGATCGACGCGATCGTACGCCGCCAGGATCTGCGGGGCGTCCTGGCGGGCTGGCTCACGCTGCTCGGCGGCGCCCGCCCCGAGGAACCGGGCCCGGCCCCGGTTCCGGCACCGCTTCCGGCACCGCTTCCATCGCCCTTCGGCGACTCGGGCCTTCCGGCGGACGGCTGGGAGGCGGTGTCCCGGGCGCGTGCGGCGGACCGTCCGCGCGCCGAGGCGTACCTGGACGCGTACTTCCCGCACCGCCAGGCGCTGGTGGGCGACCGGTGCGGGGGCGTGGACCCGGGGATGCTGTGCGGCTTCGGGCTGCACGCGGGGGTGAGTTACGCGTACGCCGCCCAGACCGGCACCGCGACACGCCCCGCGGGGTACCGGACGGCGGCCCGCCTCATCCGCCTGGCCGACCGCCTCGGCATCCCGGTCCTGACCCTGATCGACACCCCCGGCGCGGCGAACGACGCGGCGGCGGAACGGGAGGGACAGGGCGCGGCGATCGCGGATGCCTTCGCGGCCGTGGCCTCCGCACGGGTCCCCGTGACGACGCTGGTCATCGGCGAGGGCGGCTCGGGCGGGGCGCTCGCCCTGACGCCCCCCGACCGCATGTGGGTGACGGCGGACAGCTACTTCTCGGTGATCGCGCCGGAGCCGGCGGCGGCGATCCTGAAGCGCCCCGCATCGGAGGTGCGGCGGACCGCGTCGCAACTCCGGTTGCGTCCACAGGACTTGGTGGAGCTGGGGGTGGCGAGGGGGGTGCTTGGCGCGTAGCTCCGGGGGCGGGGTGGGGTGACCACGGTGTGCTTGCCCCCGGTACGGCTTGCCCGCGGTGCGGCTTGCCCGGGATGCGGCTTGCCCGCGGTACGGCTTGCCCCCGGTACGGCTTGCCCCCGGTGCGGCTTGCCCCCGGTGCGGCTGGGGCTCCGCCCCAGACCCCGGTTGCGGCCCCTCCCCGCCCCTTCCCTAAACCCGCCGGGGGTGGAATGCGGGTGGGTGGGCATCCGGGGGCTGCGCCCCGGGCCCCACTTGTTCGGGTGCGGACCGTGCACGGCTGGTCGCGCAGTTCCCCGCGCCCCTGTAGGTCGCCCAGTACTCCGGTCGCGCCCACCGCGGCAGAGCCGCGCAATCTCACAGCCCCGCGCCCCCGTAGGTCGCCAGTACCCCGGTTGCGCCCACCGCGGCAGAGCCGCGCAATCTCACAGCCCCGCGCCCCCGTAGGTCGCCAGTACCCCGGTCGCGCCCACCGCGGCAGAGCCGCGCAATGTCACAGCCCCGCGCCCCTATATACCCCGCGCCCCTGGAGGTGCCCCAGAGCCTGCCGGTGCTGGCCGGCATCGGGCATTTCAGCCCGTCATGGGGGTCCCCCTGGCCCTTAAGGCCTTGGGGAGATGGAGGACGAGCGCCCTCAAGGCGCGAACAGGGTCTGGGGGCGGAGCCCGCAGGGTCACTTCACCCCCGGAGGGTTGCGGGAAGGGGCGGGGCGGGGCGACTCCCGGGGCCTGGGGCCGAGCCCCAGAGACCCGGAACCAACCAACCAACCCCGAGCCACGGGCGGGAAGGCGGGCAGAAAAGCGCCCAGGACCGGGGCGGAGCCCCAGGGGGCGGACAAACGCAGGCCAGTACTTGGACTTTCGCGCGGGGGCGATTGGGCGCCCGCACCCCAAGGGGAGCCTCCCCCGCATGAGACACACCGCCCTCCTCACCGTCGCCCTCGCCCTCGTGACACCCGCCCAAGCCCCCGCGCAAGCGGCGCCCGCACCCCCCGCCACCCACTACGTGGACTGCCGCGCCGGCAACGACACCAACGCCGGCACCGACCCCGCCCACCCCCTCCGCACCCTCGCTAAGGCAAGCGCAAGAACGTACCGGCCCGGCGAGCAGATCCTCTTCAAACGGGGCACCACCTGCACCGGCACCTTCGCCCCGCAGGGCTCCGGCACCCCCGCCGCGCCCATAGCGGCCGGAGCGTACGGCACCAGCACCGGCAAGCCGCACATCGACGGCAACGGCGCCCGAGCAGCCGTACTGCTCGACAACGTCCAGCAGTGGGAGCTGCACGACCTCGACGTGTCCAACACCGGCCCGGCGACCACGACCGCCCGCCGCGCGGGCATCCTCGTCCGCCTCACCGACTTCGGCACCGGCCACCACTACGCCGTACGCGACGTCGACGTACACGACGTGAACGGCGCCGACTTCAAGGACCCCGACCCCTCAGGCGGCATCCTCTTCGCGGCCCAGGGCGCGCTCACCCCCACCGGCTTCGACGACGTCACAGTGAGCGGTTCCACCGTGACCCACGTCGACCGCACCGGCATCGGGACGTCCTCCACCTGGGGCCGGCGCCCCGAGCACCCCCAAGGCCCGGGCACCACCTTCGTGCCGATCACCGGCCTGCGCGTCGAGAACAACCGCGTCGCGGACACCGGCGGCGACGGCATCGTCATCCAGAACGCGGACGGCGCGCTCGCCGAGCACAACACCGTGGACGGGTTCAACGCCCGCTCCGCCGGCTACAACGCCGGCCTGTGGGCGTGGAATTCGGACCACGTCCGCTACCAGTACAACGAGGTCTCCCACGGCCACGGCACCCGCGACTCGATGGCCTTCGACATCGACGGCGGCAACAACGGCAACGTCTACCAGTACAACTACAGCCACGACAACGAGGGCGGTTTCCTGCTCGTCTGCAACGGCACCGGCATGACGTCGGCCGACAACGTCGTGCGGCACAACATCAGCGTCAACGACCGCAACCGCAGCGCCCCGTACGGCATCGTGTCCGTGGTGTGCGGCCCCACGACCCGCACCCAGGTGTACGACAACACCGTCGTGACGAACCAGTCCGGCACCGCCATGGTCAGCGACAACGGCCCCGGCAACGTCACCTTCCGCAACAACGTCTTCGTGTCGAGCGCGCCCGGCGGCGCCCCCTTCGCGGACCCCCGCAACGCCTACGACCACAACCTGTACCGGGGCGTGGGCGCCGCGCCCGCCTCCGACCGCTCCCCCGTGACCACCGACCCCGCCTTCACCGCCCCGGTCCCGGCGGGCCCGTACGACGTCCAACTGCGCCCGGGATCAGCGGCGTTGAGGGCAGGGATCCCGGTCGCCGACGGCGTCACCCGGGACTGGTTCGGCAACGCCATCGCGTCCCCGCCGAACATCGGCGCCTACCAGGGCCCGGGCGCGGCACCCGGTTACTCCGGCTACGGCACCGGGTTGCGCGCGTCGTAACGGGAGAAGCCGCGGCGGCTGAGCCCGAGCACCGTGACCGCGAGGACACAGGCGAGGCCGCCGCCCACCACCATCCCGGTGGGCGAGGTGAGGTCGGCGACCGTACCGGCGAGGAAGTCACCGAGCCGCGGCCCGCCCGCGACGACCACGATGAACACGCCCTGGAGCCGTCCGCGCATGTCGTCGGGTGCGGCGACCTGCATCATCGTGTTGCGGAACACCATGGACACGGTGTCGGAGAACCCGGCGACGGCGAGCATGAGCAGCCCGAGCCACAGCTGCCGGGTCAGGCCGAACGCCGCGATGGCCGCGCCCCACCCGCCCACCGAGATCAGCACCGCGAGCCCGTGCCGCTGGATACGCCCCTGCCAGCCCGAGAACACCCCGCCGAGCAGCGCGCCGACCGCGGGTGCCGCGACGAGCAGCCCGGTGGTGCGGGCGTCGCCGCCGTACCAGAGGACGGCGACGGCCGGGAACAGGGCGCGGGGCTGGGCCAGGATCATCGCGCAGAAGTCACTGAAGAAGGTCATGCGCAGATTGGGCCGGGTGGCCAGGAACCGCAGACCCTCCAGGACCGAGGGCCGCTTGGCGCCGGCGCTCCGCTCGGGCAGCATCGCGGGCAGCCGCCACATCGCGTACAGGGAGGCGGCGAAGGTGATCGCGTCGATGAGGTACGCCGTCTTGTACCCGGCGAAGCCGACGACGAGGCCGCCCAGCATGGGTCCGACGAGCGTGCCGGTCGTCATGACCATGGAGTTGAGCGCGTTGGCCGCGGGCAGGTGCTCGGGCGGCAGCAGCCTGGGGATCATGGCCGAGCGGGCGGGGCCGTTGAGCGCCTGGCAGACGGACTGGAGCGCGATGACCGCGTACAGGAACCACACGTTCGCAACCCCGGCGAACGTCCCGGCCGAGAGCGCGGCGGAGAGTACGGCCGAGCCGAGCGCGCTGTACAGGCCGAGCTTGCGGCGGTCGACGGTGTCGGCGATGGCGCCGCCGTACAGACCGAACACGACCAGCGGTACGAGGGTGAAGATGCCGACCAGGCCGACGTAGAAGCTGGAGCCGGTGAGGTCGTAGACCTGGAGGGAGATCGCCAGGGCCGTCATGGCGCTGCCGACCCACGAGACCATGTTGCCGAACCAGAGCCGGCGGTAGTCCGCCGATATCCGGAACGGCGTGAGGTCGGCGAATATGCGGCGCCGCACCGGTATCTCCCCGCCGCTTCCGGTTCCGGTGGCGGGGACGGCGGGTGCCGGGACGGCCGGTGCCGGGACGGCGGGAGGGGGTGCCGCGGGGGTGTCGGTGGGCTGTTCGGCTCGTTCGGTCACGCGGGATGCTAACCCCCACCGCGGGCCCCCAGGTAGGGGCGACCTCACAGCACGAGCCCCGCCACGTGCGCGAATGCCCCCGGGCGCCCGGTGACCGCCCGCACTCTCAGCCCCCTCTCCCCCGGGTTCCCCGCGTCCCCCGCGTCCTTCACCGGCCGTCGCGTCCCTCACCCGCCGTCGCGTCCTTCACCGGCCGTCGCTCGTGACCGTCCCGATCGCCGCGTGCAGCCGCTCCGCCGCCGCCCGCCCGAAGGCGGGATCGTTGAGGTGCGTGTCGTACTCGACGATCTCCACCGCGCTGCCCCGCAGCCCCTCCCGCAGCGCCCCGAACAGCGCCCGGTCGGCCTCCGGGTCGTGGTACGGGCCGCCCGGCTCGCCCAGTGTGGACAGCCCGCGCAGCGGCAGGCACACGGAGGTGCGCCCGCGCGCCGCACGGAGTTTGGCGGCGACCCTGCGGCCGAGCTCCGCGCACTCCTCCGGGCTGGTCCTGATCACCGTGATCGACGGGTTGTGCACCCGTACGTTCCGGCCGCGCACCCGCTCCGGCAGCGAGTCGAGCGGCCCGAACTTCACCATGTCGAGCGCTCCCGGACCCACCACCTGGGGCGTGCCGTGCCGCCCGGCACCGCACAGCCGGGCGGGGCCCGCGCTCAGGACGCCCCCGACGAGGTCGTCGGCGAGTTCACTGAGGGTCAGGTCCAGTACGCCCGCGAATACGCCCTCCCCGGCGAGCTTCTCCAGGGTGCGCCCGCCGGCCCCGCTGGCGTGGAAGACCAGCACGTCGTAACCGAGTTCGGTGAGCCGCTCGCGCGCCGCGTCCACCCCCGGAGTGGTCACCCCGGCCATACTGGCCGCCACCAAAGGCCTTGCCCCGGATGCGAGTTGATGGGCCGTCAGCGCGCGGCTCCGCTCCGCCTCGAAGCCCTTGGCCATTCCGGCGGCCGCGTCCACGGCGTTGGCGAAGACCGATCCGGTGACGCGATTGATCCCCGCGATGTCGACGACGCTGTACATCATGGCGATGTCCGAGGACCGCACGTACGGCGTGACATCGCCGGCCGCCATCGAGGAGACCATCAACTTCGGTACGCCGAGCGGAAGTCCGCGCATGGCCCGTGTGGCGATCGACGTACCCCCACTCCCCCCGATGGCCAGTACGGCATGCAACTCATCCCGCACGTACAGCTGTTGGACGACCGAGGCGACACCTTCGGCCATCACCGACACGGCGGCCCCCCGGTCGTGCTCGCCGCGCAGTACGGCCAGATCGGCCCCGGCGGCCGCGGCGACCGCGTGGCGCGGCACATCGGCGGGCACCCGCGGCTCGCCGATCACCCCGGCGTCCACGAGGGTGACCCCGACCCCTGCGCGCAGCAGCCGCTCGCGCATCCAGCCGTACTCCTCGCCCTTGGTGTCCAGCGTTCCTACCAGCACGACCACAGCCATGGTCGGTAATGTCCACGCTCAGCCCCCACCCCGGCAAGACCCCCTCGCCGACGGGCCCGTACCCCGGGCGGGTCAATGCGCCGCACCCCGCTTTCCCGGCGATCCCGGGCCGTTCGAAGGCGCCGAACACGCCCGCACGAGCACATCACCTCAGGTGGGGGCCACGGCGGCCGGAACCGGTGGCCGCCGCATCCTTTGCGCCACGCCTGCATGCGCGCGCCGAAGGCCCTGAGCGCCGCTACGCTTCCCCCGATCAGTAAGCGTCGTCGCCGCCCCCGCCGTCCTCAGGCGGGGGCGGCGACGCATCTCGCCGAAAGGCTCACCATGAACACCCTGATCTCCGCCGCCGCCCGCAGCACCGCCACCCCGGGACCCGCCCGGCGCGTCCCGCTCGTCGCGCGCGCCGCGGCCCAGCACGCCGGCCGCGTTCCCGCCGCCCTCGACCGCGTCACCGCGGCCGCCACCAACGTGCCGAGCGCCTCGGCCTTCCAGTCCGCCCTGTGAAAGATTCGTAGCCCCCGGCCCCCGACCAGAAGCCCCCGGCAGCCGCACACCCCGTGCACGCCACTGGGGGCTTTTGTCCGCGCCTCCCGCGGGCCCGCCGCCCCGGCACCCTTCGTGCACCGCCGGCCCCGGCTCGCCCACCATCCGACGGGCCACGTAGACGCGCCGGGCATCGACCCGGTCATGCCGGCGGCGGCCGACCGGATCAGAATCCTGTCGGGTTCGATCACGGAGGTACCCCTCGACCGGGAGTACGACGTCATCGTCTCCTGTCTGTCGTTCACCAACTCCCAGCCGGAGCAGGTCCGTTAGATCCTGGACCGCCGCCTGCCGGTGCCGGCCCCGGGCGGGCACCCGACGTTCTTCGACAACCTCGGCACGCGTGTCGCGCGCGGCGCCTTCGGCTGCCGCGCGGCAGCCGCCAGACGCCGTGAAGTGACCACGGTCCTCGACGAGTTCACCCGTGGCCACGGCGGACGGCGGAGCGTGGTGTGGCACAACCTCCCCCCCGGCCCGGGTCCGGCACCTGCGGACGGAGCCGGCAGGCCGACGCGCGAACGCCGCCGCTTGACGCGAGCTCGTCCCCAAGTGGTGCTCCGCGCCTCGGTGTTGGGGGGCCACCCGGCCGTCTCCGGAGCTGGTGTGACCCCTGAAGCCCCACCCCCGACCCCACCCCCGACGGGCCCTCGCCCGCCACGGCGCCCCGCCCTTGGCCGCCCTGCGCCACGGCGCCCCGCCCTCGACCGCCCTCCGCCCCCGGGCACCCCGGCCGCTCAGAGCCGGTGCACTCCGCGCCAGGTCCAGCCGGCCTCCAGGACCGTGTTCCGCAGGGGGTCGCGCATGTCCCGCGAGTCGAACTGGACCACCTTGCGCCGACGGCCGTCCGGGCCCTTCTCGTACGTCCACTGCACCCCGACACCCGGGCCGCGACTCCACTGGCGGGACAGACGGCTCGGCCGGGGCGGGTTCCCCACCAGGCCCACCTCCCGCACCTCGTCCAGGACGCGCACCTCGCGCTCGCGGGCGACCAGCCGCATGCGGGTCTTCATGGACCGCTGCACCCGAGTGCCCCTGAGGGAGTCCCCGACGGCCCCGGGCAGCACGATCTGCCACTCCGCCACCAGATCCGCCTTCTCCCCGCCGAAGGCGTAACGGACACGGAAGGGGACGCCGGTTGCGTTCAGCGCGAGCAGCGCGTCCCGGATCTCCTGGGTGGGAAGCGGAGCGACCCCGTCGGCGGGGTACTTGGTGCCCGTCATCCGGTCCCGAAAACGTCTCCATATGCCGTTGCGACGGCCCATCACCGCGCCCCCTCCTGCGGTTCCGTAGGCCGGCCGCCACACATTCGGAACGCATGGGGCGCCGAATCCCCGAATCCTTCTCGGCGTGAATCGGCCGGCTGCCCGCCAACCCTACGCGGACCGCCGGGAGTCGGGGCGAGGGCGCCGGCAGGGGGCGCCCGGACCCCCGTCGGCGCGCCGCCGCGACCTGCGCGCCGGGGCTGACGGGGCCGTGCGGGTGATCACTCGATGGAGGTCGCCGACCCTGCGCGGACAGCCGGTCCCGCACTGCCCGACCACACCGGCCCCGCCCCTGGGAAAACACCAAAGGCGCAGGCCAGATCGTTTCTGCACCTGCGCCTCGCAGTGGGGCGGGTGGGACTCGAACCCACGGCCGACGGATTACGTCCACGTCCTGGTGGGCCGTCGGTTCCTTAGCGCTTTTCATGGGCCACCCCCAGCCAGTCGGATCCCGGTGAACCCAACATCAGGGAGGGGCGCTTACACCTCGATCACCGGTCGCTTTCAGAGCCCGCGCACAGGAAACGAGGAGGGTCAGAGGGAGTGGCCCCGGTGCAGGCCGGCGTCCCGCGCGACCAGCGCGGCCTGCACCCGGTTGCCCACTTCCAAGGCGGCCAGAATTCGGCTCACATGGGCTTTGACCGTGCTTTCCCGCATGCCCAGTACCGTGGCGATCTCGGCGTTGGACGCGCCGTCCGCCAGCAGCCCGAACACATCCGTCTCGCGGGGGGTGAGCCGCTCGACCCTGGCCCGGGCGGCCCGCACACCGCCGCCGGCGGCCGTGCGGTGGTAGCGGTCGACCAGGCGGCGGGCCGCCGTCGGATGGAGCATGGCCTGCCCCTCGGCGACGACGTGGACGGCCCGGACGATCTCGGCGGAGTCGGTGTCCTTGAGGAGGAAGCCGGAGGCGCCCGCGGCGAGCCCGTCGTACACGTACTGGTCCAGGTCGAAGGTGGTGAGCATGACGACCTGGGGCGGCCGGGGCAGGGCCCGCAGCCGCTGGGTGGCCGCGATTCCGTCCATGCGCGGCATGCGGACGTCCATCAATGCCACGTCGATGCTCTGCGCGGCGGCCAGGTCGAGGGCTTCCAGGCCGTCGCCTGCCTGCGCGGCGACCGTGATGCCCGGGTCGTCGGAGAGGATGTCGGCGAGGGCGATGCGGACCAGACGGTCGTCGTCGACGATCAGCGTACGAATCATGAAGTCGCCTGCTCCGGACGGCCGTTGGCGCCCTGGTCAAGGGGGAGTTCGGCGGCGACGAGCCAGCCGCCGGAACCGGACGGGCCGTAGTGCAGGCTGCCGTTGAGGGCGGCGACCCGCTCGGTCAGCCCGATCAGGCCGTATCCGCTGGGCGCGGCGGGGTCCCGGGACGGCGTCCCCGGGCCGTTGCCGACCTCGACGGTGGACAGCGGCGGCCCGTACCGCACGGTGACCCGCACCGGCGCGCCCGGGGCGTGCTTGCGGGCGTTGGTGAGGGACTCCTGGACCAGGCGGTGCACGGCGAGCCGGTGGCTGGCCGGCAGGCCCTCGGCGCCGCCCCGGACGTCGGCCTCGATCCTTTGCCCCGCCGAGCGGGCCTCATCCAGCAGCGCGGACAGGTCCTGCAGCCCCGGGGTCCGCGCACCGCCGCCGCCGGTGTGGTCCCGCAGGGCCCCGAGGACATCACGCAGGTCGTCCAGCGCGTCCTTGGAGGTGGTGCGCAGCTGGGCGATGCGCTCGGCGACCGGTTCCGGGAGCTCGTCGGCGCGTCGGCGCAGCGCACCCGCGTAGAGGGCCAGCAGGCTGAGGCGGTGGGCGAGGACGTCGTGCATCTCGGCCGCGATTTTGGCCCGCTCGTTCAATCTGGCCTGTTTCACCCTCAGTTCACGCTCGACCCGGAGCTGGTCGACCTGAACGGTGAGGCTGGCGACGAGCCTTCGCCTGCTGCTCGCCCACAGACCGAGGGCCAGGGCCAGACCGAACGGCATGACCGGGCCGTAGGAGCGCACGCTCCACAGGAGTTGGTCGGACTGCAGGAAGTGGTTGCCGATCAGCGCCGCCACCGCGGCGACCGCGGCGACCGCGATCCGGCCCCGGGAAGCGAGGTGGAAGACGGCGATCAGGAGCGGCAGCGGGTCCCCGAGCCAGGCGGCCGCGGCCGTGGTGACGCCCCCGGTGACGGCGGGCAGCCGGTACCGCAGCAGCAGCGACAGGCTCGCGACGGCCGCGCCCGCGACCCGCGGGTCGAAGGCGTCGCCGTCGGCCCCGACCACGGCGGTCTGCACCGACAACTCACCGACCAGCGCGACCAGCAGGGCCTCAGCCCACCACGGCCATCTCCGGGCATCCGCACTCAGCACGGGTGAAGCGTAGGTGTCCACGGTGTCCCCCCTCCTCCGCACTCCGGCGATCAAGACCCCCTACTTTCGTACGGTGCGCCCGTCGCACAACAGCCGATGGCACGGTTCGCGCCGCTTCCTAGCGTCGTGGCCATGGATCTGACGCACGTGAATCCGCAGCCCGCGGCCGCCCCCGAGGCGGCCGTCCACCGCCCCGCCACCCGGCCCGCCTTCCTGCGCGAGGCTGCCCGCACCTTCGGCACCACCGGCGCCGTCGCGCCGAGCAGCCGGCACCTCGCCGACCGGCTGGCCGCCCCGATGTGGCCCTCGGCCATGGTGCGGCGCCCGGCGGCGGTCCTGGAGGTGGGCGCGGGGACCGGCCCGGTGACCCGGGCGCTGGCCGCGCTCACCGGGCCCGCGGACCGACTGGACGCCGTCGAGATCAACCCGCGCTTCGTACGGGTCCTGCGCGACGCACTGCGCACGGACCCGGTCATGGCGGCGGCGGCCGACCGGATCAGGATCCTGTCGGGATCGATCACCGAGCTGCGGCTCGACCGGGAGTACGACGTCATCGTCTCGTGCCTGCCGTTCACCAACTTCCAGCCGGAGCAGGTCCGTTTGATCTTGGACCGCTATCTGTCCGTGCTGGTCCCGGGCGGGCACCTGACGTTCTTCGCCTATCTCGGCACGCACGTCGTGCGCACCACCTTCAGCAGTCGCGCCGAGGCCGCCCGGCATCGCGAAGTGACCGCGGTCATCAACGAGTTCGCCCGACGGCACGGCGGCCGGCAGAGCGTGGTGTGGCGCAACCTGCCCCCGGCCCGGGTGTGGCACCTGCGGATCCCGGAGCGGAGCGGCCGTCGCGCGGACGCCGCCGCGTGACGCGCGATCTCACCGAACTCATCGCCCACGTCAGCCCGTTGGGGGCGTACGCGACCGTCTTTG
The DNA here is from genome assembly GCF_042869955.1 of Streptomyces sp. NPDC006691. Classification (NCBI taxonomy): domain Bacteria; kingdom Bacillati; phylum Actinomycetota; class Actinomycetes; order Kitasatosporales; family Streptomycetaceae; genus Streptomyces; species Streptomyces sp. NPDC006691. The sequence goes on from NZ_JBIAGW010000003.1 coordinate 325,037, forward strand.
GCCTGGTGCTCCTCGAATCGGTACTGCTGCTCGGCTCGTTCGTGCCCACGTTCAGCCTGCTGGTGTACGCGGGCGCGCTGGCCCAGGCCGGCGTGCTGCGACTGCCTCCGGTGATCGTGACAGCGGTCGCCGCGGTGGTGACCGGCGACCTGCTGGCCCAGCGCACGGGCCGGCGGCTCGGTACCGGACTGCGGCGCGGCCGGCTCGGGCGCCGGGTGCCGGAGCCGGTCTGGGAGCGGGCGACCGCCCTGGTCCGGCGGCACGGCGGGCCCGCCCTGCTGCTGTGCCGCTTCGTGCCGGTGGTGCGCACGTTCGCCCCGTACGTGGCGGGCACCGCCGGGCTGCGCTACCGCCGCCTCGCGCCCTACAGCCTGGTGGCGGCCACGGTCTGGGCGGGCGCCGAGGCGGGCACGGGGTACGTGGCGGGCGCGTCGTACGGGCGCCTCTCGGCCCGGTACGGCGGGACCGTGGCGCTCTGCGCGGCCCTCGGCGTCCTGCTGTCCGCGGCAGGCGCGGTCGCGGTGGCGCGCCTGCGCGCACGGCGGTCAGGCGCTGCGCGCGAGGAGGCTCTCGTCGGTGCGGAGCATCGCGAGGTGGAGCCGGCGCAGGTCGGTGCCGGGGTCGACGCCGAGCTCGCCCCGGAAGATCCCGCTGACCTCGGCGTACAGCTCCAGGGCCTCGCCCCGGCGGCCGCAGCGGTAGAGCGCCAGCATCAGCTGGTACCACATGCGTTCGTGAAAGGGGCAGCGGACCCGGTCGCATGGGGCCCCGGATGCTGCCGAGCGGCCGGCGGATGTCGTAGTCTCCGCTGCGGCCGACCGCTAAGACCGTCCGTACGCCGCGCCTAGGGGCAGGTAGGCCACAGCCCCGGCCTCGATGATCGACGGACAGCCGTGAGCGAGAGGACGACCACGTCCATACCCGCGGTGGCTCCCGCGCCGTCCTCGACTTCATCTGCGACGGACGGCTTTACGGCATGCGGCATGGGTTCATCTTCCGTGTCCGTGGCCCCCGGCACGGCGAGATCGCTGCTCTGCTCTGGGCGGAGATCAGCCTGTCCGGCTCCTGGCTGGGTCTGAATCCAGGAGACCGGTCTCTGCACCCCGATCTCTGCACCCCGACTGGATCGCACCCCGACGGGATTCCGGCAGATCACGTCGGACACCTGCACGAGCGTTCTGCCTCAGCTCATGACCGCCGAAGTTGAGTCGACCAGCGCAGTCGTGCCGCGAACCCCGCAGAAGAACACCTCCGCGAGCGAGGAGCACGGCGAGTCTGAAACCTGTGTTCGGGAGGTGGCCCAAGAGGCGCCGGATGAGGACGAGGCTGAGCCGAACGAGGGTTTCAACGCCGCCGCGTGGCCAGCGTCCTCATTTTGTCCTCACACTCGTGAAACCATGAGCGCAGGAGGCCGCCAAGATGCTCGCGACCTGACGCCTGACCAGACAAACGCCTGGTCAGAACGTTTCTGCTCTGCCACACGATGGTGGGGCGGGTGGGACTCGAACCCACGGCCGACGGATTATGAGTCCGCTGCTCTAACCGGCTGAGCTACCGCCCCTAACGGCGCGTCGCGCACATTTGTGCGCGCCGTCTGCCGCAGCATAGCCGCTCATACGATCTCCTGCCTCGGATGGTCGGCATCGCACGCCCATGAGGACTTCGCGGGGAGCTTCGCGGTTCCACCGGATACGAAAAAGGACCCCGAAGGGTCCTCTTCCGCTGCTCTCCCGACTGGACTCGAACCAGTAACCTGCCGGTTAACAGCCGGCTGCTCTGCCAATTGAGCTACAGGAGACCGAGCTCCCCCGACTGGACTCGAACCAGTAACCTGCCGATTAACAGTCGGCTGCTCTGCCAATTGAGCTACAGGGGAATGTCTCGTTGCGTCGAACGTACTCACCTGGGGTCTCCCGGGCGGCGTGCGTTCGCTGCGACACATACATTAGCGCAAGCAGGGGGGTGCTCCGCCAATCGGTTCCGCCCTGGGTGATCACGGGGCCGCGCGGGTAGGCGCGGCACACACGCTAGGGAAGGGTGACCACCATGCGATACCGGCTCACGTTCGTCGCCGGACTGGCCCTCGGATACGTGCTCGGCACCAAGGCCGGCCGCGAGCGCTACGAGCAGCTGAAGAAGTCCGCACGTCAGGTGGCGCAGAACCCCGCGGTGCGCAACACCGCCGAGTCGGCCGCGCAGACCTCGCGCCAGGTGGCGGGCAAGGCCTTCCACGCGGTGAGCGACAAGGTCGGGGACAAGGTGCCCGCCTCCGTCGCCGACCGGGTGCGCTCCCTGCGCGAGCGCGGCCAGGGCACCGAGGACGACTGGGGCACCACCAACACCTGACCCACGGGCCACCCCTGCCCCGGCCGGGCGGCCCCCGGGCCCGGCGGCCGACAGCGTTATCCCGACCACCGCCGTCCCAGCAGTCCCGCGCGTGCGGCAGAATCGTCAACCATGGGGATAGTCGCCGGGCTGGACAGCTCTTCCGCCTTCACTCGCATCGTCGTCTGCGACACCGACACGGGTGCCGTGCTGCGGCAGGGGTACGCCCCGCACCCGGTCGAACCCAAGGCGACGGAGGTCGATCCACAGGCCTGGCTGCTCTCGCTGGGCGAGGCCGCGACCGGCGGCCTCCTGGAGGGCGTCCAGGCCATCGGCGTCTCCGCCCAGCAGCACGGGCTCATACCGCTGGACGGCCAGGGCAACCTGGTCCGGGCCGCGCTGACCGGCAACGACAAGCGGGCCCAGGTCGCCGCCGCCGATCTCATCGACGGGCTCGGCAGCCGGGAGGCCTGGGCGCAGGCCGTCGGGTGCGTACCGCGGGCCGCCCAGGCGGTGTCCAAACTGCGCTGGCTGGCGCGGCACGAGCCGGAGGCGGCCAAGCGCACCGCAGGCGTCCTCCAGGCCCACGACTGGCTGGTCTGGCAGTTGCTCGGCCGGCCCGCCCGGCGCACCACCGACCGCGGCGCCGCCTCCGGCACCGGGTACTGGTCCGCCGCCACCGGCTTCTACCGCCCCGACCTCGTGGAACTCGCGCTCGGCCACCAGGTCGCGCTGCCCGAGGTGCTCGGGCCCTCGGACGCGGCCGGCACCACCCCCGAAGGGCTGCTCATCTCGGCCGGTACCGGCGAGACGATGGCGGCCGCGTTCGGGCTCGGCGTCGGCGCGGGCGACGCGGTGGTCTCGCTCGGCGCCTCGGGCTCGGTCATGGCCGTGCATCACGAGGCGCTGGCCGACCCGAGCGGGATGATTACGTCCTTCGCCGACGCGACCGGAATGCATCTGCCCGTCGTCCATACGAGCAACGCCGTGCGGGCCCTGCGCGGTACGGCCGAGATGCTCGGCGTCGAGGACCTCGGCGAACTCGGCGAACTGGCCCTGAAGTCCACCCCCGGCGCCAGCGGTCTGGTCCTGCTGCCCTACCTGGAGGGTGAGCGCACCCCCCGCCTCCCGCACGCGGCCGGCACCCTGACCGGTCTTCGCCGCGAGTCGATGAAGCCCGAGCACCTGGCGCGGGCCGCCTTCGAGGGGATGCTCTGCTCGCTCGGTGACGCCCTGGACGTGCTGCGCGGGCGCGGGGTCGAGGTGCGGCGGGTGTTCCTGCTCGGCGCCGCCGCCGAACTGCCCGCCGTGCAGGCGGTGGCACCGGCCCTCTTCGGCACCCAGGTCGTGGTGCCGCAGCCCGCCGAGTACGCGGCCCTGGGCGCGGCCCGGCAGGCGGCCTGGGCGCTCGGCGTCGCGCAGGGCACGCTCGCCGCGCACACCCCGCCGGCCTGGCAGGGCGCCTCCGCGCAGGTCTTCGAGCCGGGCGAGGACCTGGCCGTCGGGCAGGCGGTGCGTCAGCAGTACATCGCGACCCGTGACGAGATCCACCCCGGGGCCTTCGGCGCGGGTGCTTGACGCGGGCAGGGCCTCCGCTCTTTGCTATTCCTTTTGACTCCAGGTCGATAATCGCTTGAGCTTCCAGGGGTGGAGTGTCGCAAGATGGGGGGTCGAACCCCCGATCTTGCCGACCCGGAGAGCCTGCGCGTGCTCATACGACTCCTGCGGTCCCACCTAGGGCCGTACAAGAAACCGATCGCCCTGCTGGTGCTGCTGCAACTGCTCCAGACCAGCGCCACCCTTTATCTGCCCACCCTGAACGCGAACATCATTGACAACGGTGTCGTCAACGGGGACACGGGTTACATCCTGGGACACGGCGGCATCATGATCGCCATCAGCCTCGTCCAGGTGTTCTGCAACATCGGCGCCGTCTTCTACGGCGCCAGGACCGCGGCGGCCCTCGGGCGGGACGTCCGGGCCGCCGTCTTCGCGCGTGTGCAGTCCTTCTCCGCCCGCGAGGTCGGGCACTTCGGGGCGCCGTCCCTGATCACCCGCACCACCAATGACGTCCAGCAGGTCCAGATGCTGGTCCTGATGGCGTTCACCCTGATGGTGTCCGCGCCGATCATGTGCGTCGGCGGCATCATCATGGCGCTCGGCCAGGACGTGCCGCTGTCCGGCGTACTCCTCGCCGTCGTCCCGGTCCTCGGCATCGCCGTCTCGCTCATCGTGCGCAGGATGCGCCCGCTGTTCCGCACCATGCAGACCCGCCTGGACACCGTGAACCGCGTGCTGCGCGAGCAGATCACCGGCAACCGCGTGATCCGCGCCTTCGTGCGCGACGAGTACGAGCAGGAGCGCTTCAAGGGCGCCAACACCGAACTCACCGAGGTCTCGCTGGCCACCGGCCGCCTGATGGCACTGATGTTCCCGACCGTCATGACCGTCGTGAACGTCTCCTCGGTCGCCGTCGTCTGGTTCGGCGCGCACCGCATCGACAGCGGCCACATGCAGATCGGCCAGCTCACCGCGTTCCTGGCGTACCTCATGCAGATCGTGATGGCCGTCATGATGGCCACCTTCATGTTCATGATGGTGCCCCGTGCCGAGGTCTGCGCCGAGCGCATCGAGGAGGTCCTGGGCACCGACACCAGTGTCGTGCCGCCCAAGGCCCCGGTGCTCGAACTGCGCCGGCACGGCCATCTGGAGGTGCGCGGCGCCGACTTCAAGTACCCCGGCGCCGAGGCCTCGGTGCTGCGCGGTGTGGACCTGGTGGCCCGCCCCGGCGAGACCACCGCGATCATCGGCTCGACCGGCAGCGGCAAGTCCACGCTGCTCAGCCTGGTGCCCCGGCTGATCGACACCACCGACGGGCAGGTCCTCGTCGACGGCGAGGACGTCCGCACCCTGGACCCGGTCCTGCTCGCCAAGACCGTGTCCCTCGTCCCGCAGAAGCCCTACCTCTTCTCCGGGACCGTCGCGACGAACCTGCGCTACGGCAACCCCGACGCGAGCGACGACGACCTCTGGCACGCCCTTGAGGTCGCCCAGGCCAAGGAGTTCGTCGGCAAGCTGGAAGGCGGCCTGGACGCGCCGATCGCGCAGGGCGGCACGAACGTGTCCGGCGGTCAGCGCCAGCGGCTCGCGATCGCGCGCACCCTGGTGCAGCGCCCGGAGATCTACCTGTTCGACGACTCCTTCTCGGCGCTCGACTACGCCACCGACGCGGCGCTGCGCTCCGCGCTCGGCCGTGAGACCGCCGAGGCGACGGTCGTGATCGTCGCCCAGCGGGTCTCCACCATCCGGGACGCCGACCGGATCATCGTCCTCGACGAGGGACGGGTCGTCGGCACCGGCCGCCATCACGAACTGATGGCCGACAACGAGACGTACCGGGAGATCGTGCTCTCCCAGCTGACGGAGGCTGAGGCGGCATGAGCGGGCCCGGTGGACGCATGATGATGGGCGGCGGCCCCGATCAGCGGTCCCTGAACTTCAAGGAATCCGGAAAGCGGCTGATCAAACGGCTCGCCCCGGAAAAGGCGCTCCTGAGCGTGATGCTGCTCGCGGTCGTCGTCAGCGTCGGCCTCTCGGTGGTCGGGCCGAAGATCCTCGGCAAGGCGACCGACCTGGTCTTCGCCGGTGTGATCGGCATGACCCCGCAGATGCCGGCCGGGATCAGCAAGGCGCAGGCCATCCAGGGCCTGCGCGACCGCGGCCAGGGCGGCCTCGCCGACATGCTCTCCGGGGTCGACTTCACCCCGGGCAAGGGCATCGACTTCGGCGCCGTCGGCAGCGTCCTGCTCACCGCGCTCGCCGTGTACGTGGGCGCGGGGCTCATGATGCTGGTGGCCACCCGGCTCTCCAACCGGGCCATCAACAAGACCGTGTTCCGGATGCGCGAGGACATCCAGACCAAGCTGTCGCGGCTGCCGCTGTCGTACTTCGACAAGGCCAAGCGCGGCGAGGTGCTCAGCCGCGCCACCAATGACATCGACAACATCTCGCAGACGATGCAGCAGACGATGGGCCAGCTCATCAACTCGCTGCTCACCATCGTGGGCGTCCTGGTGATGATGTTCTGGATCTCGCCGCTGCTCGCGCTCGTGGCACTGATCACGGTGCCGCTGTCGATCGTCGTGGCGACGAAGGTCGGCAAGCGCTCGCAGCCGCAGTTCGTCCAGCAGTGGAAGTCCACGGGCAAGCTGAACGCGCACATCGAGGAGATGTACACCGGGCACGCCCTGGTGAAGGTGTTCGGGCGCCAGAACGAGTCGGCCCAGGCGTTCGCCGAGCAGAACGACGCGCTGTACGAGGCGTCGTTCAAGGCGCAGTTCAACAGCGGCGTCATGCAGCCCCTGATGATGTTCGTCTCCAACCTGAACTACGTCCTGGTGGCGGTCGTCGGCGGTCTGCGGGTCGCGACCGGCTCGCTGTCCATCGGTGACGTGCAGGCATTCATCCAGTACTCGCGCCAGTTCTCGATGCCGCTGACCCAGGTCGCCTCGATGGCGAACCTGGTGCAGTCCGGTGTCGCGTCGGCCGAGCGGATCTTCGAGCTGCTCGACGCGGAGGAGCAGGACCCCGACACCGCGTCCCCCGAGCGCCCCGAGGTGCTGCGCGGCGCGGTCGCGCTGGAGAACGTGTCGTTCCGCTACGAGCCGGAGAAGCCGCTCATCGAGGACCTCTCGCTGAGCGTGGAGCCCGGCCACACGGTCGCGATCGTCGGCCCGACCGGCGCCGGCAAGACCACCCTGGTCAACCTGCTCATGCGGTTCTACGAGGTCACCGGCGGGCGGATCACCCTCGACGGGGTGGACGCGGCGCGGATGACCCGCGAGGAACTGCGCTCCTCCATCGGCATGGTGCTCCAGGACACCTGGCTGTTCGGCGGCTCCATCGCGGACAACATCGCGTACGGCGCCGCGAAGGAGGTCACCCGGGAGGAGATCGAGGAGGCGGCGAGGGCGGCCCACGCGGACCGCTTCATCCGTACGCTGCCCGAGGGCTACGACACCGTCATCGACGACGAGGGCACAGGGGTCAGCGCGGGCGAGAAGCAGCTGATCACCATCGCGCGGGCGTTCCTGTCCGACCCGGTGATCCTGGTCCTCGACGAGGCGACGAGCTCGGTCGACACCCGTACCGAGGTGCTGATCCAGAAGGCGATGGCCCGGCTCGCGCACGGGCGCACGTCGTTCGTCATCGCGCACCGGCTCTCCACGATCCGGGACGCGGACGTGATCCTGGTCATGGAGAACGGCTCGATCGTCGAACAGGGCACGCACGACGAGCTGTTGGCGTCGGAGGGAGCGTACGCCCGCCTGTACGCGGCCCAGTTCGCCCAGGCGGTCGCCGAAGTCGACTGACCCGTACGGCAGTCGGGGCCGGTGCGCACACAGCGCACCGGCCCCTTTGCGTTCAGTCCAGGTAACCCCGCAGCTGATCCGCGAACGCGTGGTCGCGCAGCTTGTTCAGCGTCTTCGACTCGATCTGCCGGATCCGCTCACGGGTCACCCCGAAGATCCGGCCTATCTCCTCAAGGGTGCGCGGCCGCCCGTCCGCGAGCCCGTAGCGCAGCTGCACCACCTTGCGTTCGCGCTCGCCGAGCGTGGAGAGCACGGCCTCCAGGTGCTGGCGCAGCAGCAGGAACGCCGCCGACTCGACGGGGGACGCGGCGTCGCCGTCCTCGATGAGGTCGCCGAGGGCCACGTCGTCCTCCTCCCCCACCGGCGCGTGCAGCGACACCGGTTCCTGAGCCAGGCGCAGCACCTCGCCGACCCGCTCGGGGGTGAGGTCGAGGTGGGCCGCGACCTCCTCGGCGGTCGGCTCGTAGCCGCGCTCCTGGAGCATCCGGCGCTGGACGCGCACCACCCGGTTGATGAGCTCGACGACGTGGACGGGCACCCGTATGGTGCGGGCCTGGTCGGCGAGCGCCCGCGACATCGCCTGGCGGATCCACCAGGTCGCGTACGTCGAGAACTTGTAGCCCCGCGCGTAGTCGAACTTCTCGACCGCCCTGATCAGCCCGAGGTTTCCCTCCTGGACGAGGTCGAGCATGGTGAGCCCGCGGCCCACGTACCGCTTGGCGACGGACACCACCAGGCGCAGGTTCGCCTCGATGAGCCGGCGCTTGGCCATCCGCCCCATCACGACCAACTTGTCGAGATCCAGAGCGAGTTGGGAGTCGAGGTCGGGCGTGTTGCTCAGCTTCTCCTCGGCGAACAGGCCTGCTTCGACACGCCGGGCGAGCTCGACCTCCTCGGCCGCGGTGAGCAGCGGGATGCGGCCGATCTCGCGCAGGTACTGGCGGAAGAGGTCGGAGGACGGGCCGCCGGTGTCCGCCCGGCCCGGTCGCGGCTCGGGTGGCTCGGGGGCCTCCTCCTCGGGGACCGGTCCGGCCGCCGGGCCCGCCGACGACCCGGCAGGTTCCGCCTCGGGGTGGTGTTCGGCCCGGGACTGCGGCGGTACGGCCGTGACGACGTCGTTGTCGGTCAGGGTCTGGGTCTGCACGGGGGCGACCTCCAGGGTGATCGCTGCCGGATCGGGGGCGTGCGGCAGCGGGACGGGGGCGGCAGGGCCGCTTTCCGTCCCGTACACGATGAGCGGATCCGCGGGGGTGAGGTGCCCACCTCCGAAGGTGGGCCGGCCGCGCTCCGAGGACTCAGGCACCGCACCCCAGTGTGGGGTACGACACAGCATCGCCGCGACGGGCGTGCGACCACTTTTTGAAGCCGGTGCGTGACCGGGTGGTTACCCGGACGGATATGCCATCGCGCTGGGGCGTGGGGCTCCGAGGCGGAGCCATCGCGGACGGCCGGGACGCCCGGGGGCCTCTAGAGGGCGGCCGCGCCCTTGTTGCGCAGGGCCTGGCCGTACTGCTGGAGGACCCACAACTCGTTCTGCACGGCGGCCAGTTGGGCCGGGTCGCCGTGCTGGCCCAGGCGCGCCAGGGTGCCCTGGATGTCGAGGAGGCGGCGGTCGACGGCCCGGCGGCGCACGGCCACCAGCTGCTCCCCCGCGTACGCCTCGTCGACCGTGCGGGCGTGGACGGCCTCCACGGCGAGCTCGGTGACCAGGGCGCGGACCACGTCGTTGGGCGCCGAGTCCATGACGGCCGGCAGGTAGTCGGAGGGGGCGTCGGTGGCGCCGCCCGCGTCCTGGATGCACTGGCGCACCGCCGCGTAGGGCGGGGCGGTGAACTCGTCGATGCCGTACGCGTCGAACGCCGGGGACACCAGGTGCGGGTGCTGCAACGCCAGCTTGAGCAGCTCGCGTTCGGTGCGGTGGGCGGGACTGCGCAGGTTCAGGGCGGGGCCGGGGGCCCCGGCGGGGCGCGGGGCCGCGTCCTCGTACTGCGGGCGGCGGCCCGCGGCGGGGGCGGGGCCCTTGCCGCCGCGGTCGCGGGCCCAGCGGGCGAGCTGGGCGACGCGCTTCACCACGAACTGGGTGTCCAGGATGCCGAGGATTCCGGCGAGTTGGACGGCGACCTCGTGCTGGGACGCCACGTTCTTGATCCGGGCGACGATGGGTGCGGCCTCGTCGAGGGCCGCGGCCCGGCCCGCCGGGGTCTCCAGGTCGTAGCGGCCGACGATCTGCCGGATCGCGAACTCGAAGAGCGGGGTGCGGGGTTGGACTAGGTCCGCGACCGCCTCGTCGCCCTTGGCCAGACGCAGATCGCACGGGTCCATGTTGTCGGGCGCGATCGCGATGTAGGTCTCGGCGGCGAACTTCTGGTCGTCCTCGAAGGCGCGCAGCGCCGCCTTCTGGCCGGCCGCGTCGCCGTCGAAGGTGAAGATCACGCGGGCCGAGCCGTTGTCCATCAGGAGGCGGCGCAGGATCTTGATGTGGTCGCCGCCGAAGGCCGTGCCACACGTCGCGATCGCGGTGGTGACCCCGGCCAGATGGCAGGCCATCACGTCGGTGTAGCCCTCGACGACCACCGCCCGGCTGGACTTGGCGATGTCCTTCTTCGCCAGGTCGATCCCGTACAGGACCTGCGACTTCTTGTAGATCGGCGTCTCGGGCGTGTTCAGGTACTTGGGGCCGTTGTCGTCGTCGCGCAGCTTGCGCGCGCCGAAGCCGACGACCTCGCCCGACACATCGCGGATCGGCCACATCAGCCGGCCGCGGAAGCGGTCGATGGGATTGCGCCGGCTCTCCTGGGCGAGGCCCGAGGTCAGCAGCTCCTTGTCGGAGAAGCCCTTGCCGCGCAGGAAACGCGTCAAGTGGTCCCAGCCGGCCGGGCTGTAGCCCACCCCGAAGTGGGCGGCCGCCGCCTGGTCGAAGCCGCGCTCGGCAAGGAACTTGCGGCCGATCTCCGCCTCGGGGCTGCCCAGCTGCTCGCTGTAGAACTGGGCGGCCGCCTTGTGCGCCTCGACGAGGCGGATGCGCTCGCCGCGCTGGTTCGACGGGTTGTAGCCGCCCTCTTCGTAGCGCAGCGTGATGCCCGCGGTGGCGGCGAGCCGCTCGACCGCCTCGGAGAACGACAGGTGGTCGATCTTCCGGACGAAGGCGATCGTGTCGCCGCCCTCCTGGCAGCCGAAGCAGTGGAAGAGACCCTTGCTCGGGCTGACCTGGAAGGACGGGGACTTCTCGTCGTGGAAGGGGCACAGGCCCTTGAGGTTGCCGCCCCCCGCGTTGCGCAGCTGGAGGTACTCGGACACGACGGCGTCGATCGGGACCGCGTCCCGTACCGCCTTCACGTCGTCATCGTTGATCCTGCCTGCCACGCATGAAGTCTACGGGGACGCTACGACACTCGGCGTGCCAGGGAGTCGAGTGCGACGGAGGGATCGGCGAGCGCCTCGGTGTCCACCTGGGCGCCGCCCCGGATCAGGGCCTGGATGGGCTCTGTGACATCCCACACGTTCACATTCATCCCCGCCAGGACCCGCCGGTCCTGCAGCCAGAACGCGATGAACTCGCGCTTGCCCGCATCGCCCCGGATCACCACCTGGTCGTAGGAGCCGGGCGGCGCCCACCCCGAGTATTCGAGCCCGAGGTCGTACTGGTCGGAGAAGAAGTACGGCACGCGGTCGTACGTCACGTGCTGGTCCAGCATCGCCCGGGCGGCGGCCGGGCCGCCGTTGAGCGCGTTCGCCCAGTGCTCGACGCGCAGCCGGGTGTCGAGCAGCGGGTGGTGGACGGCGGCCACGTCACCGGCCGCGAAGATGTCGGGGTCCGAGGTGCGCAGCGAGGCGTCCACGGCGATGCCGCCGCCGTGCGCCCGGTCGGCCAGGGCGAGGCCCGCGTTCTCGGCGAGCGAGGTGCGCGGGGCGGCGCCGATCGCGGCGAGCACGTCGTGCGCCAGGTGCTCCTCGCCGTCGTCGGTGCGGGCCGCCAGGACCATCCCGTCCTGGCCGACGATCTCGGTGAGGCGGGCGCCGAAGTGGAAGCGGACGCCGTGCTCGGCGTGCAGGTCGGCGAAGAGCTGGCCGAGCTCGGGACCCAGCACGTTGTGCAGCGGGGTGGCCTCCGGCTCGACGACCGTGACCTCCGCGCCGTAGCCCCGGGCGGCGGCCGCGACCTCCAGGCCGATCCAGCCTGCGCCCGAGATGACGAGGTGCCCGTTGTCGCGGCCGAGCGCCTTGAGGACGTGCCGCAGCCGCTCGGAGTGGGCCAGCCGCCGCAGGTGGTGGACGCCCGCCAGGTCGGTGCCCGGAACGTCGAGGCGGCGCGGCTCGGCGCCGGTGGCAAGCAGCAGCCGGTCGTACTGGATCAGGGTGCCGTCGCCGAGGCGGACCGTCTTGGCCGCGCGGTCGATCGTGGTGACGGTCTGGCCCAGGTGCAGCTCGATGTCGTGCTGCGCGTACCAGGCGACCTCGTGCACGAAGACGCTGTCGCGCTCCTCCTTGCCGGACAGGAACCCCTTGGACAGCGGCGGGCGTTCGTAGGGGTGCTCGCGCTCGTCGCCGATGAGGATCACCCGCCCGTTGAAACCCTCGGACCGGAGGGTCTCGGCGGCTTTCGCCCCCGCGAGTCCGCCTCCGACAATGACGAATGTCCGATCTGCGTCGACCACTTGATGCCTCCTCGGTGCTTGCTGCGCGGCGCCGCCGTCTGCGAGCGTCCCGCACGGAGCGTGATGGGGGAAGAGGGCTCGCTCCGCCGGGACACGCGGGCGGCCGGGATTACCGGTGGTGCACGACGAGTCTGGAGTGCAGCGAGCGGGCCGCCGCGTCGGTGAGCGAGGCGATCTGATCGACGATCACCCGCTTCCTCGTACGGTCGTCGTCCGCCTCGTCGTACAGCGCCCGGAACTGCGGGTCGAGCCCCTCTTCGGGGGCCCGGGCGGTGAGCGCGTCGGCGAGCTCGGCCAGCACCACGCGCTGGTCGGCGCGGAGCCTCTCCTGCTCGTCGCGCTGCATCACATAGCGGTCGGCGACCGCCTTCAGCACGGCGCATTCGTTGCGGGCCGCCCGCGGCACCACCAGCTCCGCGCCGTAGCGCGTCAGATGCCCGGTGCCGAACGCCGCGCGCGTGGCGCTCTCCGCGGCCAGGCAGAAGCGGCCGATGAGCTGGCTGGTGGCGTCCTTGAGGCCGGCCTGCGAGACGGCCGAGCCGTCGTAGCCGTGCGGCCACCAGTCCTGCGCGATGAGCCGCTCCAGGGCCTCCGTCAGCTCCTGCGGATCGGTGCCCTCGGGCACGTACCGGCCGATGGCGACGCGCCAGATGTCGGCCCGCTCGGCGGCGGAGACCAGGGCGCCCGGGTCGATGTGACCCGCGTGCAGGCCGTCCTCGAAGTCGTGGACCGAATACGCCACATCGTCCGACCAGTCCATGACCTGCGCCTCGAAGCACTTGGCGTAGGGCGTGGCACCCTCCCTGACCCAGCCGAAGACCGGCAGGTCGTCCTCGTACACACCGAACTTCACCGACGCCGGATCGGTGGGGTGGCCGCCGCGCGCCCAGGGGTACTTGGTGGCGGCGTCGAGGGCGGCCCGGGTCAGGTTGAGGCCCACGCTGACCGGCTTCCCGGTCTGCGACGACCGTACGAACCGCTTCGGTTCGAGCCGGGTCAGCAGCCGCAGCGACTGGGCGTTGCCCTCGAAGCCGCCGATGTCCTTGGCGAAGTCGTTGAGCGCCAGCTCGCCGTTGTGGCCGAACGGCGGGTGGCCCATGTCGTGGGCGAGGCAGGCCGCTTCGACGAGATCGGGGTCGCAGCCGAGGGCCGCCCCCAACTCGCGGCCGACCTGCGCGCATTCGAGGGAGTGCGTCAGCCGCGTACGGGGGCTGGCGTCCCAGGCCTGACTCCGCGAGCCCGGCGTGACGACCTGGGTCTTGCCGGACAGGCGGCGCAGCGCCCCCGAGTGCAGCACGCGCGCCCGGTCGCGCTGGAAGGCGGTGCGGCCAGGCCGCTTGTCGGGCTCGGCGGCCCAGCGTTCTGTGTCGGCCTCGGCGTAGAACTCCATGCACCGACAGTAAACGGAGTCACCGACAAGTGGGCTCAGGGGCCGGTCGGGGATCGCGGACGGGCGGATGGACAGACCGGCGAACTGGCGGACCGGCTCAGGCCGAGACGAGTGCGGAGGGCACGGCGGGGTCGCCGGCCGGATTCGGCTGTGCCGGCGCCGCATCGTGCCCCTGTTCCTCCACGTGGGTCGAGGCGTGGGTCGAGGCGTAGGCGGACGCGTGGGTCGAGGCGTGGGTGGACGCGTGGGTCGAGGCGTGGGTGGACGCGTGGGTCGAGGCGTGGGTCAGCGCCTCTTCGTAACGGTGCAGTACGAGCCGCGCGATGGCCGGATGCGCTCCCAGGGGCGCGCCCGCGATCCACGGCCCCTTTGCCGCGCTCTGCGCGGCGAAACGTCCCGGGGCGGTGAAGTACGAGGCGATCGCGATCCGGTGCCGGCCGCGCGCGGCGAGCGCGCGCAGTGCCTCGGGCACGGTGGGCGAGGCGGCACTGGCGTAGGCCGGGATCACCGGCACCCCGCCGAGCCGCTCGCTGAGCAGACGCGCGGTGCGGCGGGTGTCGGCCACCGAGTCCGGATCACGCGATCCGGCCGCCGCGAGGACGACTCCGGTGCCGCGCACACTGCGGGCGTCGAGCTGCCAGCCCGCTTCGACGAGCCGCCCGTACAGCGCCTCGACGAGCAGCGGGTGCGGGCCGAGCGGCGCCGCGACGCGGGCCCGCAGGTGCCGGCCCGCGGTGGCGAGGGTGCGGGGGATGTCGTGCTTGACGTGCTGGCCCCGGCCCAGGAGCAGCGGCACGAGGACGGCTTCTCCGCAGAGTCCGGCCAGGGTGTCGGTCAGGGGCGGCCGGTCGATCTCGATGTGCCCGAGCCGCACGTCGAGCCCCGGCCGCAGTTCGCGCACCCGCTCCAGGAGCGCGGTGACCGTCCGCAGCGCGCCGGGGTCGCGACTGCCGTGCGCGACGGCGACGAGGGCGGGGCGGGCGGTGGGCGTCATGGGGGTGCGGGTTCCGTCCAGTCGTACGCGGCTGAGCTGACTGCTCAGTTGGACCGTGATGCGGGTGACGAGCTGCGCGGTGCTGATGAGCTGCGCGGTGCTGTCGGGCTGCCCAGTGCTGATGTCGGGCTGCGCGGTGCTGTCGGGCGGAAGGGTGTGCTCCGGCGAGGGCGGCCGCGCCGCCCCCGGGCCTCGCGCAGTGGGCTGCCTCAACTCCGGCTCCGTCATGAACCGATCGTGCCGGGCGCACGTTGCCGGGCCGTTGCGCGGGGGTTGCGGATGCTTGCCGGGGGTTGCGGATGCTTGCCGGGGGGTGCGGATGCTTGCCGGGGGCTCACGGGTGGGTCGTCGTTCGGCGCGGGCGCGGTGCTGGGGGTTCGACGCGGGTGCGGTGCTGGGGGGGTCGGCGCGGGCGAGGTGTGGGGCTCGCGGGAGGGGCGGGTCGACAGCGGCGGGCGGGGGCACGGGTCGCTCGCGGGGCCGGCTGCTTGCGGCGCCGCCGAGGTGCGGACGCTGCGACCGCCCACCGTGCCTGGCTTGTCGCGCGGTTCCCCGCGCCCCGGGCGGGCGGGCGGCTTGGGGCGTGGTCGGCGTGGTCAGCCGTGCGGGACACTCTTCGGGGCGACTCGAAGTTCCCCACTCCGGGCGGAGGCAGCGCATGGATTCCCTGGACCCCGTTGTCCGTGGCACGTTCGCCGCCGCGCTTCTCGGCGCCCTGCGCAGCGGCTGCCCCGGCTCGGACGCCGGGCTGCGGGGTTCGCTGGCGCGAGGGACGGCGGACGCGTACAGCGACATCGACGTGGCCTGGACCGTGCCGGAAGCGGGGTTCGGCGCGGCCTTGGTGCGGGTCCCGGTGATTCTGGGCGGGATCCGGCCGCTTGCCTCGCTGCGGGTCGATCCCGAGCTCCGGGACGCGCCCGACCGGCGTCTGTTCTTCGCCTCCTTCACCGGGTTGCCCCTCTTCTGGCGGCTCGACCTGGAGGTGCGGGCGACATCCGTGACGGGCCTCGGCGAAGCGGCCCGGCCGTGCGCCGCGGCCCCCGACTCCGACTCCGACCCGGGCCCCGACCCCGACCCCGACTCCGACTCCGGCCCGGGCCCCGACCCCGACTCCGACTGGTCGCTCGCCGCGAGCGCCCTCGCCAACGGTGTGGCCGCGGTCAAGGCCGTACTGCGGGACCGCCCCGACACCGCCCGCGGCCTCCTTGAACGGGGCTTCGCCCGCGTCGGCGCGCCGGCGTCCCTCACCGGCCGCTGGCCCGACGACATCACCCGGCTCGCGGACGCGGCGGCCCGCGCGGAACCCGCCCAGCGCGCCCTGGCCGAGCAGGTGCGGGCCCTGGCGTACGAGCACCTCGCGGAAGGCGGCGGCTGAGCCGGCAGCGGTCGGGAGCCGGCGGCAGAGCCGGGACCGGTCGGGCAGCGCCGTGTCACAGAGCTGTACGCGAGCGCCCTGCGGCGAACCGGCGCGCACGCCCCCGCGTCCCTCCCCTCGTACACCGACGGAGCTCACCGGGGGGACCACGTGCCACGCATCCGAGGGAAGCGACCGCGTCTGCCGCGCACCCGCGCGGGCCGGCGGCGTCTGCTGCGGAGCCTCGTCGCCGCGTGTGTGCTCGCGCTCGCCCCCGCCACCTGGCTGTACACGAGCACCGGCGACCGCGTCGGCACGGTCGCCGACGCCCCCGCCGCCGGGGTCGCCGTGGTGTTCGGGGCCGGACTGCGGGACGGGCGGCCCTCCCCCTACCTCGCCGACCGCCTGGACGCGGCCGTGCGGCTGTACCGGGCGGGCAGGGTCAAGGCGATCCTGGTCACCGGCGACAACAGCCGCCCCACCTACGACGAGCCGGACGCGATGCGCGGCTACCTCGTCCGGCACGGCGTCCCGGACCGGAGCGTGGTCAGCGATTTCGCGGGGTTCGACACCTGGGACTCCTGCGTCCGGGCCAAGAAGGTCTTCGGCGTCGACCGGGCCGTCCTGGTCAGCCAGGGCTTCCACATCCGGCGCGCGGTGGCCCTGTGCGAGGCCGCGGGCGTGCGCTCCTACGGCGTCGGCGTCGACGCCCCGCACGACGCGACCTGGTACTACGGCGGCACCCGCGAGCTCTTCGCCGCGGGCAAGGCCCTGCTGGACGCCGTGTTCCGGCCGGCCCCCACCTTCCTCGGCCCGAAGGAGCCCGGGGTGGCCCGGGCCCTGGAAGGCTCCTGAGGTCACACCGGGCCGGCCTCAGGGCGGGGGCGGTACCGGTGGGGCGGCCGGGGTCCGCCGGGTGAGCCAGTCGCCGCCGGGGATCGGCGTGCCGCCCGCGAGCAGCTCGCGGGCGAGGCGGGGTGCGGCGAGGTAGACCCAGGACCGTACGGGCCTCCCGTCGACGAGCGCCTCGCGCACCAGCCGGTCGTAGAGGTTGCGGGGATGTCCGGGACCCACGTACTCCTCCAACTCGTCCAGTGCGGCGAGGAGTTCGGGGTGGACGGCGGGGTCGAGCCCGATGAGGGTGCCGGTGACCGTGCCGTCACCCGGTATCGCGTACGGGTAGCCGGGCCCGTCGTACAGCAGCGCGCCGGTGAGCAGCGCGGGCCGCTCGGAGCGCGTACGGCCGGCCAGGAAGCGCCGGTGGTAGCGCTCGCCGGGGCGGAGCGTGCCGTAGACGAAGAGGGGCAGCGGGGGCTCGGCGGCGCCGGTCATCGGGCGACCGTCTCGGCGGTGATCCAGGACAGGTAGTCGGGGCTTCCGGCCACCACCGGGGTCGCGATGATCTCGGGGGTCTCGTAGTCGTGCGCGGCCAGGAGGTGGCGTTCGAGGGCCTGGTAGCGGGCGGCGGTGGTCTTGAAGAGGACCTGCCACTCCTGGGTCGTCTCGATGCCGCCCGCCCAGTGGTAGACGGACAGGACCGGCCCCACGATCTGCGCGCACGCGGCCAGGCGCGCCTCCACGGCGCCGCGGGCGAGCGCCGCCGCCTTGTCGGCGCTGTCGGTCGTGGTCCGCACGGTCAGCGTTTCGGCCGATGCCACGGCGTCCTCCCTCGGTGATCCGGCCGGGTGCGGCCGGGATTCTCGGTGCCGTCCGGCAGGGTCCTACGTCCCGAACCCGCCGGCCGGTGGGGAGCGTACGCACGGCTGTTACCCGTTGTCCCGAATTCCGTGATGGTCCGCTCCTAGTGTCGACGGTCGCGGCCGGGGTCCCGGCCGCCTTCCCCGACCCCGGCACCCCACCATGATCCAGACCTTTCGGATGGTCCGCGCCGTAGCCGTCGCGGGCATCGCCGCCCTCGGCGTCGCCGCGGTGGTGTTCGCCCTGTCCGGGTGCGGTGAGCGCTCGGGCCTGGTGGAGGGCGACCGGGCGTCGCCGGTCGCCCTCCAGCCCGGGCCCCAGAAGCTGTGGCCCGCCTGGTACGAGAGCGAGTCGCGGCGCGAGGGCGTGCGGGCGTCCGGCCGCGGGGAGCCGCCGGTTCCGCTCGCCGACGCGCCGAAGGTTCCGGCGGACGGGCTGCGCGGCCTGGATCCGGCGGCGGTCCTGAAGGCGGACCCGCGCGCCCGGTCGCTCATCCGGCTCCCCCTGATCCACAGCCCCGGACGGCCGGGGATCCGGCCGCCGGTCTTCCACGACCTGACCGGCGACGGCGGCCCGCCCGAGATGATCGTCGCGGCGGACCTGGAGAGCCGGCGCACGGCGGTCATCGTCTACTCGGTCCGCGACGGCCGGATCGTCCCGATCCTCTACACGGTGGGCAGCCGGCTCGCGGTGGAGGCCGTCGGCACCGACCTCGTGACGCGCGGCGCCGCGGACGACGGTGCCGAACAGGTCGTCCGCTACCGCTGGGACGGGGTCCGGCTCACCCCGGTACGGGACGAGAAGACGTACAAGAACGCCTCTCCCAGGACTTCGGGAGGCGCGGGCGCCCCGGACTCCCGCTCCGCGCCCGGCCCCGCGAAGACCGCCGGGGGCGCCCCGTGACCGCCGGCCCGCGCCCGCGCCCGGAGGCGCGCCGCCATCTCGCCGCCCTGCGCCGCCACTTGGCCGCCCCTCGCCGCCGCTTGGCCGCCCCGCGCGGCCGGGCCGACGGGCTGCGCGGCCGGGCCGACGGGCTGCGCGGCCGGGCCGGCGGGCTGCGCCGGGGCCTGAGCCTGCGGGTCAAGATCTCCCTGCTGCTCGCGGCGGGCTGCGCCCTGGTGGCCGTCGCCATCGGACTGCTCATCCACCAGTCCCGGGCCGCCCAGATCGCCTCGACCGCCCGCGAGTCCGCGACCGCTCAACTCATCCGCGTACGGCAGCTGTACGAGCTGACCGGACAGGTGGACCACAACGACACGGAGGCCGCACTCGACCATCCCGCGCTCCCCGAGCCGCTGCGCGAGTCCGCCCGGAACGGCAGGCGCAGCACCTACCTGGACCTGGACGGCCCGCACCCGGCGGTGTGGGCCGCGCGGCCCGTCGGCAACCGGGTGCTCTCGGTACGCCGCCCCCTCGACACCGCGGCGGATCAACTACAGGAACTCGACAGCCAGTTGGTGGCCTGGGGCGCGGTCGTCGTGGGGCTCGCGGCGCTCGGCGGCGCCGGACTCGCCAGCAGGCTCAGCCGCCAGCTGCGGACCGCCGCGGCCACCGCACGCCGGATCAGCCTGGGCGACCTGGACGCCAGGATCGGCGGGACCCCGGCCGGGCGTCAGGACGAGGTGGCCGAACTCGCCTGCGCCGTCGACACGATGGCGGCCTCGTTGCAGAGCCGCCTGGAGGCCGAGCAGCGCTTCACCGCGGACGTGGCGCACGAGCTGCGCACCCCGCTGACCGGCCTGCACACGGCCGCCGAACTCCTCCCGCCGAGCCGTCCGACCGAGCTCGTACAGGACCGGGTCGCGGCCCTGCGCACCCTGACCGAGGACCTCCTGGAAGTCGCCCGGCTCGACGCGAACGCCGAGGAACCCCATCTGGAGGTGCTCCCGCTGGACCGCACCGTGGAGCAGATCCTCCAACGCTGCGGCCTAGCAGTCGAGTTGGGGCGGCACGAGGTCTCCCACGGGCCGGACCCCGACGGGACCGACACGCTCGTACGCACCGACGCCCGCCGCCTGGAGCGGATCGTCGCCAACCTCATCGCCAACGCGCGGCGGCACGGCGCCGAACCCGTCGAGGTGACGGTGGACGGCACCTCGGTCGCCATCCGCGACCACGGGCCCGGCTTCCCCGGACACCTCCTGAAGGACGGCCCCCGACGCTTCGTGACCGGCGCGAAGGAACGCGGCCAGGGCACGGGCCTCGGCCTGACCATCGCCCTCGGCCAGGCCCAGGTCGTCGGCGCACGGGTGACACTGAGCAACGCGGAGGACGGCGGAGCGCTCGCGGTGGTGAGCCTGCCCGCCGCGTGACGCGCCGCCCGGCCGGTGTCCCGGTCGGGGCGGTGGACGGGCGCCTCCCCGGGTACGGCTCCGGCTGCACCCGCGTACGTACGCTCCGGGCCAACCGGTTCGCGGGGGTCCGCGGCTCACCCCGCGTACGTACGCGCCGGGCCAACCGGCTCGCGTGGGTCCGCGGCTCAACCCGCGTACGGGCGCGCCGGGCCAACCGGCTCGCGTGGGTCCGCGGCTCAACCCGCGTACGGGCGCACCTCCTTGGCGTCGCGCAGCGCCCACGCCCACCACGCCACCTGGTCGAGCATCTTCTTCACGGCCGCGTCCGCCTGCGAGGGCTCGCGGTGCTCGCCGTCCTCGTCGAAGAGGCCGTGCACCTGCGGGAAGCTGACGGTGTCCCGCACGGTGACGGCGTGCAGCTCGGCGAAGACCTGCCGCAACTGCTCGACGGCCCGCAGCCCCCCGGAGATCCCACCGTAGGAGACGAACCCCACGGGCTTGGCCTGCCACTGCGCGAAGTGCCAGTCGATCAGGTTCTTCAGGGGCGCCGGGAAGGAGTGGTTGTACTCGGGGGTGATCACGACGAAGGCATCCGCATCCGCCAACTTGGGTGTGATGACGGCGAGTTGGGCCGCCACGGCGGGCGAGGGGTCGCGCGAGAGGGCGGTCGGCAGTTCGGTGTCGGCGAGGTCGAGCACCTCGATGTCGAGGCCGTGGTGTGCACGGGCCCGGGCGAGGAACCAGTCGGCGACGACCGGCGCGAACCGGCCCTCGCGGTTGGAGCCGATGACGACGGTGAGCTTCAGAGCGGCCTGCTCGGCCGTGACGATGTCCATGCCGAGAAGGATTCAACCTCAAGCAAGCTTGAGGTCAAGCCGGGCGGGCCCCGAACTATCTTGAGATCCATGACACTTCCGTACGTCGAGGTCGACGGCCGCCCCGCCAATGCCGAAAACCTGCTCGTCCCCGCCCTGACCGGCGGCTACGGCCACTTCACCGCCCTACAGGTGCGCGACGGACGGGTCCGCGGTCTCGCCCATCACCTGACCCGCCTCGACCGGGCGACCCGCGAGCTGTTCGGGCCCGGCCTGGACGGCGGACGGGTCCGCTCGCTGATCACGCGTGCCCTCGGCGCCTGCGGTGCGTCCGACGCGGCGGTGCGGGTCTATGTGTACGGTCCGGCCGACGCACCCACCCCGATGGTCGTCGTACGCGACCCCGTCGACATGCCGTCCACCGCGCAGTCGCTGCTCTCCGTGCCCTACGAGCGGCCGGTCGCCCACATCAAGCACCTCGGCGGCTTCGCGCAGGCCCACTACGGGCGGCTCGCCGAGCGCCAGGGCTTCACGGAGGCCCTGCTGACCGGTCCTGGCGGCGTCGTCGCGGAGGGCGCGATCACCAACATCGCCTTCTGGGACGGCACTTCGGTGGTGTGGCCGGACCGTCCCGCGCTGCCCGGCGTCACCAAGGCCATCCTGGAAGAACGGCTCGCGGGGTACGGCCTGGAGTCGGTCCACCGCGAGGTGACCCTGGCCGGCCTCGACGCGTACAGCGCGGCCTTCGTGACGAACTCGCGCGGGATCGCCCCGGTCGGCCGGATCGACGAGCGGGAGTTCGCGGTCGACGCGGAACTCATGAAAAGGGTGTGGCGGGCGTTCGAGGAGACCCCCTGGGACGTGATCGACCCGGCGTGACGGCTCACCCGTACGGCCCGCCCGCCGTCACTCGTTCGCCCCCCGCCGGGGGGCGCGACGGCCACCGGCCCTCTTAGGTCGAAGGCAGAAGCTCAGCTCTGCCGCGTCCCCGGAGGATCCATGCGTACAGCCCGACTCCTGACCAGTGCCCTGCTGGCGGCCGCCGCCACGCTGGGCCCGGCGGCGTCGCTCGCGTACGCCAACGGCGATCCGGCCGCGCCCGGGTCCCTCGAACTGTGGCCGGCCAGCGCGTCGCCGGGCGCCACCGTGACCGCGAACACCACGGCCTGCGGGGCGGCGGGGCGCGCCACGGGCGACGCGAACACGGTGGGCGCCGGCGACTTCCAGCTGACCGCGTCCACCCACAAGGAAGTGCTCGCCGGCCAGTTCCAGGTCGCCCCGCACACCAAGCCGGGCAGCTTCCGCATCAAGGTGAGCTGCGAGAACGGCAAGACCGTCGAGGCACAGCTCACCGTCGCGGCGGGCGGCGACCGTGAGCGCGAACGGTGGGGCAAGGACGGCCAGTGGAACAAGGACCGGGACCAGTGGTCCAAGGACAAGCCGTGGGACGGCGGCGGCCAGTGGACGAAGGACAAGTCCTGGGACGCGAGCGACCGGGGCGACCAGTGGGGCCGTGACAAGTCGTGGGAAGGCCACGACCCGCGCGGCCATGTGAAGACCGGCGTCGGCGGCAGCGTCCGCCCCGACACCCCCTTGATCGCGGCGGGCGCGGCGGTACTGACCGCGGCCGCCGTGGGCGGCACCTGGCTGCTGCGTCGCCGGGCGAGCGGCGCGCAGGGCCGGGGCTGACCCCCTTGTCTGCCCCTGCGCCGGCCCCTGTGTCGGCCCCTGTGGCACGGCGCAACGCGGCCTGGCTGATGGTGGTCGCCGCGTTCGCCGGCCTGTGGCTGGTGGAACGGGGCTTCGACTCCGTGGAGCCGCCGCGGCCGTCGTCGGCCGAGGCGTTCGCGGCGGGCCCGGGCGCCTCCCACCGCGGCGGGCCGGCCGCACGGGGTCCGGCAGCGCGGGGCCGGGCCGAACTCCCGCCTCCCTCCGGCCTGTTGGCCTCCGATCCCGTACGGATCCGGATTCCCTCGATCCGGGTGGACGCGCCCGTCATGCGGCTGGGGCTCGGCCCCGACCACAGCCTGGTGGCGCCGCCGCCGGGCAACACGAACATGGCCGGCTGGTACGAGGACGGCACTCCGCCCGGAGTCCGCGGCACCGCCGTCATGGCGGGCCACGTCGACGACGCCCGCGGCCCCGCCGTCTTCTACGCGCTGGGCGCCCTGAAGAAGGGCAGCCACGTCGAGGTGACCCGCAAGGACGGCGTGACCGCCATCTTCGACGTCGACGCGGTCGAGGTCTACGACAACGACGCGTTCCCCGACGCCAAGGTGTACGGCTCCGCCCCCCGCCCCGAACTACGCCTGATCACCTGCGGCGGCCCCTTCACCAAGGGCTCCGGCTACCAGGCCAACGTGGTCGCCTTCGCCCACCTGACAGGGGTACTCGCCCCAACTCCACCCCGCCCCCTCTGACCCCCGGCGCAGCGACTACGCGTTCCACTGGTCGAACGCGAGCTTGGCCACCAGCGAGAACACCACCACCAACAGCACCCCCCGCACGAACTCACTCCCCTTGCGCAGCGCCATGCGCGCCCCCAGCATGCCCCCCGCCAGGTTGAACACGGCCATGATCCCGGCCAGTTGCCACATCACATTGCCCTGGTAGGCGAACATCGCCAACGCCCCCGCGTTGGTGCAGACGTTCACGATCTTCGCCGTGGCACTCGCCGTCACCAGATCCAGGTGCAGCACGGCCGTGAGCGCGAGGATCAGGAACGTACCGGTGCCGGGCCCGAAGAGCCCGTCGTACAGCCCGATCCCGCCCCCGACCAGCACGATCGCGGTGACCGTACGGGCCCGGGTGACCGGCTCCCCACTGGCCCCCGTACCGAACGCGGGCCGGAACATGACGAACCCCGCGACGCCGAGCAGCACCACGAGGATCACCGGCCGCAGCACCGCGCTGCTGATGCCCGCCGCGAAGAACGCCCCCGTCATGGAGCCCGCGAGCGCCGCGAGCCCGATCCGCACCGCCGTCCCCACCCGCACCGGCGCCTTGCGCACATAGGTCACGGCGGCTCCCGACGTACCGACGATGGCGACGGCCTTGTTGGTGCCGAGGATGTGGGCCGCCGGCACGTGCGGCAGGCCCAGCAGGAGCGCGGGCAGCATAAGCAGCCCGCCACCGCCGACCACGGCGTCGATCCATCCGGCGGCCCCCGCGGCCAGGCACAGCACGATGAGCATGGTCAGCGATATGTCGGGCATGATCGCGACTTTAAGGAGCGGCGGCTCGGTGCGTCCATTACTTTCCGGATGCTTGAGCGAGATCTGAGCCGGCGGCCGCGGCCCGGTCGGGGGCGGGCGGCGCGGCCGGCGTGACGGCGCCGGCCAGGAAGGTCGCCGCAAGGGCACTGACGGCGGTGAGCCCCGCGGCGAGCCGGCGCCGGGCACGGTCGAGGGGGACGGGGGTGGCGCACTTGCGGTGACGGGCCATGGCTGGGCGATTCCTCGGGGCTCGGTCGGGCGGGGCTCGGCGGGTGGGGCTCGTACGAACGGGGCTCGATTGGGCGGGGCTCGTACGAACGGGCTCGGTTGGGTGGGGCTGGTGCGAACGGGCTCGGTGGGTGGGGCTGGTGCGAACGGGCTCGGTGGGTGGGGCTCAGTTGGACAAGGCTTCAGAAGCTGAACTGCTCGGTGTGGATGTGCTGTTCGGGCACCCCCGCCTTGATGAGCGAGGCGGTGGCCACCTCCGCCATCGGACCGGGCCCGCACAGATAGACATCGTGCTCGGCCAGACCGGGCACGAGCTCGCGCAGGGCCTGCGGCGCGAGCGGGTCGAAGGCCGCGTCGGAGGGGCCGAGCAGATAGTGCAGTGCGGCCCCACGCGCCACGGCGATGGCCTCCAGCTCGTCACGCAGCACCAACTGCGCGGCGTTGCTGGCCCGGTAGAGCAGGGTCAGGTCACCCGGCGCCGCGGGCAGCGTCTCGAACAGGACCCGCATCGGCGTGATGCCGACCCCGCCCGCCAGGAGCAGTACCTTGCGGCGGGTACGGCGGTGCGCGGTCATCGCACCGAAGGGTCCGGTGGCCAGGACCCTTGTGCCCGGACGCAGCCGGCGCATCCGCCGACTGTGCACACCGAGCGCCTTGACGGTGATCCGTACGGTGTCGTCCCTGACCGGCGCGGACAGCGAGAACGGCAGCGAGGTGTGCCACAGCCTGCGCTGCACGAACCGCCAGCGCAGGAACTGCCCCGGTTCGGCGCGCAGCGCGTCAAGCCCCGTGCCGCGCATGACGACCGAGACGACATCGGGGCTCTCGTCACGCACCTCGACCACCCGCAGACCGTGCCGCAGCGCCTGCCGCACGGGGACGACACCCCGGTACCAAACGATCAGCACCGCGACCGTGGCGTGCAGCATCGCCCAGGCCCACACGGTGAGCGGGCTGCCGGACACATCGGGGCCGACGAGCTGATGCGCGAAGGCGAGCGCGGCCCCAAGGTAGGTGAGGAAGTGCAGGGCACGCCAGGTCTCCTGGGAGATCCGCGCCCGCGCGGCCCGCACCGAACTGACCCCGGCGGCACCGAGCGCCAGCGTCCCGAACGCGGCCGCCACAATGCCTCCGTAGCCCAGCAGTTGAGCCGTCGCCCGCAGCACATCGGTACCGGTGTACGCGGCGTATCCGCACAGCGCGAGCACCACATGCGCACCGACGAGGCTCAGGACATAGCGCCCGCCGAGCGAGTGCCAGCGGGCGAGCCGGTCGGCCCCCACCCCGTGCTCGACCGCCGGAACACGGGCCATGAGCAGCAGCATCACCAGGATGCCGTAACCGGCGAGCAGCCCGGACAGATGGGCCGCGCCGGCGAACAGCGCGTCCAGCCGCGCGGACGGCTCGGCCTGACTGCCCCACAGCAGGCTCACCGCGCCGGCCCCCGCGACCATCCCGCGCCGCATGACCCGCGGCCGAATCCGAAGCGCCCGCCCCGGCACGACCCCGGCCCCGGCCCTGGGCTCCCGGCCCGGCACGACCCCGGCCCCGGCCGCCGGAGCCCGCCCCTCGAAAACCTCCCGGGCGGGCCCGCCGTGCTTCGGCCGCGGCTGCGCCGGCTCCCACCGCGGCGGCTGTTGCCTCGCGAAGGCCGACTCCGGCTGATCGGGGTGGGCCGGGACCGGGTGGGCCACGTGAGCCGGGTGGGTGGGGTGCGAGTGCGGGGGCGGTGGTTGATCCGAGTGGGGCGGTTGATCCGAGTGGGGCGGTTGAGCCGGGTGGGCCGGATAGGCCGGGTAGGCCGGGGGCGCCTGCCCGGTCCGCTCGGTCTGCCCGGCCTGCCCGGTGTCCCCGGTCTGCCCGGTCTGCTGGGACTGGTGCGCGAGATAGGCGGACAGCGCTGGGTAAGCGGCAAGCTGCGGGTCGGTGGCCTCGATCGTCACGCCCGGCAGCCTAGGTCGGCAGCACCATCGAAAGGCCCTGGTCAGAGCCGGATCCGGGATCCTTAAGGCCCCCTTGAGGATGGGCTGACCACCGATTAAGCCGAGCCCACTCCGGGACTGCCCCAGCCGGGTCCCGGCCCGGTCGCGGCGGCGACCGCCGAGGGTCAGCCGCCGGCCCGGTCCAGATACCGCAGGACCGCGAGCACCCGCCGGTGCCCCGACTCCGACGGCGGCAGGTCCAGCTTGCTGAAGATGTTGGCGATGTGCTTCTCCACCGCCCGCTCCGACACCCCGAACCCCTCCGCGATGGCGTGGTTGGTGCGGCCCTCCGCCATCAGTCCCAGCACTTCCCGCTCACGCGGCGTGAGTGCGTCGAGCGCGGCGGCCCGCCGACTGGCACCGAACAGCTGGGCCACCACCTCCGGATCCAGCGCGGTTCCGCCCGCCGCCACCCGCTCCAGAGCGTTCACGAACTCCCCGATGTCCACGACGCGTTCCTTCAGCAGATAGCCGACCCCCGCCCCGCCGTCCCCAACGAGCTGCTCCGCGTACTTGGTCTCCACGTACTGCGAGAAGATCAACACCCCGGTGCCCGGCGCCGTCCGACGGATCTCCACCGCCGCCCGCAGCCCCTCGTCCGTCTGCGTCGGCGGCAGCCGGATGTCCACCACCGCCGCGTCCGGACGGTGCTCGGCGACCGCGGCAAGCAGCGCCTCGGCATCCTGGACCGCGGCCGCCACTTCCACGCCCCGCATCTCCAGCAGCTGCACGAGCCCGTCGCGCAGGATCGAGGAGTCCTCGGCGATGACGACCCGCATGAATGACCCGCCCCGTTCTCGGTGTTCACCTGTTCTCGGCGTCCACACAACTCATCTGTTCTCGGCGTCCGCACAGCTCATCGCAAGGGCAGCAGCACACTCACCACCGTAGGCCCACCGGGCGGGCTGTCGCAGTTCAGTGAGCCGTCCACGGTACGCACCCGGTCCCGCAACCCGGCCAGTCCACTGCCCGCCCCCACCAGCGCTCCCCCGCGCCCGTCGTCCTCGACGGCGAGCAGCAGTGCCTTCGCGTCGCCGTACACCGTGACCCACACCTGCGAAGCCCCGCTGTGCTTGGCCGCGTTGGCCAGCAGTTCCGCCGTACAGAAGTAGGCGATGGACTCGATCGCCGGACTGGGCCTGCCCTCGATCCGGCAGTCCACCCGCACCGGCAGCGCACTGTCCGCCGCAAGCGTGGCGAGCGCGGTGTCCAGCCCCTGGTCGAGCACGGGTGGATGGATGCCCTTCACCAGATGGCGCAGATCGGCTACGGCCTGTTTGGCATTGCCCTGCGCCGTCTCGACGACCTTCAGGATCTTGTCCTGCTCGGCACCTCCCGCCACCAGCTCGCGGATCATCGTGAGATGCATGCCCAGACCCACCAGACGGGCCTGCGTCCCGTCGTGGAGGTCGCGTTCTATACGACGTAGGGTCGCCGCCGCGCCGTCCACGGCCTGGGCCCGGGTCTCCTCCAGGGTGCGGATGCGCTGGTCCGCCCGGTCCGGCCCGAGCAGCCCACCGAGCAGCAGCCGGTGCGGGACCAGCGCGTGGCGAAGCAGCCACGGCGCCGCGTACAGAAGCACAAGTCCCAAGGCGAAGGGCAGCAGCCACCGCGGCCAGCTGTCCAACTCCACTCCCCCCACCTCCAGTCCCACCCTCCGTACGGAACCGTCGGGCCCCGTGATCGTGAAATTGTTCCAGCGCTTGAGCAGGGGATGCAGGGTCAGCAGTACCCCGTTCACCCAGCCGATGTACAAGGCGGCGAGCGGCAGCAGGGCGGTCAGCGGGGCCGCCAGTGCGCAGCCCACCGCCCGCCAGCCGGTCCGCCCACCGAGCACCGAGCGCCGCCAGTCGAACACTCCGCTCGTCTCCGGCAGCGTCGGCGGGTCGATCTCCAGGCCCAACAGGCGCTTCGCCAGGGCTCGTTGGAGCTCTCCGAGGGCGAGGGCCGCTCGGACCGCCGCGGCGATGAGCCACAGTCCCAGCGCGGTCCACGACAGCACCGCTCCGATCAGCAGGACCGCGACGACCAGGACCAGGCCGGCCAGGGCGAGCGGCAGCGCGATGAGCGAGTAGAGCGCGGCCCGGGCGACCGGGCCGCGCCGGTCCCGTCGGTAGGGGAACTCCGGGGAGCCCGGAAGACGCAGGCGGTGCATGGGCTACAACCCTAGGGGCGAGCCGGTCAGAGCTGGTGGATCACGGGTATGGACAGGAGCGCGCAGAGCCCGGTCACGGCCAGCGCGATCCAGGTGGCCTTGAGCAGCCCGGCCCGGTCGCCTCCGAGGAAGCCCCTGACGAGGCGGGCCTGGAGCAGGGTGAACCCCTTCATCACCCAGGGTGTGATGAGCAGGAAGGACACGCCGCCGCCTATGCCGTGCACTGCCCATGCCCCGGCCATCGTGGGACCGCCCCATGCCTGGGTCGGGTCGCTGTCCGGCCGCAGCGGATAGGCCAGGTTGATGACGACGACTGTCCAGAAGTAGGCCGACACCGTGAGCGCCACCAGGTTGAGTGGCAGGCTGATCACGGCGTGGACCAGGGCGAGTGGGCCGGTGTGCCGGGGATCCGTCACCTCCACGCCGAGCAGCCGCCGGGCGAGCCCACGCTGGATCCGGCCGGCCGGGCCGCCGACCAGGGCTATCGGGATACACAGGATGCCCACGGGCAGGGCGAGCAGGAGGTAGGCGAGCCGCAGCCATGTCACGGCCCGGAACGGCTCCCGGAGTATCGCCTTCCAGCCCACGCGGCCGGCACCGCGGTGCCGGGCGTGCTGGTCCGTCCCGGCCGGGGTCGCGGCCGTGGCGACCGGGCCGGAAGCGGGGCCGGCCGGGCCCGTAGCGGGGGCGGGTGGGCGGCCCGGGCCCATGCCAGGGCGGGTCGGCGTGTGGTCGGAGGCGGGGTGTCGCTGCGCGAGGTCCATGCGTCAAGGCTCCCGCCCGGGGCCCGCCGTTTCGATCGTGCCAGCACGGATCTTCAGGGTTCGGTTTACCCCACCCCCCGACCACTCCCTTCCGGAGTCGCCCCGCCCGCCCCGAGCCCGGAGCACACCATCCCCGACCCGGATCACTCGCTTCCCGCCCCGCCCCGCCCCACGCCCAGCCCGGATCCGTCCGTCTCAGGCCCGCGTCACCCCACGCCCAGCCCGGATCCGGCCATCCCCGGCCCGCGTCACCCCACCCCGGGCCGCCCCACTTCGCGCCCACGCCCCACCTCGGACCCGCCCACGTCCCGACCTCCGCCCCACCGCCCCATGGGCCGGCCGGTCGCGAAGGGCGCCTCGGCGCCTCACACCCCGTTCCCCGCCCCGCTGAGCGCAAGGTTCCGCCGTGGAAATCGGCGGGATGCGGACGGGTAACAGCCGTCACGCACGCTCGACGCATGAGTACGGACACCCTGGCGAGCGGCGGTACGGCGGGTGACCTCCGGACCCGTCGGACCGGCCGGGCCCCGGCCCCCCCGCCCCGGTGACCGTCAGCGGCGAGGAGGCCCACGCCGTACCACCGACGACGGAGGTTCCTGACGTGCCCAACGAACGCCTTTCCACGATCGTGGTCGTCGGCCACGGCATGGTCGGCCAGCGTTTCCTGGAGGCACTCGCCGAGCGCGGCGCGACCGGCCGGACCCGGGTGGTCGTGCTGGGCGAGGAACCCCGTCCCGCTTACGACCGGGTGCGTCTCACCTCATACTTCGAGGGCAGCACACCCGACGAACTGAGCCTCGTTCCGGCTGACTTCATGCGTCGGCACGGGGTGGAGCTCCACGTCGGCGACCCCGCCGTGTCGGTCGACCGGGCGGCGCGCACCGTCACCGCCCGCTCGGGGCGCACCTTCGCGTACGACACGCTCGTCCTGGCCACCGGCTCGTTCCCCTTCGTGCCGCCGGTACCCGGCAAGGATCTCGCCGGCTGCTTCGTCTACCGGACGATCGAGGACCTGCTCTCCATCGAGGCGTACGCCAAGACCGCGACGACGGGCGCCGTGGTGGGGGGCGGGCTGCTCGGACTGGAGGCGGCCGGGGCGCTGAAAGGGCTCGGACTCACCACCCACATCGTGGAGTTCGCGCCCCGGCTGATGCCGGTACAGGTCGACGAGGGCGGCGGCGCGGCGCTGCTCCGCACCATCGAGAACATGGGCCTCACCGTGCACACGGGCGTCGGCACGCGGGAGATCACCGCCGACGGTTCGGGACGCGTCAATGGAATGACACTTTCTGACAGCTCTCATCTGTCGACCGACCTCGTGATCTTCTCCGCCGGCGTCCGCCCCCGCGACCGGCTGGCCCGCGACTGCGGCCTCGCGGTCGGCGAGCGCGGCGGCATCGTCATCGACGAGCGGTGCCGCACCGGAGATCCCGCGGTCTTCGCGATCGGCGAGTGCGCGCTGGCCGCCGACGGCCGGGTGTACGGCCTGGTCGCGCCGGGCTACGACATGGCCGAGACCGCGGCCGACACCATCGTCGGCGCCGCACGACGCACCTTCACCGGAGCCGACTTGTCGACGAAACTGAAGCTCCTCGGCGTGGACGTCGCCTCCTTCGGCGACGCGCACGGCTCGACCGAGGGCTGCCTGGACGTCGTCTACGCGGACTCCCGCTCGGGGGTCTACAAGAAGCTGGTCGTGTCCGGCGAGGGTGTGCTCCTCGGCGGCGTGCTGGTCGGCGACGCGGACGCCTACGGCATGCTGCGTCCGCTCACCGGGCACGTACCGCCGGTCGCCCCGGAGCAGCTGGTGCTGCCCGCCGGACTCGGTGCGCCGGCCGCGTTCGGCCCCGAGTCGCTGCCGGACGACGCCGTCATCTGTTCCTGCCACAACGTCACCAAGGGTGCGATCGGCGCCTGCCCCTCGCTGCCCGAGGCCAAGAAGCGCACCAAAGCCGGTACGGGGTGCGGGAGTTGTGTCCGGACCATGGGAAGGCTGTTGCCGGAGTCCGGGGACGTCGGCCTGTGCGGCTGCTTCCCCCAGAGCCGTCAGGAGCTGTATGAGATCGCGCTCGCGCTGCGCATCACCACGTTCACCGAACTCCTCGACGACCACGGCCGCGTGCGGGCGCGTGGAGGGGAGGGCTGCGAGATCTGCAAGCCCGCGGTCGCGTCGATCCTGGCGGGCCTCGGCAACGGGCACATCCTCGACGGCGAGCAGGCCGCGCTCCAGGACACCCATGACCACTTCCTCGCCAACTTGCAGCGCAACGGCTCCTATTCGATCGTGCCGCGCATCCCCAGCGGCGAGATCACGCCGGACCGACTCATCGTGATCGGCGAGGTGGCCCGGGACTTCGGCCTCTACACCAAAATCACCGGAGGCCAGCGCATCGACCTCTTCGGTGCTCGCGTCGACCAACTCCCGTCCATCTGGGCGAGGTTGGTGGCAGCCGGCTTCGAATCCGGGCACGCGTACGGAAGGTCGCTGCGTACGGTCAAGTCGTGCGTGGGGCAGACCTGGTGCCGCTACGGGGTGCAGGACTCGGTGCGGATGGCCATCGATCTGGAGCTGCGCTACCGCGGACTGCGCTCGCCGCACAAACTGAAGTCGGCGGTCTCGGGCTGCGCCCGGGAGTGCGCCGAAGCCCGGTCGAAGGACTTCGGAGTGATCGCCACGGCCAACGGCTGGAACCTGTACGTCGGCGGCAACGGCGGCGCGGTCCCGCGCCACGCGGACCTCCTCGCCCAGGACCTGACGGACAATCAACTCGTCCGTCTGATCGACAGGTTCCTGATGTTCTACATCCGTACCGCCGACCGCCTGGAGCGCACCTCGGTCTGGCTGGAGCGGATCGACGGGGGCCTAGCCCACGTCAGGGATGTGGTGGTGAACGACTCGCTCGGCATCTGCGCCGAGCTGGAAGCCCTGATGACCGCGCACGTGGCGGGCTACCGCGACGAGTGGGCCGAGACCCTGGACGACCCCGATCGGCTTTCCCGCTTCGTGTCCTTCGTGAACGCGCCCGGGGCCCCCGACCCCTCGGTCCGGTTCGTGCCCGAACGCGACCAGATCAAGCCCGAACTCCCCCTCCTCACCCTGGGAGCCACCCGATGACGACCATTCAACTCAAGCTGGACAGCGGCTGGTTCACGATCTGCGAGGCCGCCCGCCTGACCCCCGGACGCGGCGTCGCCGCCCTCCTTCCGGACGGCCGCCAAGCCGCCGTCTTCACCGACCGGCGCGGGCGAACGTACGCGATCGACAACCGCGACCCGTCCACCGGCGCCTGCGTTCTCTCCCGCGGGCTGCTCGGTTCCACACCGGAGGGCCGCCCCTATGTCGCATCGCCGCTCCTCAAGCACCGCTTCGACCTGGAGACCGGGGCCTGCCTCGACGACGAGGCGTTGACCGTCCAGACTTACTTGACCGAGCGTTCCAGTCAGTTCTAGTGTCTGGGTGTGGCCAGGACCAAGGAATTCGATCCGGACGCCGCGCTGCGTTCGGCCCTGGAGCTGTTCTGGCGGCGCGGATACGAGGCGACATCGATGGCGGACCTCGTCGAGCACCTCGGCATCGGCCGCGCCAGCATCTACGCGACGTTCGGCAACAAGCACGAGCTGTACCTCAAGGCTCTCGACCGCTACGCCGAACACCGAGACGCCGCTCTGCTCGCCGAGCTGTCCGCGCCCGGCCCCGCACTGCCCGCCGTGCGCGGCGTGGTGCGGCGCTTCGCCGCCGAATCGACGGCCGAGGACTCCCGCCTGGCCGGCTGTCTCGTCACCAACACCGCGGCCGAACTGGCCCCGCACGACCACGCCGCGGCCCGCCGGGTCGAGCTCAGCTGGGGACACATCGAGACCCTGCTGCACTCCGCGCTCGTCCGCGCCCAGGCGCAGGGCGAACTGCCCGCGCACCGTGATCCACGCGGCCTCGCGCGGCTACTGCTCGTCTTCTTCCAGGGAGCACGGGTCGTCGGCAAGGCCTCGGCAGATCCGGGCCGGGTACGGGACGCGGCCGAGCAGATGCTGACGTTGCTGGACTGACCATCGTCGGGCGATATCTGACATCGCGCTGACATTTTCCCCTTTTCCCTTTTCCACTTCCGATCCCCCACCCCCCACCCCTCCGCCTCCCGCCAGACCGCCCACCCGGTCTCCACCCGCATGTCCAAATAACAGAACGATTGGTCAAGAATATGTCTGCTCGTTTCGCCCACAAGTCCGTCCTCGTCACCGGCGCCGGATCCGGTCTGGGCCGGGCCGTTGCGCTCGCGTTCGCCGCCGAGGGGGCGCGGGTCGCCGTCGCCGGGCGTACGGCCGTGTCCCTCGACGAGACGGTCGCCCTGATCACGGAGGCGGGTGGTACGGCGGCCGCGTTCCTCGCCGATGTGTCCGACTCCCCCGCCGTGCGCGCCCTCGTGGCCGATGTCGTCGAGCGGTTCGGCTCCCTCGATGTCGCGGTCAACAACGCAGGGGTCTTCCGCGGCGGGGCACCCGTTGTCGAGCTGTCGGAAAGCGACTGGCAGACATTGATATCTGTCAACGTCACCGGCGTCTTCCACGCCCTCCAGGCCGAGATCGCCCACATGCGTACCCAGCAGTCGGGCGGCGCCATCGTCAACATCGCCTCCAACCTGGGGGCCCACCGCCGCGCCCCCGGCCTTGCCGCCTACATCGCGTCCAAGGCCGCCGTCAGCGCGCTGACCAGGGCCGCCGCGCTCGACCACATCCAGGATGGGGTCCGCATCAATGCGGTGAGCCCGGGCCCCCTCGCCACCAGCATGTCGCTGCGCCCCGGCGAGAGCGAGGCCGAACGGGCCGTGCGCATGAAGGAGGTGCAGCCGCTCGGCCGGGTCTCGACGACGGCGGAGGCCGCCGCGGCCGTCCTGTACCTGGCGTCCGACGACGCCGCGTCGGTCGTCGGCACCGACCTTGTCATCGACGGCGGCGCGTCCGCCTGACCTCCCGCACGCCCCCGCGCCCGTCCCCGCCCTCACATACCCGCCGGTACGGTGGGGGCATGACTCAGGGTTGGAATGCTCAGGACATCCCCGACCAGAGCGGCCGTACGGCCGTCGTGACCGGGGCCAACAGCGGCATCGGGCTCGTCACGGCGCGGGAGTTGGCCCGCCGGGGCGCACGGGTGGTGCTCGCCTGCCGCAGCGAGGCGCGCGGCCGGGCGGCCGAGGAGCGCATCCGGAGTGAAGTACCGGACGCGCAGGCCGAGTTCCGTCCGCTCGATCTGGCCGATCTCGCCTCGGTGCGGGACTTCGCGGCGAAGCTTCCGTACGAGCGGCTCGATCTGCTGATCAACAACGCGGGTGTGATGGCGCTCCCGTTCGGGCGGACGGCGGACGGGTTCGAGACGCAGTTCGGCGTCAACCACCTGGGGCATTTCGCGCTCACCGGGCTGCTGCTGCCGAGGCTGCGGGCGGCCGGGGCGGCGCGGGTGGTGAGTGTGTCCAGTGGGATGCACGCGCTGTCCAATATTGATATCCGTGATCTCAACAGTGAACGCCGTTACCGGCGTTGGATCGCCTACGGGCGGTCCAAGTCGGCGAACCTGTTGTTCATCCATGAGCTGGCGCGCCGGCTTCGGGCGGCGGGCTCGGACGTGGTCGCCGCCGCCGCGCATCCCGGTTATGCCGCGACGAACCTTCAGACGCAGGCGGTCCGGATGGAGGGACGGCGGCGTGCCGAGCGGATCGTGGAGCTCGGCAACCGGATCATGGCGCAGCCGGCCGAGGCCGGGGCGCTGCCGACGCTGTTCGCGGCGACGGCGCCCGGGGTGCGGCCGGATTCGTTCACGGGCCCGTCCCTGATGATGTGGCGCGGTTCGCCCGCCCCGTCCTGGCGGGCGGGCTGGACGCTGAACGATGGGGCCGGTGAGCGGCTCTGGTCGGCTTCGGAGCGGCTCACCGGCGTCGCGTACGAGGCCGTGTGACGTACGAGGGGTGCGGTGCCGGACGGGGAGGGCCGGGGGCCGCGTCCGCGGTGCTCAGGCGTTGACCGCGGCCGGGTCCATGTACATGACCTCCCAGTGGTGCCCGTCGGGGTCCAGGAAGGAGCGGCCGTACATGGGCCCCTGTTCCATGGTCTCCTGGGCGGGTGCGCCGCCGGAGGCGAGGGCGGTGTCGACGAGGCGGTCGACCTCGTCGCGGCTGTCGGCGCTGAGGCAGACGATCGACTCGACGGTGGTGGCGGTGTCGGCGATCTGCCGCTGGGTGAAGCCCTTGAAGAACGGCTCGGTGAGCAGCATGGCGTAGATGGTGTCGCTGATGACCAGGCAGCCCGCGTTGTCGTCGGTGAACTGGGGGTTGAAGGAGTAGCCCAGTTTTCCGAAGAAGGTCTTGGAGCGTTCCAGGTCCTTCACCGGCAGGTTGACGAAGATCATGGTGGGCATGTCGTGCTCCCTCGTGGGTGGTGGCCTTGCTGACGAGGGGTAGACGGCTGCGGTTCCGGAAACTCATCGTCGCGCGGGGTGCTGTTTTTCCCGGCCTGTGGCGCCACTCGTCTCCCCGGCCTGTGACGCCACTCGTCTTCCCCGCCTGTGGCGCGGCCCGTACCGCCCGCGTCAAGGGTGCGTATGGATGCGGGCGTCGTCCGACAAGGGGGCGCCAAGGGCGGCCGGATCGGGGCCCGCGGGGTCGCACGCTGGGCGCATGCTCACCACGTCGAAGGCCGTCGTCAGCGACGCCGCCCCCGAAGAACCTCCTGGAGTGGTCGACCGGCACCGGCTGACCGCGACGCAGGGTCTGGCCGCGCTCTCCCTCGATGCGATGGCGTCGGTGGCGTACGGACCGGAGGCGGTGGTTCTGGTCCTCGCGTCCGCCGGTGCGTACGGGCTCGGTTTCACGCTGCCGGTGACGCTGGCCATCGCCGGGTTGCTCGCGGTGCTGGTCGCCTCGTACCGGCAGGTGATCGCGGCTTTTCCGAACGGCGGCGGTTCGTATGCGGTGGCCCGGCGTCATCTGGGGGCGCGGGCGAGTCTGGTGGCGGCGGCGTCGCTGATCCTGGACTACGTCCTGAATGTGGCGGTGTCCGTGACGGCGGGGGTGGCTGCGCTGACGTCGGCGTTTCCGGGGCTCTACGGTG
This sequence comes from Streptomyces sp. NPDC006691, assembly GCF_042869955.1. Taxonomy (NCBI): domain Bacteria; kingdom Bacillati; phylum Actinomycetota; class Actinomycetes; order Kitasatosporales; family Streptomycetaceae; genus Streptomyces; species Streptomyces sp. NPDC006691. The sequence goes on from NZ_JBIAGW010000003.1 coordinate 361,373, forward strand.
ACCGCCTGGTGATCTGTCTCGGGGTGCTGGTTCTGGTCACGGCGGTCAATCTGCGGGGCATCGTCGATTCGGCGAAGGCGTTCATCGTGCCGACCGGGGTGTTCGTCGCGGCGATCCTGGCGATCGTGGTGGTCGGTCTGTTCCGTTCGGCGCCCGTGTCCACGCAGGCCGCCGACGGCCATGCCTCGGTGCTGGCGGGGAACGCGACGAGCGTGGGGGCGCTGTTGTTGCTCAAGGCCTTCGCGTCGGGCTGTTCGGCGCTGACGGGGGTCGAGGCCGTGGCGAACGCGGTGCCGTCGTTCCGTGCTCCGGCCGCGCGGCGTGCCCAGCGTACGGAGGTGGCGCTCGGCGGTCTGCTCGGGGTGATGCTGGTGGGGCTGGCGGTCCTGATCGGCCGGTTCCATCTCCAGCCGGTGGAGGGGGTCACGGTGCTGGCGCAGCTCGCGGATGCGTCGCTGGGTCACAACTGGGCTTTCTATGTGGTGCAGTTCGCGACGGTGGTGTTGCTGGCGCTGGCCGCGAACACGTCGTTCGGGGGGTTGCCGGTGCTGATGTCGCTGTTGGCCCGGGACAACTATCTGCCGCATGTCTTCGGTCTGAAGGCGGACCGTCAGGTGCACCGGCACGGGGTGCTCGCGCTGGCGGCGGTCTCGGCGGTGCTTCTGGTGTTCTCCGGCGGTGACACCAACACGCTGGTCCCGCTGTTCGCGATCGGTGTGTTCGTCGGGTTCACGATCTGCCAGACGGGGATGGTGATCCACTGGCGTGGGGAGGGTTCTCCGGGCCGGCACGGGAAGGCGCTCCTCAATGGTTTCGGCGCGGTGCTGACGGGTGTCGCGGCGGTGGTGGTCGCCGCGTCCAAGTTCGCCGAGGGTGCCTGGCTGATCGTTGTCGCGCTGCCGTTGCTCGTGCTCGTCTTCGAGGCGGTGCACCGGGCGTACGGGCGGATCGCCGAGCGGCTCGATCTGGGCCGGGTGCCCGAACCGCCGCGCCGGGACCGGTCGTTGGTGATCGTGCCGGTGTCGCATCTGTCGCGACTGACGTGTGAGGCGCTGAACGCGGCGGTGTCGCTCGGCGACGAGGTGCGGGCGGTGACGGTGAGCCATCCCGATGAGGAGGACCGGCGGGACACGGAGGCGCTGCGCCGCGACTGGGAGCTGTGGAATCCGGGTGTCGAGCTGGTCGAGCTGGCCTCGCCGCACCGCAGCCTGGGCCGTCCGGTCGCCGACTACGTGAGCCGGGTGCACACGTATCATCCGCGGACCCGGGTGACCGTGCTGATACCGGAGGTGGAGCCGGCGCACATCTGGCAGCGGGTGTTGCAGAACCAGCGCGGGGCGGTGCTGGCGCACGCGGTGCGCAAGGACACGGATGCGGTGATCTGCCGGCTGCGCTTCCGGCTGGCTCCGGCCTCGGCGCGGTACGAGGCCTGAGGCTCCGGGTACCGGCGCCCCGGGCGCGGGCGGACGTTTGTGGGCTCGTCGGGCTTGCGCGGCGGGCCGGACGGTGGGGTCGGGTGGACTTCCACGGCGGGCCGGACGGTGGCAGGTCGGGCGGGCTTGCACGGCGGGCCGGACGGTGGCGGGTCGGTCGGGCCGACACACCGCCGCAATACCCCTGTCGTAATCCCCCTGCATGGTTGATCGTTGAGCCGTACAGCGGGATGACGAACAGGGGGCGTACGCCATGACGATCAGCCGCCGGACACTGCTCGGCAGCGGGGCCGCACTGGGCCTGCTCACCGCATGTGGCTCCAACACCGGCCGTGACAAGGCCAGTTCGCCGGACGGGAAGGTCGCGCTCGGCCACTGGTACCACCAGTACGGCGAGCCGGGGACCGAGGCGGCCGTGCGCCGCTATGCGGCCGCGTACGACAAGGCGAAGGTCGACATCCAGTGGCGGCCGGGCAATTACGACCAGCAGACGGCGGCCGCGCTGCTCACGGACTCCGGTCCGGACGTCTTCGAGGTGAACGGGCCGACGCTGGACCAGATCCAGGGCGGTCAGGTCGTCGACCTCACCTCGCTGCTCGACGGGGTGAAGGACGACTTCAACCCGGCGGTGCTGGCGCCGAAGACGTACGACGGCAGGATCTGGGGCATCCCCCAGGTCGTCGACACGCAGTTCCTCTACTACCGCAAGAGCCTGCTCGCCGCGGCGGGTGTGCGGCCGCCCACCACGCTCGACCAACTGGTTGACGCGGCAAAGGCGTTGACGCGGAACAAGATCAAGGGGCTCTTCCTCGGCAATGACGGAGGGGCGGGTGTGCTGGGCGGTACGCCGCTGTACGCGGCCGGGCAGAGTCTGGTGACCGCCGACGGCGCGGTGGGTTTCGACGATCCGGCGGCCGCGCGCACGCTCGGCAAGCTCCACCGGTTCTACGCCGACAAGTCGCTGCTGCTCGGGGCCCCTTCGGACTGGTCGGATCCGGCCGCGTTCACGCAGGGCCTCACGGCGATGCAGTGGTCGGGGCTGTGGGCGCTGCCCGCGGTGCACAAGGCGCTCGGTGACGACTTCGGGGTGCTGCCGTTCCCGGGGGACGGGCCGGGCGGGAAGCCGTCGGTGCCGGTCGGGGCGTATGCCGCCGCGGTGTCGGCGCGTTCGAAGCATCAGGCGGAGGCGAAGGCGTATGTGAAGTGGCTGTGGGTCGAACGGGCCGATTTCCAGGAGGACTTCGCGCTGTCCTACGGCTTCCACATTCCGGCGCGGCTCTCGCTGGCCAGGAAGGCGGCGAAGCTGCGCGAGGGTGCGGCGGCCGATGTGGTGTCGTTCGTGACGGACCACGGGTACGCGCAGCCGTTGCTGTGGACGCCGGCGCTTCAGACGGCGTATCAGGACGCCTTGAACCGGATCATCAAGGACGGGGCGGGTGCGGACGGCGAGCTGAGGGCGGTCGTGCGCAAGGCGAAGGACGAGCTTCAGCGGGTGAAGAAGCACTGAGCGCCGTGCGACGTCGGGTTTCGGACAACACGCTGTGGTTCTGGGTCTTCGTCGGCCCCTTCGCCGCGGGTCTGGCCCTGTTCACGTATGTCCCGTTGCTGTGGAGCGTGTACCTCAGCTTCTTCGACGCCCACAACACGGTGTCGCCGACGGACTTCGTGGGGTTCGGCAACTACACGGCGATGCTGAGGGACGGCGCGTTCACGTCCAGTCTGGGGACGTTCGCGGTGTTCTCGCTGTTCATCGTGCCGGCGACGTACGCGCTGTCGCTGGGTCTGGCGCTGATGGTGCACCGGGTGCGCCGTTTTCAGGCGTTCTTCCGGTCGGTGTTCTTCCTGCCCGCGGCCTGTTCGTATGTGGTGGCGGCGCTGATCTGGAAGATGTCGCTGTTCAGCGGGGTGCGGTTCGGTCTGGTGAACACGGTGCTCGGCTGGTTCGGGGTGGATCAGACGGCGTGGCTGTCGACGACGCATCCGCCCTGGTACTGGCTGGTGATCGTGACGGTGCGGCTGTGGTTGCAGGCCGGGTTCTACATGGTCCTGTTCCTGGCCGGGTTGCAGCGGATCAGTCCGCGGCTGTACGAGGCGGCGGCGGTGGACGGGGCGCGGCCGGGCTGGCAGGTGTTCCGGCACATCACGTTCCCGCAGTTGCGGGCGACGTCGGTCGCGGTGGTGCTGTTGCTGGTGATCAACGCGTTCCAGGCGTTCGACGAGTTCTACAACCTGCTGTCGGACGCGCGTGGCTATCCGCCGTACGCCCGTCCGCCGCTGGTCTACCTGTACTACACAGCACTGGGGCAGGGGCAGAACCTGGGGATGGGCAGTGCAGGTGCGGTGATCCTGGCGTTGGTCATCGCGGTGGTGACGGTGTTCCAGGCCCGCTGGTTCGGCCTGGGCCGGAAGGAGGCCGACTGATGCGTGTGCCGCGAGCCGGTGGTGCCCCGCGCGGGAGGCGGCCCGAGGATCCTCTGCTGCGGGTGGGGCGGGCTCTTCGGTGGGTGATCCTGGTGGCGCTGGCGCTGCTGTTCCTGGTGCCGTTCTATCTGCTGGTGCGCAATGGCCTGTCGGCGGAGCGGGACATCACGTCGCCCTCCTGGACGTTCTTCCCTTCCAGCGTGCACTGGTCGAACGTGCGGGAGCTGTTCGACGATCCGGCGGTGCCGATGGCGCGGTCGTTGCTGAACTCGGCGCTGATCGCGGTGGCGACGACGGTGGGCACGCTGCTGCTGGCTTCGCTTGCGGGGTACGGGCTCGCGCGGATCCCGTACCGGTTCGCCAACCAGGTGTTCTACGCGGTGATCGGGACGTTGATGGTTCCCGCGGCGGTCACGTTCGTACCAAGTTTCGTTCTCGTTTCGTCCCTCGGCTGGGTGTCGAGCTTGCGCGGTCTGATCGTTCCGACGCTGTTCTCCGGGTTCGCGTGCTTCGTCTTTCGCCAGTTCTTCACGGGATTTCCACGAGAGTTGGAGGATGCGGCCCGGGTCGACGGGCTCGGATATTGGCGGACGTACTGGCGGATCGTCGTGCCCAATGCGCGTCCGGTCTTCGCGGCGGTCGGCACGATTGTGTTCATCGGTGCCTGGAATTCCTTTCTGTGGCCGCTGGTCATCGGCCAGGACCGGGACGCCTGGACGGTTCAGGTGGCGTTGTCCACCTTCACCACGGCCCAAGTGGTGAATCTGCACGAGCTGTTCGTGGCGGCGGCCGTGTCCATCGTCCCGCTGGTCCTGGTCTTTCTGCTGCTCCAGCGCTACATCGTGGCGGGTGTGGAGCGTTCCGGGATCGACGACTGAGGCGACGGGGACGGCCGGCGCGGCCGCGGCACGTGCGGGGTTCCGCCGCACAGCAGGGCGGAGCCGAGCGGGGTCAGCGTATGCAATACGGAGTTGCCGTGCCGCAGGGTGACCAGGAGGCCGGCGTCGCGCAGGACTGCTGCGTGCTGGCTGGCGGAGGCGAGCGATACGCCTGCCCTGCGGGCGAGTTCGCTGGTGGTGCAGCCGTTGCCGATGGCCATGAGCACGCTGGAGCGGGTGTGTCCGACGAGCCGGCCGAGCGAGGTGGTGCGGCCGGGTCCGGGCGGGGACTCGTAGGGCGCCTGGGTGTGGGTGACCGGGTAGACGAGGACGGGCGGCAGCTTCGGGTCGTGGAGGGCGACGGGGGTGCGGCGGCAGAAGAACGAGGGCTGGAGCAGCAACCCCCGTCCGTTCAGGTGGAGTTCGCGGTCCACCGGGTAGTCGGCCTCCAGGACGGGGGCGCGCCAGCGCAGCATCGGCGGCAGGGAGTCCAGGAGTTCGCTGGCGCCGCCGTCGAGCAGGGCCCGGCCGCGGGCGGCCCGGTCGGCGTCGACGCGGGCCTGTATGTGGGGCCAGTAGGGGGAGACGGCCGCCTGGTGGTAGGCGGCCAACGCGTCGGCGAGGCGGCCGAGTTGGGTGGTGCAGCCGTCGGCGAGGGCGGCGGCCCAGCCGGTGGTGGGGCGGCCGCCGGGGAGGCGGGAGAGTTCGGCGTCGAGGCGCTCGGGTCCGGTCTCGCGAATGCGCATCAGGCCGGCGTCGAGGGAATGCGGGCCGTGTGGTGGGGTGAGAAAGTCGGGGAAATATCCGCGGCACGGAACGACTGCGGAGAGCAATCGTGTTTCTCCGCTCAATCGGCCGCGGGTTTCCTGTCGCCATTCACCGAATACGGAGGCGCCCCGCCGGTCCCTTAAGCGGTGAAAGCTGAGAATCGTTTCCCACAGCGTGTCGGGACCCGGCGCCATACGGAGCCGGGCCAGATCCTCGCCGGTGAAATGAATGCGCAGCACCGAAACCCCACCTGTCCACTGTCTGCAACGTGTTGCCTTGTTGTTGCATCCGCAATTGATCCCCCGACCGACTCGACTGAGTATGCCTCCCGTCACTGCCCGTGACCACGGGCCTTTCAGCCACAGTTGAAAGGCCTCGCGGAAGGGGTGCCCGGGGCGAAAGGCTGTACCGCGTCGGGCACGACACCGAGCCGACCGGAAAGATTCTGCGAAGACCGTGGGGGGCTTCACAGTGTCTGGCGGCGGTGGGCGTAGGTGGCGGCTCCGTGCTCGGCGTGGTTGACAGAGTGCGGTTCACGGGTGGGGATCCGTGAACCGCACTCTGTATTTCCGGCCATGACGTCGTTAAATGTCCGCCCTTCAACAGGAATTAAGCGCTCGCACACCTGGAACGTGTAGCGCGTTGCCTGTGAGGCAAACGCTTACCGCGCCCGTGAGGGGCCGGGAAGGCAAAAGGGGCGGCACCCCCGCACAGGGTTGCCGCCCCTTCTTGGTGTTCCGGAGCCGCCGCCGGATCGGTGGTGAGGGTCGGGGACCCGGCGGCGGCTCCGGGGCTCTAGCGCGAGTCGCTGCCCTTCGACTCGGCTGCCGCGCGGCCCGCTTCGAGGCGGGCGACGGGGATGCGGAACGGTGAGCAGGACACGTAGTCCAGGCCCACCTCGTGGAAGAAGTGCACCGACTCGGGGTCGCCGCCGTGTTCGCCGCAGACGCCGAGCTTGAGGTCGGGGCGGGTGGCGCGGCCGGCCTCGACGGCGGAGCGCACGAGGGAGCCGACGCCGTCCTTGTCGATGGTCTCGAACGGGGAGACCCCGAAGATGCCCTTCTCCAGGTACGCGGTGAAGAAGCTGGCCTCGACGTCGTCGCGGGAGAAGCCCCAGACGGTCTGGGTCAGGTCGTTGGTGCCGAAGCTGAAGAACTGGGCGGCTTCGGCGATCTGACCGGCCGTCAGGGCGGCGCGGGGCAGCTCGATCATGGTGCCGATGGTGAGCTTGAGCTCGGTTTTGGTGGCGGCCTCGACCTCGGCGATGACGGCGTCGGCCTCCTCGCGGACGATCTCCAGCTCCTGGACGGTGCCGACCAGCGGGATCATGATCTCGGGGCGCGGGTCGCCCTTGGCGTTCTTGCGCTCGGCGGCCGCCTCGGCGATCGCCCGTACCTGCATGGCGAACAGGCCGGGGATGACCAGGCCGAGGCGGACGCCGCGCAGGCCCAGCATGGGGTTCTGCTCGTGCAGCTTGTGCACGGCCTGGAGCAGGCGCAGGTCGTTCTCGTTGGCGTCCTTGCGGGACTCGGCGAGTGCGACGCGGACCGACAACTCCGTGATGTCGGGGAGGAATTCGTGCAGCGGCGGGTCCAGCAGGCGCACGGTGACCGGGAGTCCGTCCATCGCCTCGAAGAGCTCGACGAAGTCCTTCTTCTGGAGCGGGAGCAGGGCACTGAGTGCCGTCTCGCGCTCGTCGTCGGTGTCGGCGAGGATCAGCTTCTCGACCATCTCGCGGCGCTCGCCGAGGAACATGTGCTCGGTGCGGCACAGGCCGATGCCCTGGGCGCCGAAGCGGCGGGCCCGCAGGGCGTCCTCGGCGTTGTCGGCGTTGGCCCGTACGCGCAGGCGGCGGACCCGGTCCGCGTACGCCATGACGCGGTGCACGGCGCCGACCAGTTCGTCGGCGTCGTCGGCGCCGGCGTGCATGCGGCCCTCGAAGTACTCGACGACCGGGGACGGCACGACGGGGACCTCGCCGAGGTAGACCTTGCCGGTGGAGCCGTCGATGGAGACGACGTCGCCCTCCTCGACGACGGTGCCGGCCGAGGTGGTCATGCGGCGGCGCTTGGTGTCGACCTCCAGTTCCTCGGCGCCGCAGACACAGGTCTTGCCCATGCCGCGGGCGACGACGGCGGCGTGCGAGGTCTTGCCGCCGCGCGAGGTCAGGATGCCTTCGGAGGCGATCATTCCGTCGAGGTCGTCGGGGTTGGTCTCGCGGCGGATCAGGATGACCTTCTCGCCGGAACGCGACCACTTGACGGCGGTGTAGGAGTCGAAGACGGCCTTGCCGACCGCGGCGCCGGGCGAGGCGGCGATGCCCCGGCCGATCAGGTCGCTCTTGGCGCCGTCGTCGAAGCGCGGGAACATCAGCTGGGCGAGCTGGGCGCCGTTGACGCGCTGGAGCGCCTCGGCCTCGTCGATGAGGCCCTGGTCCACGAGCTGGGTGGCGATGCGGAAGGCGGCGCCCGCGGTGCGCTTGCCGACCCGGGTCTGGAGCATCCAGAGCTGGCCGCGCTCGATGGTGAACTCGATGTCGCAGAGATCCTTGTAGTGGGTCTCCAGGGTCTCCATGATCTGCATGAGCTGGTCGTAGGACTTCTTGTCGATCCCCTCCAGCTCGGCGAGGGCCACGGTGTTGCGGATGCCGGCGACGACGTCCTCGCCCTGCGCGTTCTGGAGGTAGTCGCCGTAGACGCCCTGGTGGCCGGAGGCCGGGTCGCGGGTGAAGGCGACGCCGGTGCCGGAGTCGGGGCCGAGGTTGCCGAAGACCATCGAGCAGATGTTGACCGCGGTGCCGAGGTCGCCGGGGATGCGCTCCTGGCGGCGGTAGAGCTTGGCGCGGTCGGTGTTCCACGACTCGAAGACCGAGCGGATCGCGAGGTCCATCTGCTCGCGCGGGTCCTGCGGGAAGTCGCGCCCGGCCTCGGCCTTGACGATCTTCTTGAACTGCTTGACCAGCTTCTTCAGGTCGCCCGCGTCGAGGTCGGTGTCGACGGTGACCTTCTTGGCGGCCTTGGCGTCCTCCAGGGCCTCCTCGAAGAGCTCGCCGTCCACGCCGAGGACGGTCTTGCCGAACATCTGGATCAGGCGGCGGTAGGAGTCCCAGGCGAAGCGCTCGTCGCCGGCCTGGGCGGCGAGGCCGGCCACCGACTCGTCGGAGAGCCCGATGTTGAGGACGGTGTCCATCATGCCGGGCATCGAGAACTTGGCGCCGGAGCGTACGGAGACGAGCAGCGGGTCGTCGGCCTGGCCGAGCTTCTTGCCCATCGTCTGCTGGAGGGCGTCGAGGTGCGCGCTGACCTCGTCGCGCAGCTCGGCCGGCTCGTCGCCGCTGTCGAGGTAGACCTTGCACGCCTCGGTGGTGATCGTGAACCCGGGAGGGACCGGGAGACCGAGGTTGGTCATCTCGGCGAGGTTCGCGCCCTTTCCGCCGAGGAGGTCCTTGAGGTTCCTGTTCCCCTCGGTGAAGTCGTAGACGAACTTCTGGGTGTGCTGGAGGTCTTTGTCTTCCGACACGGGTCTCGACTCCTCGAATCCGCGGTGGCTGCCCTGACGGCGAGGAACATACCCAGATCGAAGGTGTCTGGGTACGTCCACTTGCGCGTCACGTGGTCGTAACCACTCGTCCGCCACCAGATCGAAAGTGACTGGCGCGTAAGAGACCCTCCCCCGGCGTCTTCATCACTTGAACGGAGTAGGTCAAGAGAGGGTTTAGATCCTCTCATGTGAGCGGGTGTTCGTTCAGGTGAGTTCATTACTTGAACGCGAAAGGGGTGGCACTGAGTGCCACCCCTTTCAGAGGTGCAGCCACCTGAAAAACGCTCATCTGAGCGCAACCCCTATCAGGGGTGGCGAGAATCACGCGCTCGATCGAGCGGGATTCCAGCCTTCGGACGGCTCTTTGGACGGATCCGGGCCCCTGAGGGGCGACGCGGATCAGCCGCCGGAGGTGTCCAGCTCGGCTTCCATGCTGATGCCGGAGCAGTCGTAGGGGTCCTTCAGCCAGCCGTCGGGCAGGACGACCCGGTTGTTTCCGGACGTTCTGCCGCGCGGGCCGTCCGCGCCGTCGGGCCACGACTGGTCCAGATCGAGCTCGCTCAACTGAGCGCCCAGTTCGTCCAGTGACGAGGTGACCGCCAGGCGCTTGCGCATCTCGGAACCGACCGCGAAGCCCTTCAGGTACCAGGCGACGTGCTTGCGGAAGTCGATCACACCGCGGGTCTCGTCGCCGATCCACTCGCCCAGCAGCGTCGCGTGCCGCAGCATCACCTCGGAGACCGTGCGCAGCGTGGGGCGCGCGAAGGAGTCGGTGCCCTCGAAGGCGGCCACCAGGTCGCCGAAGAGCCAGGGCCGCCCGAGGCAGCCGCGGCCGACCACGACGCCGTCGCAGCCGGTCTCCTTGACCATGCGCAGCGCGTCCTCGGCGGACCAGATGTCGCCGTTGCCGAGCACGGGGATCTCGGGGACGTGGTCCTTGAGGCGGGCGATGGCGTCCCAGTCGGCGGTGCCGCCGTAGTGCTGGGCGGCGGTGCGGCCGTGCAGGGCGATGGCGGTGACGCCCTCCTCGACGGCGATGCGGCCGGCGTCGAGGAAGGTGATGTGGTCGTCGTCGATGCCCTTGCGCATCTTCATGGTGACGGGCAGGTCCCCGGCGTTCGTGACGGCCTCGCGCAGGATCGCGCGCAGCAGCGGCCGCTTGTAGGGCAGGGCGGAGCCGCCGCCCTTGCGGGTCACCTTGGGCACGGGGCAGCCGAAGTTGAGGTCGATGTGGTCGGCCAGGTCCTCGGCGACGATCATGCGGACGGCCTTGCCGACGGTGACCGGGTCCACTCCGTAGAGCTGGATCGAGCGCGGGGTCTCGGTCTCGTCGAAGTGGATGAGCTGCATGGTCTTCTCGTTGCGCTCGACCAGCGCCCGCGTCGTGATCATCTCGCTGACGAACAGGCCCTTGCCGCCGCTGAACTCGCGGCACAGGGTGCGGAACGGAGCGTTGGTGATGCCGGCCATGGGTGCGAGCACCACGGGCGGCTGCACGGTGTGCGGGCCGATGGAGAGCGTGGTCATCTGTTCATTGTCGCGCATGCCGGCCGCGGCCCGCCGGGGGCTGTGGACAACCGGGGCGCGCGACCCCGGTGGCGCCGCTACCGGGACCGCCGGCACCCGGGTCGGGTGGACCGGGGTTCATTAGTTAGGCGTACTATCGAAGCCATGTCCGAGCCCACCCACCGCCGACGGATGCTCATCCTGGCGATCTGCTGCATGAGCCTGCTGATCGTCAGCCTCGACAACACCGTCCTCAATGTCGCCCTCCCCTCCATGCAGAAGGAACTGCACGCCGATGTCTCCGGCATGCAGTGGACGATCGACGCCTACACCCTGGTCCTCGCCTCGCTCCTGATGCTGTCGGGTTCGACCGCCGACCGGATCGGGCGCCGACGGGTCTTCAAGGCGGGCCTGATCCTGTTCACCATCGGCTCGGTGCTCTGCTCGCTCGCCCCCAATCTGGAATCCCTGGTGGTCTTCCGGATGGTGCAGGCGGTCGGCGGCTCGATGCTCAACCCCGTCGCGATGTCGATCATCACCAACACCTTCACCGACCCGCGCGAACGCGCCCGCGCCATCGGCGTCTGGGGCGGCGTCGTCGGCATCTCCATGGCCGCGGGCCCCATCGTCGGCGGCGTCCTCGTCGAGACGGTCGGCTGGCGCTCGATCTTCTGGCTCAACCTGCCCGTCGGCCTGCTCGCCCTCTTCCTGACCTGGCGCTACATCCCCGAGTCCCGCGCCCCCAAGCCGCGCCGCCCCGACCCGGTCGGCCAGCTCCTGATCATCGCGCTGCTCGGCTCGCTGACGTACGCGATCATCGAGGTGCCCAGCGCCGGATGGACCTCGCCGCAGATCCTCGGCTTCGGCGGGCTCGCCCTCGCCTCGCTCGCCGCTCTCCTGGTGTACGAGCCCCGGCGTGCCGAACCCCTCATCGACCTGCGGTTCTTCCGCAGCGTCCCGTTCAGCGGCGCCACCGTGATCGCGGTCTCCGCGTTCGCCGCGCTCAGCGGGTTCCTCTTCCTCAACACCCTGTACCTCCAGAACGCGCGGGGCCTGAGCGCCCTGAACGCCGGGCTCTACATGCTGCCGATGGCCGCGCTCACCTTCGTCTGCGCGCCGCTGTCGGGACGCCTCGTCGGCAGCCGCGGGCCGCGCCTTTCGCTGCTCGTCGCCGGAGTCGCGATGGCCGCGAGCGGGCTCCTGTTCGCGGTGTTCGACGCCGAACGGACCACGGCCCTGCTGTTCACCGGGTACGTCCTGTTCGGCCTCGGCTTCGGCATGGTGAACGCGCCCATCACCAACACCGCGGTCTCCGGGATGCCCCGCTCCCAGGCGGGGGTGGCGGCGGCCGTCGCCTCCACCAGCCGCCAGATCGGCCAGACCCTCGGGGTCGCGGTGATCGGCGCGGTGCTCGCGGGCGGCATGGCGGGCGTGGCCCCCGGCGCGTACGCCGACGGCTTCCCCGGGGCCGCCCGGCCCGCCTGGTGGATCATCGCGGGCTGCGGTCTGAGCGTGCTGTGCGTGGGGCTCGCCACCAGCGGGCGCCGGGCGCGGGAGTCGGCGCGGCGGACCGCGGAGCGCCTGGAGGCGCCCGCCGTTCAGACTCCGGCGGACGCCAACGCCTGACCGGACCCGGTGAGCGCCTGCAACCGCTCCAGACGCTCGCGCGTCTCCTCGTCGGCCGGTACGTACATGACCACGCGCGGGCCGGCCGACGGGCCGAGCCACAGATTGGTGTGCTCGACGCGCAGCAGGCCGACGTGGGCGTTGTCCAGGTACTTGGTCTTGCCGCCCTGGTTGACCACCTCGTGCCGGGCCCACACCTCGCGGAACTCCTCGGAGGCGCCCTCCAGCCGGGCGAGGAGCGCCTTCCAGGCCGGCTCGGTGAGGTGTTCGGCCATCGAGGCGCGGAACTTGGCGGCCATCACCCGGTTCATCTCGGCGACGTCCACCACCGAGGCCCGCCACTGGGGGTGGGTGAAGGCCAGCCACAGGCAGTTGCGGTCCTCCGGCGCCAGGGCGTCGAGGTCGCAGAGCAGCCGCCCGTACGTGGGGTTGTAGGCGAGGATGTCGTACCGGCTGTTCTGGATGCAGGCCGGGATCGGACCCAGCTGGTCGAGCATCGCGCGCAGCGCCGGGGTGATGCTCGGGCAGGTCGCGTTCGGCGCCGGGTCGAGGGCGCCGGCCAGCGCGAAGAGGTGGCTGCGCTCGCTGGGGTCGAGCAGCAGGGCGCGCGCGAGGGCGTCCAGGACCTGCGGGGAGACCTGGATGTCGCGGGCCTGCTCCAGCCAGGTGTACCAGGTGACTCCGACGGCGGAGAGCTGGGCCACCTCCTCGCGGCGCAGGCCCGGGGTGCGGCGGCGCCGGCCCGGAGGCAGGCCGACCTCTTCGGGGGTGATGCGTTCACGGCGGCTGCGCAGGAATTCGGCCAGCTCGTGACGGCGGACATCGCTCGCCGGTGCCACAGTGCTCATGGTCTCAGGGTGCCGTACCGGCCGGTGCTTGTCAGCCGGTTGCCAGGTAGTGCTTGTACCAGGATAAGGAGACTCTGGTACCAGGCTAAAAACGGGAGGATCGTCTTCTCCGTGAGCGAAACAACGGTACGGACGACCTCCACGCCCTCCCCCACTCCTTCCCTTTCCCCCACTGTCCCGGTCACCCACCACGGGGCGGTGATCGGGCCGCTCGGGCTGTTCACGGTACTGCTCGGCGCGGCACTCCCCCTGATCGACTTCTTCATCGTCAACGTCGCCCTGCCGTCCATGGACAGCGACCTCGCGGCGGGCCCGGCCCTCCTGGAACTCGTGGTCGCCGGATACGGCGTCGCCTACGCCGTACTGCTCGTGCTCGGCGGACGCCTCGGTGACATGGCGGGCCGGCGCCGGCTCTTCCTGACCGGCATGGCCGCCTTCGGCCTCACCTCGCTCGCCTGCGGCCTCGCCCCCACCGCCTGGACCCTGGTCGGCGCCCGGGTGGCACAGGGTGCCGCGGCCGCGCTGATGATGCCCCAGGTACTCGCCACCATCCAGGCCACCACGCAGGGCCCGCGCCGTGCCAAGGCGATGAGTCTGTACGGGGCGACCGCCGGCCTGTCCATGGTCGCCGGGCAGATCCTCGGCGGCGTCCTGGTCGCGGCCGATGTGGCCGGGTCCGGCTGGCGTTCGGTGTTCCTGGTGAACGTGCCGGTCGCCGTCGCCGGCCTGCTCCTCGCGGTCCGCACGGTGCCCGAGACCCGCTCGGACCGGCCGGCCGGCATCGACGTGGCCGGCACCCTGCTCCTGGCGCTCTCGCTGCTTTCGCTGCTGCTGCCGCTGACCGAGGGGCGGGCCGCGGGCTGGCCGCTGTGGACATGGGTCTCGCTCGGCGTCTTCCCGTTCGCGGCCGTCGCGTTCTTCCTGGTGGAGCGGCGTGCCGACCGGCAGGGGCGGACTCCGCTGGTGCCGCCGAGCCTGCTCGACATCCACTCGCTGCGGCGCGGCCTGGTGATGGTGGTGCCGTTCTCGATCGGGTTCAGCGGCTTCATGTTCGTGGTCGCCGTGGTGCTTCAGCAGGGCCTGCGCATGGGTCCGGTCGCGGCCGGTCTCGCCCTGGTGCCGATGGCGCTCGCGTTCTTCGCCGCCTCCCTCGCCGGGCCCCGGCTCATCGGCCGGTTCGGCACCCGTGTGGTGACGGCGGGCGGCGTGATCCAGGCGGTGGGCATCACCCTGCTCACCCTGACCGTGTGGCACGGCTGGTCCGGCCTGACCGTCGCCGAACTCGCGCCGGGCGTCGCCGTCGCCGGCCTCGGCCAGGGCCTCCAACTCCCGGTCCTCATGCGCCTGATGCTCTCCGACATCCCGGCCGACCGGGCCGGGGTGGGCGGCGGCGTGGTCGTCACCACCCAGCAGTCCGCGCTCGCCCTCGGCGTCGCCACCCTGGGCACGCTCTTCCTGGCGCTCGCCCCCTCGGCGGGCATGCGCGACGCGCTCGTGGTCACTCTGCTCGTACAGCTCGGCCTGGTCGTGGTGACGGCACTGCTGAGCCTGCGGCTGCCGCGTGTCATGCGGTGAGCGGCTGAGTCCGCCGACCGAACGGCGAAGGGCCCGGAACGTGTCTCACGTTCCGGGCCCTTCGCCGTTCGGTCCCTGCGGGACGCTCCGGATCAGCTCTCGCTCGGCTCCGGCACCGCGGGGTTGGCGCGCTCACGCATCTTGCGCAGCAGCTCCTCCTTCTTGTCCACGGCCGCCTTCCGGTCGGCCGCACTCCCCTGGACCGAGCCCTGGTCTCCGTTGCGGGACACCTTCTTGCGCTGTCCACCGACACCGAGCAGGTTGTTACGACTCTTAGCCATGAGGGCGACGGTACCCGGCCGGAGGGGGTGGCTCGTACCAGTTTTCGGCGCGTGCGGGGGTGTGGCGGCGCGGCACGGACGGCGGGGTGAGAGCTGACAGCTGACAGATATTGAAATCTGTCAGCTGTCATGCCATGGTGGAGGCACACCCCGATCCACCCCTCGGATCCCACCTCCCCCACCCCCAACCCCCCAGGGAGCCCCCTCATGCGAACCCTCACCCTCGGCACCAACGGCCCCCGGACCGCCGCGCTCGGCCTCGGCTGCATGGGCATGTCCGCGCTGTACGGAGAAGCCGACCGGGACGAGTCGATCGCCACCATCCACGCCGCGCTGGACGCCGGTGTCACCCTGCTCGACACCGGCGACTTCTACGCGATGGGCCACAACGAGATGCTGATCGGCGAGGCGCTGCGTTCCGCGCCCGCCGCGGCCCGCGAACAGGCCCTGACCAGCGTGAAGTTCGGGGCGCTCCGCGACCCGGACGGCGGCTGGTCCGGTTATGACGGGCGGCCCGGCGCGGTCAAGAACTTCGCGGCGTACTCGTTGCAGCGGCTGGGCGTCGACCACATCGACATTTACCGGATCGCCCGGATCGACCCGGACGTACCCATCGAGGAGACCGTCGGCGCCATCGCCGAACTGGTCCAGGCCGGGCACGTGCGGCACATCGGCCTGTCCGAGGTGGGCGCGGCCACGCTGCGCCGGGCGGCGGCCGTGGCCCCGATCTCGGACCTCCAGATCGAGTACTCGCTGATCTCGCGCGGCATCGAGGACGAGATCCTGCCGACCGCGAGCGAACTGGGCATCGGCATCACCGCGTACGGGGTGCTCTCGCGCGGTCTGATCAGCGGGCACTTCACGCGGGACCGGCAGTTGGCCGCGGGCGACTTCCGCGGGATGAGCCCGCGCTTCCAGGGCGAGAACCTCCAGCACAATCTGGACCTGGTGGACGCGCTGCGCAAGATCGCCGAGCAGAAGGGGGTCTCGGTCGCGCAGACCGCGATCGCCTGGGTGCTGGCGCAGGGCCCCCGGCACGGGGCGGACATCGTGCCGCTGGTCGGCGCGCGGCGCCGGGACCGGCTGACCGAGGCGCTGGGCGCGCTCGATGTGGAGCTGACGGCGGCGGACCTGGCCGCGATCGAGGCGGCGGTGCCGGCCGGTTCGGCCGCGGGCGACCGTTACCCGCAGGCGCAGATGGCCCACCTGGACAGCGAGCACTGAGTCACGGACGGGACCGTGCGCCCGGCATCACAGGCGGATCGTCGCCCGGCATCGCCGGCGGGACCGTGCGGCCGGCAGCACGGGCGGGACCGTGCGCCCGGCAGCACGGCCGGATCGTCGCCCGGCGTGGCCTGTGGACAAGCCCGTCACCCGGGTTGTCCACAGGCCGGCCGGGCCGTTTCGAGCGGCAGGTAACGTCATGGCCATGAGTACGGAACCACTGACCGCCGAGCGCATCCTCGTGGCGACCGAGGAGGTGCTGCGCCGCCACGGCCCGGCGAAGGCCACGGTCGTCGATGTGGCGCGCCAGCTCGGGGTGAGCCATGGCAGTGTCTACCGCCATTTCCGTACGAAGGCCGCGCTGCGCGAGGCGGTCACGGAGCGCTGGCTGAATCGTTCGACGGATCTGCTGCGGGGAATCGCGGCCCGCCAGGATCTGGAGTCGGGGGTGGTGCTGCGGCTGTGGCTGAGCGAGCTGTTCCTGGCCAAGATGGCCAAGGCGGGCGATGATCCGGAGCTGTTCCAGACGTACGAGGTGCTGCTGCGGGAGAACAGCCGGGTGGTGGAGGAGCACATCGGTGAGCTGGTGGGCCAGCTCACGGCGATCATTCAACTGGGCGTGGAGCGGGGCGAGTTCAGGATTCCCGATACGCCGGGCAGCGCGGCGCGCGCGGTGTTCGACGCGACGGGCCGCTTCCATGATCCGGTGTATGCGGCGGAGTGGTCCCGGCCGTCGATCCGGGACGATTTCGGCGCGGTGGCGGATCTGATCCTGAACGGGCTGAAGCGTTAGGGCCCGTCCGCCGAGTCCTGGCGTGCCGTTCCGGTCGCCGGCCGGGCTCAGTGGCCGGGGTAGCCGATGTTCACCGAGCCGGAGCCGGTGTTCGCGTCGATGACGCGGTCGGAGCCTTTGTCGATCAGGTCGTCCTGGACGCTGCGACTGCCCGAGCCGGACTGCCCGGTCACCCGGTAGCGGGCACCCTGGGGCACGGTGAGGTCGACGCTGCCGGACCCGGTGCGCGCCTTGAGGTACTGGGGCGCGGTGGCGAAGTCGGCTTCGATGGTGCCGGATCCGGCCTCCAACGAGGCGTTGGGGGAGGCGAGTTGGACGGCCCGGAGTTCGCCGGAGCCGACGCTCGCCTTGACCGGGCCCTTGAGTCCGTACAGTTTTATGCCGCCGGAGCCGCCGTGCAGGTCTACGGGGCCGGTCAGGTCGCGGACCGTGGTCTCGCCGGATCCGCTGTGCACGGTGAGGCCGACTCCTGCGGGGACGGCGAGGTCGAGGTCGACCTGGCAGTTCTGGAGGTAGCGGTCCACGAATCCGGTGCAGCGGGTCTTCAGCTTGAGGGTGTCGCCGTCCCAGGTCTGCTCGACGACGGGCCGTTTCATCGCCCAGGTGAGACGGCCGTTGACGGTGACGTGTCCGACGGGGCCGCTGGTGACGGTGATCGCGGAGACTCCGGCGTCCACTTCGACGGCCGTGACGGGGTGGGCACGGCCGTTGTCGGGGCTCGCGTACCGCTCCGTGCGGCTGATGGCACCGGCCACCGTGTAGACGACGCACGGCACCACGATGCCCAGGGCGCCGGCGATCGCCACGGCGATCCAGGCGCCGCGGTGACGCGGCCGCTCCCCCGCCCGGTTCGTGTCCCCCGTCCTTTTCGTCTTGTCCGTCGCGTCCGTGTCTCGCGGCGGGCGCGCCTGCTCGGGCCGGCTCGTGGCGCGCCGCCCGGCGGCGTCCTGCTGCCCGGTTGCGGTGCCGCGCTGCCCGGCGGAGGCGTCGTGCTGCTCGGCGGAGGCGTCGTGCTGCCCGGTGGCGGTCACGCGGGGCCGCCGTCCAGGAAGCGCAGGACCGCGAGGACGCGGCGGTGGTCGCCGTCGGCGACGGGCAGGTCGAGTTTGGCGAAGATGTTGTTGATGTGCTTGGCCACCGCGCTTTCGCTGACGACGAGTTCGGCGGCGATTCCCGCGTTGGAGCGCCCTTCGGCCATGAGGGCGAGGACTTCGCGTTCGCGCGGGGTGAGGCGTTCCAGCGGGTCGGGTCCGCCGCCTCGGCGCAGCAGCAGCTGGGCGACGACCTGCGGGTCGAGGGCGGTGCCTCCGGCGGCGACGCGTTTGAGGGCGTCGACGAACTCCTCGACGTCGGCGACGCGTTGCTTGAGGAGGTAGCCGATGCCGCCGGTCTGGGTGGCGAGCAGGTCGGCGGCGTAACGCTCCTCGACGTACTGGGAGAGGAGCAATACGGCGGTGTCCGGCCATTGCTGACGGATCATCAGAGCTGCGCGGACGCCTTCGTCGGTGAATCCGGGGGGCATCCGGACGTCGACGAGGGCGAGCCCGGGCCGGTGTTCTTCCACGGCCCGCAGCAGTCCTTCGGCGTCCTCGGTCTCGGCCGCGACGTCGAAGCCGGCCATTTCGAGGACTTTGACGAGTCCTATCCGCAGCAGTACCGAATCCTCGGCGATCACAGCCCGCACGGCAGCTCCACAGTGATGACGGTCGGGCCCCCGTGGGGGCTGTTGATCCGGATGGTTCCGTCGACCGACCCTACGCGCTTGCGCAGGCCGAGCAGTCCGGTGCCGCCGGCCGGGTCGGCGCCGCCCACGCCGTTGTCGCCGACGGTGATCGTCAGGAGCTGGGCGCGGCGGATGACCTGGACGGAACAGCGGGTGGCGCGGGCGTGCTTGGCGACGTTGGCGAGGGTTTCGGAGACGACGAAGTAGGCGACGGCCTCGACCGTGGGGGTGGGGCGCTGGGGGAGGTCGACGGTGAGTGCGACGGGGAAGGGGGCGCGGGCGGCGATGCCGGAGATCGCGGCGTCCAGGCCGCGGTCCTCCAGGACTGCGGGGTGCAGTCCGCGTACGAGGTTGCTGAGTTCCTCGATGGCTTCCTTGGCTTCGCGGTGGGCCTCGTCGATGACGGCCCGGGCTTCGGGCGGCAGGTCGGTGAGGGTGGCGCGGGCGATGCCGAGGTTCATGGCGAGGGAGACGAGGCGTTGTTGGGCGCCGTCGTGGAGGTCGCGTTCGATGCGGCGGCGCTCCAGGTCGGCGGCGTCGAGGATGTCGGCGCGGCTCTCGGCGAGGTCCTCGACGCGGCGTTCGAGTTCCTTGGCCCGGTTGGGGCCGAGCAGGACGGTGGCGGCCCGGTTGTCGAAGTGGGCGACGAGGGCCGCGATCCAGGGTGTCGCGATGAGCAGGACGACGCCGAGGACGGTGAAGGCGGTGTACTGCTCCGTCCAGCCGGGCGGCCGGTAGTCCTCGGGCAGTGCCCACACCCAGGAGTAGACAAGGGTGCAGCCGGCGCCCGCGGCCCAGCCGAGGACGACGAGAGCGCCGCCGAGTGCGGTGAGCGGGGAGACGAGCAGGTGGTAGCCGTACTGCCGCCAGGTCGACTCGGCGCGTAGCCGGGGCAGGATTCCGTGCGGGTGGTACCAGCGGTGGGCCCAGGGAATCTTCGGGATGTCGAGCCCGGCCAGCGACCAGAGGCGGCCGCGCTGGAGGGTGGTGAGCAGGGGGCGCAGCAGGAGGACGAAGCCGAGGGTCTTGAGGAGGTGCCCGAGGTTGGAGAACGTGTAGCCGAGGGCGAGCACCGCGGGGACCGCCACGGGTATGGACGCGGCCACGAGGGCGGTGTTGCGCCAGGCCCACGCCGACCACGGCGCGTGCGCGGCGGTCCAGTGGTACGCGCGCCGCAGCGGGCCGGGAGTTGCCATGCGCACAGGGTAGTTGGGCTGGTCAGGGCGTTGCCATCATGGTGGTGCCAGGTGGGGGGTATAGCTGGCACCACCCCGGGTTCGGACAGCCGCGTTACTGACCTGGGCGGCCCGGCGGGCGAGGGTTGTCACTGTGCTCGGGCGGAGGGTCCGCCGGGCCGGAGAAGGAGCCCGCCGCCATGACTCTCGTCGCCCCTCAGGTCCGTACGAGCCGTTCGCCCCGTGCCGTCGTGGGTGCCGCGGGGGCCTTGCGTCGTCCGCGCCTGGCGACGGTCCTGACGGGGGCCGGTCTTGCGCTGGTGCCGTGGATGGTGGTGCTGGCCAGGACGCTTCCGCAGACGACGCAGGTGTCCAACTGGTCGACGGCGTGGGTGGGTCTGGACGCGCTGCTCGCGGTGGGTCTGACCGGTACGGGGGTGCTGTTGCGGCGGAACGATCCGCGCGCCGCGCAGGTGGCCGCGGCGACGGCGGCGGTGCTGCTGGTCGACGCGTGGTTCGACGTGACAACTGCCGCGCCGGGCTCGGAACTTGCCACGGCCTTGACCCTGGCCCTGGCGGCGGAGCTGCCGATGGCGGTGACCTGCGCGGTGGTTGCGCTGCGGAAGCCCTGATGCCCGTGCCGGCCAAAGGGCCTGATGCCCGTGCCGGCCAAAGGGGCAGATGCCCGTGCCGGCCAAAGGGCCTGATGCCCGTGCCAGCCAAAGGGGCAGATGCCCGTGCCGGCCAAAGGGTCGGATGCCGTTACCGGCCAAGGGGGAAGCCCCGGGTTCCTGGTGGATCCCGGGGCTTCGCCGTTCCGCTGGGGCGCGCGGGGAGCTGCGCGGCCGGTCACGCACGGCCCGCGGCCGAAGTGCGGGGGTGCGGGGGTGCGGGGGTGCGGGGGTGCGGGGGTGCGGGGGCGGGAACCCCCGGCGCCCCAACTCCCTTCAGCAGCCGAGCAGTCGGCTGCCGAGGTACTGCTGGATCTGGTCCAGGGAGACCCGCTCCTGGGCCATGGTGTCGCGCTCGCGCACGGTCACCGCGTTGTCGTCGAGGGTGTCGAAGTCGACGGTGACGCAGAACGGGGTGCCGATCTCGTCCTGGCGGCGGTAGCGGCGCCCGATCGCACCGGCGTCGTCGAACTCGATGTTCCAGTTCTGCCGCAGGTCGGCCGCGAGGCCCTTGGCCTTCGGGGAGAGCTGGGCGTTGCGGGACAGCGGCAGGACGGCGACCTTGACCGGCGCCAGGCGCGGGTCGAGGCGCATCACGGCGCGCTTTTCCATGACGCCCTTGGCGTTGGGTGCCTCGTCCTCGCTGTAGGCGTCGAGCAGGAACGCCAGCATCGCGCGGCCGACACCGGCCGCGGGCTCGATGACGTACGGCGTCCAGCGCTCGCCGGCTTCCTGGTCGAAGTAGGCCAGGTCGTGGCCGGAGGCCTTGGAGTGGGCGTTGAGGTCGTAGTCGGTGCGGTTGGCGACGCCTTCGAGCTCGCCCCATTCGCTGCCGCCGAAGCTGAAGCGGTACTCGATGTCGGCGGTGCGCTTGGAGTAGTGGGAGAGCTTCTCCGCCGGGTGCTCGTACCAGCGCATGTTCTCTTCACGCAGGCCGAGACCGGTGTACCAGTTCCAGCGCTGCTCCATCCAGTATTCCTGCCACTGCTCGTCCTCGCCGGGCTTGACGAAGAACTCCATCTCCATCTGCTCGAACTCGCGGGTGCGGAAGATGAAGTTGCCGGGCGTGATCTCGTTGCGGAAGGACTTGCCCATCTGCGCGATGCCGAACGGCGGCTTCTTGCGGGACGTCTGAAGGACCTGGCCGAAGTTGGTGAAGATGCCCTGGGCGGTCTCGGGGCGCAGGTAGGCGACCGAGCCGGAGTCCTGGGTGGGGCCGAGGTGGGTGGAGAGCAGGCCGGAGAAGCTCTTGGGCTCGGTGAAGGTGCCCTTGTTGCCGCAGTTGGGGCAGTTGAGGTCGGCGAGGCCGTTGACGGGGGCCTTGCCGTGCTTCTCCTCGTACGCCTCTTCGAGGTGGTCCGCGCGGAAGCGCTTGTGGCAGGAGGTGCACTCGGTGAGCGGGTCGGTGAAGGTGGCGACGTGGCCGGAGGCCTCCCAGACCTCGGAGGCCAGGATCACCGACGAGTCGATGCCGACGACGTCCTCGCGCGAGGTGACCATGTAGCGCCACCACTGGCGCTTCAGGTTCTCCTTCAGCTCGACACCCAGCGGCCCGTAGTCCCAGGCGGCCCGCTGGCCTCCGTAGATCTCGCTGCACGGGTAGACGAAGCCACGGCGCTTGCTCAGGTTGACGATGGTGTCGATCTTGTCGGCGGCCACGGTGCTCTCTTCATTAACGACGACGTGAACGGGGGAACGGCGAATGCCTCAGATTACCGGCGGCCGCACCCCCTCTATCAAATCGGTTCCGGCCCGGGGCTCCGCGCAGGGGTCCACCCGTACTGATTATTGACAATCGTTTCCATCTTTGTTGAAAATGGATGTCATGAACGTACGACGCCTCATACCCACGGCCGCCTTGTCCTGCGCCGCCCTCCTCGGCCTCACCGCCCTCACCGCCTGCGGTTCGGGCTCCGCCACGGAGCGGAAGGACGGGAAGCTGGACGTGGTGGCGTCGTTCTATCCCCTGCAATTCCTGACCGAGCAGATCGGCGGCGACCACGTCGCGGTCACCGGCCTCACCAAGCCGGGCGTCGAGCCGCACGACCTGGAGATCAGCGCGCGCCAGACGGCGAAGCTCAACGACGCGGACGCGGTCGTCTACCTCAAGGGCCTCCAGCCGGCCGTGGACGCGGCCGTCCAGCAGGCCGACGTCAAGACGAAGGTCGACGCCTCGACGCTGACGGCGATGGAGAAGCACGGCAACGAGGTCGGCGGGCACGCGGCCGCCCACGACGACGCGGCCGGCTCGGCCGGCGAGGACGACCACGCCGGCCACGGCCACACCCACTCCGAGAGCGGCGACGACCCGCACATCTGGCTGGACCCGGTGAAGTACGCCGAGGTCGCCAAGGGCGTCGGCGCGGCCCTCGCCAAGGCCGACCCGGCCCACGCGGCGGACTACGCCAAGAACACCGACACCCTGGTCGGCAAGCTCGGCGGCCTCGACAAGGAGTACGCGGCCGCGCTGAAGAACACCAAGGCGAAGGTCTTCATCACCACCCACGCCGCCTTCGGCTACCTCGCCGAGCGCTACGGGCTGACCGAGGAGGCCATCAACGGCCTCGACCCGGACTCCGAGCCGAGCCCGGCGCGGATCAAGGACCTCCAGAAGATGGCGAAGGCCGACGGCGTCACGACCGTCTTCTACGAGACGCTGGTCAGCGACAAGACCGCCAAGACCCTGGCGTCGGACACCTCGCTCAGGACCGATGTGCTCGACCCCCTCGAAGGGATCACCGACCGGTCGAAGGGCACCGACTACTTCTCGGTGATGCGGTCCAACCTGACCGCCCTGACCACGGCGCTCGGCACCAAGTGACCACCGGACCAGGCGACTTGAGCGCCCGGCACCAAGTGCCCACCGAGCCGTCCGACTTGAGCGCCCGGTACCAAGTGACCACCGGAACAGCCGACTTGAGCGCTCGGCACCGAGTGGACGCCGGACCAGCCGACTTGAGCGCCCGGCACCCGCAACCGACCCCCCGCCCACCCGCTTTGGAGGCACCTGCCATGGAGCCCGTCATAACGCTCACCAAGGTGACGGCCGAGCTCGGATCGCGCCCCGTCCTGCGCGGCATCGACCTGGCCGTGCACCGCGGCGAGGTCGTCGCGCTGCTCGGCGCCAACGGCTCGGGCAAGTCCACCGCGATCCGCACGATCATCGGGCAGGTGCCGCCCAGCGGGGGCACGGTCGAGATCTTCGGCACCCCGCGGCGCCGCTTCCGCGCCTGGGGCCGGGTCGGGTACGTACCGCAGCGCACCACCGCCGCGGGCGGCGTCCCGGCCACGATCCGCGAGGTCGTCTCCTCCGGGCGCCTCTCACGCACCCGCTTCGGGATCCTGCGCAAGGCCGACCGCGAGGCCGTCGACCGGGCGATCGCGGCCGTCGGCCTCGCCGACCGGGCCAAGGACTCCGTGGACGCACTCTCCGGCGGCCAGCACCAACGCGTCCTGATCGCACGGGCGTTGGCGGCCGAGCCCGAACTCCTGATCATGGACGAGCCGATGGCGGGCGTCGACATCGAGAGCCAGGAGATCCTCGCGGCGACCCTGCGCGAGCAGGTCGCGGCCGGCGCCTCGGTGCTGCTCGTGCTGCACGAGCTCGGCCCGCTTGAGCCGCTGATCGACCGGGCGGTGGTGCTGCGCGACGGCTGCGTCGTGCACGACGGGCCACCGCCGAGGGCTGTCGGCCAGCACGCGCTGCCCGGCCACGACCACGTACATCCGCACACGGCCGCCGAGCCGGTACGCACGGGACTGCTGACCTGACCATGATGGAAATCCTGAACTCCCCTTTCATGCAACGGGCGTTGATCGCCGCGGTGCTCGTCGGGATCACCGCTCCCGCCGTCGGGATCTACCTCGTCCAGCGCCGCCAGGCCCTGATGGGCGACGGCATCGGCCACGTGGCGATGACCGGCGTCGGCCTCGGCTTCCTGCTCTCGACCTCGCCGGTGTGGATGGCCACGCTGATCTCCGTACTCGGCGCGGTCACGATGGAGCTGATCCGCTGGTACGGCAAGACGCGCGGCGACATCGCGCTGGCCATGCTCTTCTACGGCGGCATGGCGGGCGGGGTGCTCTTCATCAACCTCGCGCCGGGCGGCTCCACCGCCAACCTCAACTCCTACCTCTTCGGCTCCCTCTCCACCGTCTCGCAGTCCGACGTCTGGGCCATCGGCCTCCTGGCAGCCTTCGTCCTCGTCGTGACCGTCGGCCTGCGCCGCCAGCTGTTCGCGGTCAGCCAGGACGAGGAATTCGCCCGGGTGACGGGTCTGCCGGTGCGCGCCCTGAACCTCCTGACGGCGGTCACGGCGGCGGTCACGGTGACCGTGGCCATGCGGGTGGTCGGTCTGCTCCTGGTCTCCGCCCTGATGGTGGTGCCGGTCGCGGCCGCCCAGCAGCTGTCCCGCAGCTTCGCCCTGACCTTCGCGATCGCGGTGGCGATCGGCGTGACGGTGACGCTGAGCGGCACGGTCGTCACGTACTACGAGGACGTGCCGCCCGGCGCCGTCATCGTGCTCTTCACGATCGCGATCTTCATTGTCCTGACCGCGCTGGCCACCCCCCTGGCCAAACGGCGGGCCCGGGCCGGGGCGGCCGCGCCGGCCGAGGGCGAGTGCGGGCTGGACGTCCCCGCCCCGGCCTCCGCGGCCCCGGCCTCCGCCGCCCCCGCCACTGTCCCCGCCCCGGCCCCCGCCGCCGTCCCCGCCCCGGCAAAGCCTCAGGCCGGCTAGGTCACGGCCCGAGCGGGAGCTGGCACAATGGCCCGAGGAAGGTTTGTACGGGTCAAGGCTTGGAGGCACCTGTGACGACAGCGCCACTCGGCGGGTCGAATACCGCCCCCGTACGAGGCCGGTCGACCCGGCAGCGTGCCGCGGTGGCGGCGGCGCTCGACGAGGTGGACGAGTTCCGCAGCGCGCAGGAGTTGCACGACATGCTCAAGCACCGGGGCGACTCGGTGGGCCTGACCACCGTCTACCGCACGCTCCAGTCCCTCGCGGACGCGGGCGAGGTCGATGTGCTGCGCACCAGCGACGGGGAGTCGGTGTACCGGCGCTGCTCGTCGGGCGACCACCACCATCATCTGGTGTGCCGGGTGTGCGGCAAGGCGGTCGAGGTGGAGGGGCCGGCGGTCGAGAAGTGGGCGGAGTCGATCGCGTCGCAGCACGGGTATGTGAACGTGGCGCACACGGTGGAGATCTTCGGCACGTGCGAGTCCTGCGCTGCCTCTCCAGCGCCCTAGCGCCCAACCCGGGCCCCGCGTTTGCTGGGCCCTGCCCCGCTTCCCTTGGGGCCGCCCCACCCCTCCCGTTTGCCCGGGGCCAGCCCCAGCTCCTCGTTGGCCTGGGGGCCGCCCGCCTGGGGCCCGGCGCTGCGCGCGCGGGCCTCTCCTCTTTTGCCCGCGGCCCGTGCGTGGCTGGTCGCGCAGTTCCCCGCGCCCCTGACCCCGTTTTCATCCGTCCACCGTGCGTGGTTGCTCGCGCAGTTCCCCGCGCCCCTCGATGCCTCGGTGCTGGGGCACCTACAGCCCGTCATGGGGGTCCCCCCTGGCCCTTAAGGCCTTGGGGGAGATTGAGGACGAGCGCCGTTCAGGCACGAACGGGGGTGCGGGGGCGGAGCCCCCAGGGTCCCTTCCCCCCGGAGGGTTGCGGGAAGGGGCGGGGCGGGGCGACTCCCGGGGTCTGGGGCGGAGCCCCAGGGGCCTGAACCAGCCAACCCCGGGCAACGGGCGGGCGGGTGGGCAAACCCCCCGGAGCCCGGGGCTCACGGGCGGGGGAGGTCGCCCGACTTGTCCAGCGCGGCCAGCGCCTCGTTCGGGATGGCGCCGCCGAACCGCCGGTCGCGGGAGGCGAATTCGAGGCAGGCCCGCCACAGGTCACGCCGGTCGAAGTCGGGCCACAGCACGTCCTGGAAGACCATCTCGGCGTAACTGGACTGCCAGATCAGGTAGTTGGAGGTGCGCTGCTCGCCGCTGGGCCGCAGGAACAGGTCGACGTCCGGCATGTCGGGGTAGTACAGGTACTTCGCGAAGGTCTTCTCGTTGACCTTCGACGGGTCGAGCTTGCCCGCGGCGACATCGCGCGCGATGGCCTGCGCCGCGTCGGCGAGTTCGGCCCGGCCGCCGTAGTTGACGCAGAAGTACAGCGTCATCGCGTCGTTGTCGACGGTCTGCTCCTGGGCGACCTGGAGCTCCTGGACGACCGACTTCCACATCTTGGGCATGCGGCCCACCCAACGGATGCGGATGCCCAGGTCGTTCATCTCGTCGCGGCGGCGCCGGATGACGTCGCGGTTGAAGTTCATCAGGAAGCGGACCTCTTCGGGCGAGCGCTTCCAGTTCTCGGTGGAGAAGGCGTACAGGGAGAGGTTCTTGACGCCCATCTCCAGGCAGCCCTTGAGCACGTCGAGGACGACGCCCTCGCCGACCTTGTGGCCCTCGGTGCGGGGCAGCCCGCGCTCCTTGGCCCAGCGGCCGTTGCCGTCCATGACGCAGGCGACATGGTTCGGCACCAGCTCGGCCGGGATCTTCGGCGGCACCGCGCCCGAGGGGTGCGGCTCGGGGGTCTTGTAGTCGCGCCTCGACCGCCCGCCCAGGATTCCGCGTACTGCCATGTGGAGCTCTCTCCCTAGATGCTCTGGTGCTGCTCAGTTCTTCTCTACGTACCGCAAGGAGCGCAGGCCGCGCTCCAAGTGCCAGTGCAGATAGGCCGATACGAGCCCGCTGCCCTCCCGCACATGCCTCGGCTCGCTCGCGTCCGCGGTCTCCCAGTCCCCCGTGAGCAGCGCACTGAGCAGGCCGATGGCCTCCGCAGAGGGTACGACGCTGCCGGGGACGCGGCAGTCACCGCATATGACGCCGCCGCCCGCGACGGAGAAGAACCGGTTGGGGCCGTGGATGCCGCATTTCGCGCAGTCCTCGAAACTCGGGGCGTACCCGTTCACGGCGAGCGAGCGCAGCAGGAAGGCGTCGAGGATGAGGTGCGGGGCGTGCTCGGCGCGGGCGAGGGTGCGCAGGCCGCCGACGAGGAGCAGGTACTGCTGGACGGCCGGTTCGCCCTCGTTGTCGGTGAACCGCTCGGCCGTCTCCAGCATGGCGGTGCCGGCGGTGTAGCGGGCGTAGTCGCTGACGATGCCGCCACCGTACGGAGCGATGGTCTCACTCTGGGTGCACAACGGGAGCCCGCGGCCGACCAGTTCGCTGCCGCGCGCGAAGAACTGCACGTCGACGTGGCTGAACGGTTCGAGCCGCGCCCCGAACTTGGACTTGGTGCGCCGTACGCCGCGGGCCACGGCCCGTACCCGTCCGTGGTTGCGGGTGAGCAGCGTGATGATGCGGTCCGCCTCACCCAGCTTCTGGGTGCGCAGCACGATGCCGTCATCACGGAACAGACTCATGTGCCCATTGTCCTGCACGCCGCACGGGCCCCGGCGCACCCCCTGGGGACCCGGCCCGGGCTCCACGGCAATGTCCGGTCATGAGTAGCAGTACTCATGCCGACGAGCCTCCTGATCACTAATCTGTGGCGCTCACGGCATGGCGAATTCCAGGCCGGATGGCCAGGGGGTGGGACAACGGTATGTCGACGCCGATAGGCGGGACGCATGGGGCTTTGCGTTCACTGGCCGGCCTGGTGGAGGAGGATTTCGCCGCTCAGCAGGGCAGGCTCAAAGACGCGCTCGACCCGACCGACGGCGGCGATTCCCTGAGCAGCATCGCGAGCGTCGTCACCGGTCACGGCGACAAGGTCACGGCGGTGGCTCCGCGATGAGATGCAGGGCGGTGCGAGCGCTGGGTTGTGTGCTGGTGGCCGCGGTGCTCGCGGCGTGCGGGGGCGGCGGGGAGCAGGGCCGGGAGAAGGAGAAGAGGAGGCCTGCGGTGGACATGC
This sequence comes from Streptomyces sp. NPDC006691, assembly GCF_042869955.1. NCBI lineage: Bacteria > Bacillati > Actinomycetota > Actinomycetes > Kitasatosporales > Streptomycetaceae > Streptomyces > Streptomyces sp. NPDC006691. Next base: position 389,727 of record NZ_JBIAGW010000003.1, read on the forward strand.
AGCAGGCGGGCGAGCGGGCGGAGGCGATTCTGGACGGCACGATGGCGGCGATCCAGCCGGCCGTGACGTGGTCGTACGGGTACCCGATGAAAGAGGCCTGCACCAACGGGCTGAACCGCCCCACGGGGGCCACCAGCATCAACCGCACCCGGCACGTCCTCACAGTGATCTCCGCGCGGCGCCGCGGCAACCTGCTGGGGGCCGTCCAGCGCTACTGGGAGCAGCACGGCTTCACGATCCAGAGCGTGACACCCGATCCGGGCATGCCTGCGATCCGCGGCAGGAGCTCCGACGGCTTCACGGTGGCTCTGGCGGTCGGCACCATCGGGAACGTCCACGTCAGCGCCGGGTACAGCTGCGCCGAGGACGCGCCCATGACCTATCCCAAGGGCGCGCCTGGAGAGCCCGGCGGTCCGAAGGGGGAAGACCTGAAGCCGCGGGTGCGGTCCGACTTCTGGTCGTCGGAGCGCCCGGTCGCCCCGTAGTGGCGGGGCCCCTCCCTCTGCGCCCCCGGCCGCGTCTGAAGGGCGCTCGTCCTCAAGCTCCCAAGACCTTATGGGCCAGGGCTCCCAATCACGGGCCGGCATGCATCTCACGCGGGCCGGCACCGACCAGCCGGACGGGCTGAAGATGCTCGTCCTGGCCGGCGCCAGTACACCTGGGGGCGCGGGGAACTGCGCGAGCAGCGACGCGCGGTGCGAGGCCGAAGACAGGGGCGCGGGGAACTGTGCGAGAGCCACCCACGGTCCGGGGCCGAGCAACGCACCCCCGCCCCACCCCCGCGGAGCCACGTGGCAGGGATCACCCCGCCTCCCTCCCCCCTTGCTCCTCAAGTGCTCCACCCCTCCCCCACACCGCACGCACTCCTCATTCCCGGGGTACGCACAGAGGGATAGGGCACCATTGCGGCAGCAGGACCCTCTTGTCCTGTGGCAGGGCTTCGCCTGCCGATGACTTCGCCCCCTGGACGGACCGGAATGCCGCTGCCCACGCCCGCCCGCCACGCCCGCGCCGCGGGTTACGCGCTCGCCGTGCTGGCGCTCGCGGGGTGTTCGGCGGGCGAGGGGGTGCGGGACGACGGGCCCGCACCCACGCCTTCCGCTTCGGCGACCGCCTCCCCGCTCTGGCCCGACCACACCGCCGCCGTCACGCCCACCAAGCCCGGCCAGGGGTTCCGTGCGCGCGGGCCCGTGCCGGGGGTGACCGTGCCGGGCGGGGATCTGACGCAGGTGCAGGGGGTGCGGCTGCTGGCCGCGGACCCCGCCACGGACCGAACCGTGCAGAGCGGTCTGAAGGAGTGCCCCGACGGCCCCTCGTGCCGGCTGCGGCCACCCGCGTACGCCGATCTCACCGGCGACGGAAAGCGTGAACTGGTGCTGGCCTACGACGACTTGGGCCGCACCATCCTGTGGGTGTACACCGCCGTCGGGGAGCGTGCGCACGCCGTGCTTGAGTACGCGGGACGGCCCGGGACGAGTGCCGCGACGCTCGGCACGGATCTCGTGGTCACGGAACCGGCGGGTGGCCGCAACCGCGAGTCCGCCACGACCCTGCGCTGGAACGGCACCGAGCTCGCCCCGCTGCCGGCCGCCTCGGATCCGGCCAAGGGTGCCTCCAAGGCGCGGCCCTCGCGGCCCTCGGACGACTCCCTGATCCAGCCCGCCGGCACGGATGCCCCGGGGCGCGACTGACCCTCGGGCGTCCAGCACCCCGAGCCCCGGCCAACCCGTCAGGCCCCCGGCACCACCAGCCCCGGCCGACCCCTCAGGCCCCCGGCACCACCAGCCCCGGCCGACCCCTCAGGCCCCCGGCACCACCAGCCCCGATTCGTACGCGAGGATCACCAGCTGGGCCCGGTCGCGTACCCCGCACTTGCCCATGATCCGGCTCACGTGGGTCTTCGCGGTGAGCGGGCTCAGGGCGAGGGCGTCGGCGATCTCGGTGTTGTTGAGGCCCCGTGCCACCAGGGTGAGGACCTCTCGTTCCCGGTGGGAGAGGGAGGTGAGAGCGTCGAGCGTGGCCGGGCCGGCGCCCGTGGCGGGGCCGGGGGCACGCAGTACGCGGGCGATCAGGCTTGCCGTCGGGCCGGGCGAGAGCAGCGCCTCGCCGCCCGCCACCGTGCGGATCGCGTCGAGGAGTTCGGCCGGACGGGTGTCCTTGACCAGGAATCCGGAGGCCCCGGCCCGTAGCGCCGCCAGTACGTTCTCGTCGGTGTCGTACGTCGTCAGGACGAGCACCTTCACCCCGGCGAGGTCCTCGGCGGCGGCGATCCGGCGGGTCGCCTCGATGCCGTCGGTGCCGGGCATCCGCAGGTCCATGACGACGACGTCGGCCCGGGACGTATGGGCGAGCTCCACGGCGTGCGCACCGGTACCGGCCTCGCCGACGACGATCATGTCGGGCGCCGACTCGACCAGCATCGCGAAGGCCGAGCGTACGAGGGTCTGGTCGTCGGCGAGCAGCACCCGGATGGGGGCCTGCTCCGGCACGGCGGCGGCGGTCATGCGGTCCTCTCCACGGAGTGGCTCCCTACGGAGTGGCTCCCTGCGGGGCGGCTCCCTGCGGAGTGGCTCCCTGCGGGGCGGCTCCCGCCGGGGCAGTTCTCCCCTGTCCGGTCCCCGGCCGCCCGGCCGCCGGTGGCACCCGGCACGAGCGGCAGCTCCGCGGCGACCCGGAAGCCGCCGTCCGGGCGCGGCCCCGCCTCCAGGGTGCCGCCCACGCTGCGGGCCCGCTCACGCATCCCGAGGATGCCGAAGCCTCCCCCGGCCGGGCCGCCGCCCCGCCCGTCCCCACCGCGCCCGTCGTCGGTCACGGTGACCCGCACCGAGGGCCCCGCGCCCATCTCGACGCGGACCCGGACCGTGGCGTCGGGTCCCGCGTGACGGACCGCGTTGGTCAGGGACTCCTGGACGATCCGATAGGCCGCGGCCCCCACGGCGGGCGGCACATGCGTGTCCCCGGTGGCCACGGTCAGCTCGGCACCGGCGCTGCGGACCAGGTCGGGCAGCGCGTCGAGGTCGGGCAGCGGGCCGTGCTCGTCGGACAGGGGGCCGTGGTCGTCGGCGCGCAGCACGGTCAGGGTCGTGCGCAGTTCGGCGCGGGCCTCGCGGCAGGTGTCGGCGATGGAGTCCAGGGCGGCCGCGACCGCCGCCCGGTCGAGCCGGTCGGGGGACGCGGTCAGGACGTGGGCGGCGACCGAGGTGCGCACCCCGATCAGGGTGATGCTGTGGGCGAGGAGGTCGTGCAGGTCGCGGGCGATGCGCAGGCGTTCCTCGGTGAGTTCGCGTTCGGTCTCGCGGGCGGCGGCGGCCCGCTGTTCGGCGAGGTAGGCGCGGGAGTTGTGCACGGCGACGCCGAAGACGAGCGCGGCCACCAGCCAGCCGGAGGTGCGGAACAGGTCGAAGGCCCGGTGGATGCCGTTGAACGACATGCCGGTGACCGCGACGGCCACCACGCCCGCGCCGACGGTCGCGGTCCGCCGGACCGTGCCGGTCGCGGCGACCGTGTACAGGGCGGTCATCGCGATCGGCATGGTCCCCATGTGGGCGTTGTTGAGCAGTTGGTACGGGGCGATGCAGGCCACGATCGCGGCGAGCACCGCCATCGGGTGGCGGCGCCGCCAGACGAGGGCGAGCGTGGCCGCGGCGAACAGCGTCCAGCCGAGCGCACTGGGCCGCAGCGCGGTGTCGGCGTAGGCGATGGCCGCGCCGAGCAGACCGGCGCCGAAGGCGAGGGCCGCGTCCGCGCGCAGCGGGTGCGCGCTGTCCCCGGGGGCGCGGAGCAGCAGTGCCGCCGCGCGCTCCCCCAGGCCCGGCAGCCCCGGGCCGGTCGGTCGGTTCACGTCTGCCACCCTGCCATCCTCGCCCTTGCCGTGCTCACCCTTGTCCTGCTCGCCCTTGCCGTGCTCGCCCTCGCCCTGCTCACCCTTGCCGTGCTCGCCCTTGCCGTGCTCGCCCTCGCCCTGCTCACCCTTGCCGTGCTCGCTCCCGCCCTGCTCACCCTTGCCGTGCTCGCTCCCGCCCTGCTCGCCCCTGCCCTGCTCCCCCTTGCCATCCTCGCCCTCACCCTTGCCATCCTCGCCCTCACCGGCCGGTGCCGACCAGTTCCGGCGGCGGTTCGGCGGACGCCCGCGGGGTGCGCGAGAGGCGGCCCGGCCACCACACCAGACGGCCGAGCAGCAGGTTGGCGCTGGTCACCAGGTAGGTGCGGACGAAAAAGGTGTCCAGGAGCACTCCGACGGCGATGATCGTGCCGAGTTCGACGAACATGACGAGCGGCAGCGAGGCGAGCACCGCGAAGGTCGCGGCGAGCACGATGCCCGCGGAGGCGATCACGCCGCCGGTGGTCCGCAGCGCGGTCAGCGTGGCCTCGCGCGGCCCGGCGCCGCGCAGGGTCTCCTCGCGGGTGCGGTGCATCAGGAAGATGCCGTAGTCCACGCCGAGGGCGACGAGGAAGACGAACGTCAGCAGGGGAAGCCCCGGGTCGAGCCCGGCGAAGCCGAGGACCGGCCCGAAGACGAGGCCGCCGATGCCCATGGCCGCGCCCCACACCAACACGACCGCGGCCACGAGCAGCAGCGGGGCGACGAGGCTGCGCAGCAGCAGCGCGAGGACCAGCAGGACGCAGCCGAGGACGAGCGGGATGACGACGAGCCGGTCGTGGGAGTTGGTGTCGGCCAGGTCGAGGGCCTGGGCGCTGGCGCCGCCGACGTGGGCGCCGGGCAGCCGGTCGCGCAGCCGCTCGATGGTGGCGCTCTCGCCCGCCGATTCGGGGGCGGCCTGCGCGGTGACGGCGATCTCGGTCCAGCCGCCGCCGCTGCGGCCGCGTGCGGCGCTCGCGACGCCGTCGACGGCGCGGGCGTCGGCGAGCGCCTGGCCGGCGCGGCCGGTCGGGGTCATGACCTCGATGGGCCGGCTGCTGCGGTCGGGGAAGGCGGTGGCGAGGGTGCCCATGGCGACGGTCGAGTCGGGTTTGGTGGTGTAGCTGTCCTCCTGCTTGAGCGGGCCGGGCAGGTTGAACGTGCCGAGCGCGAGGGCGCCGAGCAGGACAACTCCCGTGAGCAGTACGGCAGTCGGGCGCTTGGCGGCCGAGCCACCCATGGCAGCGAACAGGTCCCGGCGACGCCGCTTCGGTTCGCTGCCGTACGCCGGGATCAACGGCCAGAACACGCGTCGGCCGAGCAGCACCAGGATCGCGGGCAGCAGGGTCAGCATCGCGACGAGCGCGCAGACCACCCCGACCGCGCCGACCGGTCCGAGCCCCCTGATGTTGTTGAGGTCGGCGGCGAGCAGGCAGATCAGACCGGCGACGACCGTGCCGGACGAGGCGAGCAGCGCGGGTCCGCAGCCGCGCAGCGCGGTACGCATCGCGTCGTACGGGAGCGGGGTGCGGCGCAGTTCGTCGCGGTAGCGGGCGACGAGGAGGAGCGCGTAGTCGGTGCCCGCGCCGAAGACCAGCACGGTCATGATCCCGGCGCTCTGGCTGGTGACGGTGATCCCGGTCCAGGACGCGAGCCCGTACACGGCGGCCCGCGCGCTCACCGCGCCCGCGCCGACCACGAGCAGCGGCACCAGCCACAGCACGGGGCTGCGGTAGGTGAGGATGAGGAGGAGTGCGACGACGAGGCCGGTGGCCAGCATCAGCGTCCCGTCGAGGGAGCCGAACACGCCGCGCGCGTCGACGGCGAGCGCGCCGTCCCCGCCGACCTTCACGCTCATGCCGTCCGTGTCGGCGGCCCGCTCGCGCACCGCCTCGACGAAAGCCTTCTTCGCGTCGTCGTCCTTGCCCGGCGCGGCCGTGGAGAGCGCGTACATGAGGGTGGCGCCGTCCCTGGAGGTGACGCCGGGCCCGTTGCGTACGGCTGCGAAGTCCTTGGGGTCGGTCGCCGCGCCGAGCTCGCCCACGGGCTTCGCGGCCGAAGTGCCGGGCGCGACGGTCACCGCGTCCACCTGCCGGGCGGCGGCGGCCCGGTCGGCGGCGCTCAGGCCGCCGTCGCGGTGGTAGACGAGGACGAGGCCGGTGATCTCGCCGCCGGGCAGTTTGTCCTGGAGCTTGGCCACCTGGGTGGAGTCGGCTCCGGCCGGCAGGTAGTCGGCGGTCTGGTCCCGCTGTACGTCACCGAGCCTGCCCGCGAACGACCCGGCGACGGCGAGCACGATGATCCAGAGCGCGAGCGCGCCCCACGGAACTGCCTTGCGGCGCAAGGTGGTTGACGTGCTGGTCGCTCCTGGTATCCCTGACCCCACGGCGGGCCCCCTCCGGCCGGACGTTTCGGAAGGGCCCCTGCGGCCTGCCCGGCTGCGTCCAGCGTCCCGCCGGAACGGGCGGGATCCGTCCCGCCCACGACCGAGATCGTCCGTACGCCCCCGGGTGTCCCGGCCGCCCCCGTTACTCCCCCGGGAGTAACGCCGCCACCCGGGGAGTGCCACGGCTCAGAGCACCTCGCCCCGGCTGCGCGCGTTGGCGTACGCCGTCGCCGCCCGCAGCCACTCCACGGTGGTGGCGGCCCGCACCACCTCCGGCAGACACTCCCACTCCCGGCCCCCGCCATAGGGCCGCAGCAACAGGTACGGGCCCGCCCGGCCCATGACCCGGCCCACCTTGCCGCTGCCCGTGTCGACGGCGTACGCACCCACGGGCAGGGAAAGGCTCACGGCTTTTCCGCCGCAGGGCCGGGCAGAACGGAAGCCAGCCGGCGGGCGGTGTCGGGGGTGCAGCGGCCCAGGTCGATCAATGGCCCGAGTTTCTCGTTCGTGCACGTAATGGGGTCCAGACCGAGCGACGGCAACGTAATTCCGGACCGGGCGAGCGCGCCCCTCAATTCCCTTACGCCCGACTCCGCTTCCGCGATTCTCCCGGGTACACCCATGGCCAAAGCCTCCCATTCCCTTTCCGTTCCGACGCCTCTACATTGACCTCTCGGACGGGGAGACCGACAGAGCGGGCCGACTACAACGGCAGCGCTGCGCAAGGGAGTTGCATGGTGGGCGATACAGGCAGGAGGCGGCGATCCGGACCACGGCAGGCCGCCTGGGAATTCTTCGGGGCGGAGCTGAAGAACCGCCGCGAGGAGGCCGATCTGACGCAGGCCGAGCTGGGTATGCGGGTGTTCGTGTCCGGCGGTTACATCGGCCAGTTCGAACAGGCGATTCGCAAGCCGCAGTTGGACGTGGCCCAGCGGATCGATCACATACTGCAAACCGATGGCTTTTTCGAGCGGATGTGGCGCAAGCTCATCAAGGACTCGCCGTATGCGGATTACTTCGCTGCGGCGGCCGAGCTTGAAGCGCTGGCGACCCAGATCTGCGAGTTCGCCCCGACGGTGGTTCCGGGCCTGCTTCAGACGGCCCCGTACGCCCGGGCCGTCACCATCGCGACCAATCCGCTCGCCGCGGACGAGTACGTGGAAAAAAAGGTCGCGGCGCGGCTGGAACGGGCACACATCCTCAAGGACGCTACAAGGCCCGTGTATTGGGCCATCCTGCACGAGGGAGTGCTCCGCCTTCCGGTGGGCGGACGGGCCACGATGGCCGAGCAGTTGGATCACATCGCCACCCTCATGCGCACCCGGAAGGCGCTGGTCCAAGTGCTGCCGAACGAGGAGGGAGCGCATGCGGCGCTGGGCGGAATGATCAAGCTCATGGAGTTCGAGGACGCGCCTCCAACTGCCTATACGGAGACGCAGTTCGCGGGGAATCTGGTCGACGACCCGGCAGTGGTGAAGCGAGCGGAGCGCGCCTACGATCTGATCAGGGCCGCCGCGTTGTCGCCGGAGGCGTCCCTCGCCCTGGTCGAATCGGCGGCTGAGGACTACAGACGATGCGCGAGTACGACCTGAGTTCGGTTCAGTGGCGCAAGAGCAGCTACAGCAACGGCGAGGGTGGCGATTGCGTCGAGGTCGGCCACGGCTTCATCGGTGCGGCGCGCTGGCGTAAGAGCACGTACAGCAACGGCGAAGGCGGTAGTTGCGTCGAGGTCGCCGACGGGTTCCCCGGCATCGTCCCCGTGCGGGACAGCAAGAACCCCGCCGGGCCCGCTCTCGTCGTCGCGGGCGGGGCGTGGCAGGGGTTCGTGAACGGGGTCAGGAGCGGCGCGCTCTAGCAGGCGTACGGGAGTTGGGTCGGCTGGGTTCGTCGGCACAACTCCCTTGCTCTGTTGGCTGGTTCAGGACGGTGTGCGCGCGGCCGCCGCGAGCAGGCGGGCGGTGTCGTCCGCGCAGAGCGACAGGGCGCCGCCCACCGTGCTGAGCACTTCGCGTTCGGCGGGGCTGTACGGGCCGTCCGCGAGGGCGATTCGCGCGCCCTGGAGCAGGATGGACTCGCGGCCGGCGGGGGCGAGGTGCGGGGCGAGCGGTTCGAGGGCCTCGTGGAGTTCGATGGCCAGGGCCGCGCCGCACGGGTCGGTGTCGTCCACGGGGTCGGCGAGGAAACGGCCGGTGTCGGCGGCGAGGGCCGCGATGAGGGCGACGAGTTGGTCCTCCGTACAGTCCTCGAACCCGGCGGCCCGGACGGCGGCGACTGCGGTGCCGGTGACCGTACGGGACGAGGTGCCGCCCGCGGCGAGGACGGCGAGGGCGACGGTGTGTACGGCGTCGCGCAGCATCGCGGAGAAGCGGGTGGTGGTGGGGTGGTCCAGAGTCTCGGTGCCGAAGTGGCCCAGACAGGCGGCGCATTCGACGACGGGGCCGGTGCTGCCGCGGGCGACCAGGGGGATGCCGAGGACCGCGAGGCGCCTGCGGCCGGTGCGGCGCTGGTAGTTGCGGTCGCCTCCGCAGTCGGGGCAGAAGAACTCGCCGTCTCCTACGGTGTGCCACTGGGTTCGGGTGGACCACAGGCGGGGGCGGAATCCGGGCTGCGGCCCGGTGCTGAGGTTTGTGCCGTTCTGTCCCCGTGCTGGCCGCACCGCGCACCTCCGTAACGCTCCGGCAACGTTGCCGCGTTGACGTGATGTTAGCCACATCGACGCGGTGGCGTCAGCTCCCCGGAAGGAGGAGGTGCCCGCGCTTGGCGAATTCCGGCCCCCTGGGGCTCCGCCGCCCCGGACCCCGGGGGGGTTTGCCCACCCTCCCCCAAGCTCTTAATGAGCAGGGGGCACCCCCATCCCGTATGCGCGGGGTTGGTTGGTTCCGGGTCCCCCTGGGGGCTCCGCCCCCAGACCCCCGTCGCGCCTTAAGGGCGCTCGTCCTCAATCGCCGGACGGGCTGTAGGTGCCCCAGCACCGCTACCGCCAGGGGCGCGGGGAACTGCGCGAGAAGCGACCACGGTGCGCGGACGAAAGCGGATTAGGGGGGGGCGAGGAACGGCGCGACCAGCCACCCCCGACGGACGGACGAAAACGGGGTTAAGGGGCGCGAGGAACGGCGCCACCAGCCACCCCCGACGGACGGACGAAAACGGGGTTAAGGGGCGCGAGGAACGGCGCCACCAGCCACCCACGGCCCGGGGCCGAAAGGGAGCCCAAGCGGCCGCGCATGGGCCGCGCCGAGGGGATGACGTACCGTGGAGGGGCCGTCGCTCCGGCAGTCGCGGCACGCATACTCCCCGTTCCATCTGTGGCGACTTCGAGGTGTTTTTATCCCCCAGGCCCGGTAGCGGTCCGCAGTTCCCCCACGTGCCGAGCGTTCGCACGTGTGCGGGGGCGGACTCGCGTTGGCTTGAGTTGCGTCGCCCATAAATTGGTCGTTCCCCGGGTGCAGCTCTGCCGTCCGCCCCGGGTGTGATGTGTGTCGGTCCCCGCGCGGCTGAGGGCAGGACTCCCCGGTTCCCTGGATCAGGAGTCCCTCCCGTGTCTTCCCACGCGCTCGGCAACGAGCCGCAGCACACCACCGAAACCCCGTCCCCGTCCCCCTCCCCGTCCCCGTCCCCCACTCCCTCTCCGTCGCGCCCACCGCAGAAGATGGCCCTGGTCGCCCGGATCGCGCTCGTGGTGCTCTTGGTCGCCGAGCTCATGGACATTCTCGATCAGTCAGTTGTCCTCACGGCCCTGCCCGCGATCCAGTCGTCGACCGGGGCCGGCCCGGCAGCGGTGCAGTGGCTGACCGCCGGCTACTCGTTGACGGTCGCCGTCGGTCTGATCACCGGGGGGCGCCTCGGCGACCTCCACGGCCGGCGCAGAATCCTGCTCATCGGTACCGTCGTGTTCCTCACGGCCTCGCTGCTGTGCGGCCTCGCCACCGGACCCGCGGTACTGATCGGCGCCCGTGTGCTCCAGGGCGTCGGCGTGGCTCTGATGATCCCGCAGGTCCTGGCCACCCTCCACGTCACCTTCGACGGCGAGAACCGCAGCAGGGCCTTCGGCCTCTACGGAGCGGTCCTCTCGCTCGCGAACGTGCTGGGCCCGGTCCTGGGGGGTCTGCTCACCGAGGCCGACCTGTTCGGCCTTTCGTGGCGGCCGATCTTCCTGATCAACGTTCCCGTCGGCCTTGCCGTGATCGTCCTGGGACGCAGGGTGATCCCCGAGTCGACCGCGGAGCGGGCCGACCGGCTCGACCTCACCGGCATGCTGCTGTCCGCGCCGGCCATCGTCCTGGTCCTCTTCCCACTCACCGAGGGCCACACCCATCACTGGCCGCTGTGGTGCTTCGCCATGCTCGGTGCCGGACTTCTCGTCCTCGGTGTCTTCCTCCGCCACCAGCGGCGCAAGCAGAACCGTGCCCCGCTGGTGCCGCTGTCGCTCTTCCGGGTCAGGCAGTTCTCCGGCGGGCTGTCCGCGCAGCTGACGCTCGGCCTGCTGTGCGGCCTGTTCTTCATGACCTGGACGCTCTACCTCCAGCGCGGTCTGGGCATGAGCCCCTTTCACGCGGCGCTGGCCTTCGTGCTGCTCTCCCTCGGAGAACTGGCCGGCGCGACGATCGCGGCGAAGAGCGCCGGGCGCTTCGCCCGTCGGCTGCCCCAGGCCGGAGCCTTGGTCGCGCTCGCCTCGATGACCGCGTACGGAGTCCAAATCGGCAGCCGCCAGGCCGACTTGACCCTGGGTGCGATGACCGGTCCGGTGGTGCTGATCGGCTTCGGCCTCGGCATGGTCGGCGGCCCGCTCGCCGACATGGCGCTCGCCGGCGTCCCGCACGAGAAGGCGGGTTCGGCCTCGGGGCTCTTCAACACGGCGATGCATCTGGGCATCGCCCTCGGGACCGCGCTGACCGCCGTCGTGTTCTTCGCCGCCACCGGCGGCTCGCCCGACGGCGCGGTCAACCGGGGCGCGTTCACCGGTGTGCTGTGGTGGGTCGGCGGCAGCCTCGTCCTGATGTGGGGCCTGATGTTCTGCCTGCCCCGGCGGACGACCGGGCGGAACGGCTGAAGCAACCGGGCCGCCGCCCCTGCCCTGAGGGCGGGGGCGGCGGCCGGGGATGCAACGGCGTTGGCGGGCGCGGCAGTTCACTGCGGGGCCCGGCGTCGCGACGGGGTCAGCGGGCCGCGCGGTTCACCGCGGAGATGACCGCCTTCAGCGACGCCCGCGTCGTGTTCGCGTCGATGCCGATGCCCCACAGCACGACACCGTCGATCGCGCACTCGATGTAGGACGCGGCCTGCGCGGACGCGCCCTCGCTCATCGTGTGCTCCTGGTAGTCCAGCAGCCGCGCGTCCACACCCGTCGCGGCCAGCGCCTCGAAGAAGGCGGAGATCGGACCGTTGCCGGTGCCGGTCAGGACCGTGTCCGTGCCGTCGACGACTGCCTCGACGGTCAGGGTGTCGCGGCCGTCCGTGTCGGTCGTCGTCTGGCCGGAGCGCAGCTGGATGCGGCCCCACGGGTTCTCGGGGTTGGGCAGGTACTCGTCCTGGAAGACCGACCAGATCGCGGTGGGGGTGACCTCGCCGCCCTCCGCGTCCGTCTTCTGCTGGATGATCTTCGAGAACTCGATCTGCATGCGGCGGGGCAGGTCCAGCTTGTGGTCGTTCTTCAGGACGTAGGCGATACCGCCCTTGCCGGACTGGGAGTTGACGCGGATGACGGCCTCGTAGGAGCGGCCGACGTCCTTGGGGTCGATCGGCAGGTACGGGACGGCCCACTCGATGTCGTCCACGGTCTTGCCCTGCGCCGCCGCGTCCGCCTCCATCGCGTCGAAGCCCTTCTTGATGGCGTCCTGGTGGGAGCCGGAGAAGGCGGTGTAGACCAGGTCGCCCGCGTAGGGGTGGCGCGGGTGGACCTCCATCTGGTTGCAGTACTCGGAGGTGCGGCGGATCTCGTCGATCTGGGAGAAGTCGATCTGCGGGTCGACGCCCTGGCTGAACAGGTTCATGCCCAGGGTCACCAGGTCGACGTTGCCGGTGCGCTCGCCCTGGCCGAACAGGCAGCCCTCGATGCGGTCCGCGCCGGCCATGATCGCCAGCTCGGCCGCCGCGACGGCGGTGCCGCGGTCGTTGTGGGGGTGCACGGACAGGCACACGTGCTCACGCCGGGTCAGGTTGCGGCTCATCCACTCGAAGCGGTCCGCGTGCGTGGAGGGGGTCGAACGCTCCACCGTGGCAGGCAGGTTGAGGATGATCTCGCGGCCCTCCTCGGGCTGCCAGACGTCACACACCGCCTCGCAGACCTCCAGGGCGAAGTCCAGCTCGGTGTCGGTGAAGATCTCCGGCGAGTACTGGTAGCCGAAGATCGTCTCGTCGCCCAGGATCTTGTCCGCGTACTCCATGACCAGCCGCGTGCCGTCGACGGCGATCTGCTTGACCTGTTCCTTGGTGCCGCGGAAGACGACCCGGCGGAAGGTGGGGGCGGTCGCGTTGTACAGGTGGACCGTGGCACGGTGGGCGCCGCGCAGGGACTCCACGGTGCGCTCGATCAGCTCTTCGCGGGCCTGGGTCAGGACGGAGATCGTCACGTCCTCGGGGATCGCGCCCTCTTCGATGATGGACCGCACGAAGTTGAAGTCGGTCTCGCCGGAGGAGGGGAAGCCGACCTCGATCTCCTTGTAGCCCATGCGCACCAGCAGGTCGAACATCTCGCGCTTGCGGGCCGGGCTCATCGGGTCGATCAGCGCCTGGTTGCCGTCGCGCAGATCGGTCGACAGCCAGCGGGGGGCCTGGGTGATGCGGCCGTCGGGCCAGGTGCGGTCGGGGATGTCCACGGCGTCGTACTGGCCGTACTTGTGGACCGGCATCCCGGACGGCTTCTGCATCCGGGTGGCGTTGGTGACGGGGGTCGGGCGACCAACGGGCTGGGACATGGCGTGCGGCTCCTCGGGCGGTGAGAGGGACGGCCGACTGTCGAGCGCAACACCAGATCCCGCGGGGAGGGGGTCGGCCTACGACTACAGGCCCTCGCCGCGGCAGCTAAGAAGAAGCAGCCCGATACGCATGATGCCGCAGCCTAGCCGAGGGCCGACGGGAGCGCCGGACCCGTATCAGTATGCGGGACGCCACGGCATACCAGGACAAAAAGTGACCAATGCCATGCGCGGGCCTTCACTCCGATCTGCACTTCTCTCGCTCGACCCGGCCCAGGCCCAGCAGGCATCCGCCCGCCCCGCGAGGCCTCACGGTCACCCTTGCTCCGGCTTGCGCACAGCGCCGGCGCCCGATCGCGGTGGAGATCCCTCACTCGTCGAGTCGTGACGTCCCGTAGTCGGCGCGGAACCCGCCGTCGACGAGCTGCTCCGCGGCTCGTGCCAGCCACCCGCTGGGTGAATACGGCGCGGGCGGGTCGACCTCCATACCCAGTTCCGCCCATGCGAGGGCGTAGCCGGACTCATCGAGGTTCAGTGCGAGCAGTTCGTGGAGCTCGCCGGCGAGGCGGGCCGTGAGCTGAAGATCCGTCGTGGCGATGTAATCGGCGACCGCCGCGTCATGGCCGTCGAACTCGTCCGGCATGTCCTGGGAGAACCAGCCGCCGAGGAATTGTGCGACTTCCGGGAAGCGTGCGTGCCACTCCCAGTGGGTCAAGGGAACGGAGGGCGGCGGGACTTCGCCTGCCTCGACGCTGCGCTTGATGTGGTCGGCCAGGACGCGTAGCCGAGCGAGCCGACTGGGCGAGCCAGCGATGGACATGCTGCTCGTTGGCAGTGACCACCTGCTGCGTGGCCCATTGCGCGGTTTCACGGTCGGGGTAGGAGGCGGAGTGATTCGGGCGGACGCTCATGAGTGCTCTCGCTGCATATGGTCGCTTACGGTGTCGATGAGTTCCACGAGCCTCTCCCTCGTCGCCCAGTGAAGACGCCCTCTGAGGCCGTCCTCACCCGGGAAAAGGATCATCGCACGCTGCGCCTCGGTGGTGTATGCGGAAGCCGGAGCACGACAGTACGGGTGTTCCGCCGTCACTACAGAGCGGACATGGTCAGAGAACTCCCTTCCTCCCTCGTCCATAAGAATGGCATCCAGTCCGAACAGATAAGGGAAGGCCAGACGGAACTCCCAACCAGACATGGGAAGTTCTTCGTAATCGAGCGGCACCTGGCGGTCTAGCATACGGACTATCTCGGCGAGCATCTCCAGGTACTCAGCAGGGTTCATGTCGCCGCACGCCCGCTCCAGCTTCCCCCGGAAGTCGGGTGGCAGATCGGATGGGCCGGAACTGGTCCTCACGAAGCCGGCCGCCAGCTCCAGGACTCCGGAGGCCGCATATACGGAACAGTTCCAGTCCGCAACCCAATCACTGTGGATAGTGCGGATGTACCGCTGAATCTCGGCGTCCAGGGAAAGCTCACCGCGGGATTCCTGCGCCCGGATCGCCACGTCGAGGATACGTAGCGCCGGACCGCCGGAAAACAGCGATGCGGGGAAGGGCTGCACGTCGACCTCTTTCTCAAGGAACCGTCGGTGAGACCGACATGCTTGTCGATGGGATGGCTGCCGTGAAGCCCTTACCGGCTCGCCAGGCCGAGGGGATAGAACATGTTCTCCGGATCCTGACCCGGAACCGTAAAATGATGCTTTCTGAAGTCGTTCAACGAGCGCACTCCGAACGCCTCCGCGCGCGCATCCTCTGCGGCGTACGTCGGTGCGCTTCGCCCAAAGGGACCCGGAGGGCGTCAAGTTGCGGCACGAGGGCGTTCCCGCGGCGGCCCCGCCTACGCCCGAGGGCTCTTTCGGTCGGCGGGGGCGCATGACGCACCCGCGCCTGATGCGCCCACGAGATCGGCTGGAACAGTCGTAGGGAAAGCACGCTTCACAATCATGGTGGCGACTAGTGACAGCACCATGACCCGGTGCCACATTTTCGGCCATGGACGCCACCACCAACCCGGTTTTCTGCACCATCGTCCCGCCCCACGTCTTCGACCGGCTCATCGAGGCCGAGGACCCCGCGCTCGCCCGGATCGCCCGACGGACCTTCGTCGCGGATGCCGCGCAGCGCACCGAACGCCGGCTGACCACCGTGCTCGGCGCCGAGCCGGCCGCCCCGACCGCGGGCGCCGCCGCCGACCAGCCGCAGCGCACCGTCTACGACGCCCAGCACTCCACCACGCTGCCCGGCCGCAGGGTGCGCGGCGAGGGCGAGCCGCCGGTGCAGGACGCGACCGTGAACCGCGCCTACTCCGGGCTCGGCGCCACCTTCGAGCTGTACCTCCAGGCGTACGGGCGGCACTCGATCGACGGCAACGGCATGCCGCTCGACGCGACGGTCCACTTCGACAACAGCTACAACAACGCCTTCTGGAACGGCACCCAGATGGTGTTCGGCGACGGTGACGGCCAGATCTTCCTGGACTTCACGCTGCCCGTCGACGTCATCGGCCACGAGCTCACGCACGGCGTCACCCAGCACTCCGCGAACCTGACCTACTTCGGCCAGCCGGGCGCCCTGAACGAGTCCATGTCGGACGTCTTCGGCTCCCTCGTCAAGCAGTACGCCCTCGACCAGGACGCCCACCAGGCGGACTGGCTGATCGGCGCGGGCCTGCTGGCGCCGGGGGTGCACGGGGACGCGCTGCGCTCGATGAAGGCGCCGGGCACGGCCTACGACGACGCCGTGCTCGGCAAGGACCCGCAGCCCGCCACGATGGACCAGTACGTCACGACGGGCCGCGACAACGGCGGTGTGCACATCAACTCCGGCATCCCCAACCACGCCTTCTACCTGGTCGCCGACGCGCTCGGCGGCAAGGCCTGGGAGCACGCGGGACAGATCTGGTACGACGTGCTCACCGGCGGCCGCCTCCGCAGTCAGGCGATGTTCAAGGACTTCGCCGGGCTGACGGTGATCGCGGCCAGGGACCGCTACGGCGACGGCGCCGAGACCCAGGCGGTCCTGAAAGCGTGGTCGCAGGTGGGGGTTCCGGCCTCCTGAGCCGTTCGTGCTGACGTACCGGAGTGCGGCTGCTAGACAGAGGCCATGCGTATCGAGGTTTCCCGCTCAGGAGGATTCGCCGGCATCGAGCGCCGGGCCGAGGTCGACACCACGGGCAGGCCCGACGCCGCGGAATGGCACGCCCTGGTGAAGGCGGCGCTCGACGAGGGGCACGCCGAACCGCCTCTCGGGGTCCCGGACGGCTTCCACTACACGATCACCGTGGACGGCCGGCCCGTCCACTGCGCCGATCCCCATCTGACGGAGGCTCAGCGCGAGCTGATCTCAAGGGTGTTGAAGGAGGGAGCCTGACGGGGGGCCGGCCGGCGGGAAAAGCCGGGTGCGTGGCGGGCGGGCCGCTGCTTGGATGCGCATCATGGAAACCCCTTCCCCCCTGGACGGTCTTGAGCGCTACTACGACGCGGCGCCCCGCGGCTCGGCGCGCGCCGAGGACTTCGGGCCGCTGACCCTGTTCGTGCGCGAGGGCGCGGGCTGGCCGTTCTACGCCCGGCCCACGCTCGGCCACTCCGGGCCGGTCACGGCCGCCGACGTGGACGCGGTGCGGGCCCGGCAGCGGGCGCTCGGGGCGCCCGAGGCGTTCGAGTGGGTGGCCGAGGTGAGCCCGGGGCTGCGGGCGGCGGTCGAGAAGTCGGGCCTCGTGGTGCACGAGCACCCCCTGATGGTGCTCGACCAAAAGGCACCCGCCGCCGATCCGCACCCCCTGGTACGGGTCCTCGACGCGGCCGACCCGCTGCTGCACGCCGCGCTCGTCGTGCCGCATCTCGCATTCGCCGCCCCCGGTACGGGAGTTGGGGCCGCGGGCCCGGACGAGCTGGCCGCCGAGATCATCGCCCGCGCCGGTGACGGCCGGGCCGAGCAGGTCGCCGAGCGCATCCGCGCCGGGCGCTCCGCGGTCGCGGCCGCCTTCGAGGACGGGCTTCCGCTCTGCTCCGGGATGCACAACCCGGTGGGCACGGTCACCGAGATCGTCGGGGTGGGCACCCTGCCTTCCGCGCGGCGCAGGGGGCTCGGTCGCGCGGTCACCGCCGCGCTGGTCGCCGACGCGCGGGCGGCCGGGGCGGCCACGGTGTTCCTGTCCGCGGGCGACACCGATGTGGCGCGGATGTACGCCACGCTCGGCTTCCGCCCGGCCGGCACCGCCCTGATCGCCGAACTACCCGGCTCCTGAGGACCGTTGGCCCCGCATACGGACATGGGCGCACGCTCTTGCGCCCCCGCGATCTTCGTGCGTACAGTGTGCGCAACGAGAGAACGTTGTACGCGCCAGTGGTGCGCACCAAGGGGGAGCGAGCGATGTCGAAGAACGTGAGCTGGGACGAGCGGGGCAACTGGCGGGCCGAGGGTGCGTGGGGGGCCGGTGACTCCAGCGGCACCCGGTTCGACCTGGACCGGTGGCAGGCCCGGCTCGACACCCTGCGCAAGACGCATCACGTGCCGGGCGCCACCCTCGCCGTGCTCAGCCACGACACGATCCACGAGCTGGCGAGCGGCGTGCTGCACACCGGCACCGGCGTCGAGGCGACCACCGACTCGGTGTTCCAGCTCGGCTCGCTCGCCAAGACCTACACCGCGACGCTGATCATGCGGCTGGCCGACACCGGCCGGCTGGACCTGGACGCGCCCGTCCGCACGGTGCTGCCCGACTTCACCGTTGCCGACGAAGCGGCGAGCCGCACCATCACGCCCCGGCAGCTGCTCTCCCACACCAGCGGCCTGACCTGCGACTTCACCTATGACTCGGGCCGGGGCGACGACTGTGTCGAGCGCTACGTCGACGCCGCGAAGGGCGTCGCGCTCGACTGCCCGTCCGGCAGCGCCTGCTCGTACAGCAGCCTCGGCTTCAATGTGCTGGGCCGGATCGTGGAGGTGCTGCACGGCACGACGTGGGACCAGGCTCTCAAGGACCTGCTGCTGACCCCCCTCGGCCTGACCGAGACGATGACGCTGCCCGAGGAGGCGCTCCGGTTCCGGGCCGCGATGGGACACCTCGGCGAGTACGGCAAGGACCCCGAGCCCGCCCCGGCCTGGGACCTCATGCCGCGCTCGGCCGGCCCGTACGGCCGGGTCATCGCCAGCGCGGGGGACGTGGCCCGGTTCGCGCGGATGCACCTCGCGGGCGGCACCGCCCCCGACGGGACCCGACTGCTCTCCCCGGCGGGCGTCGCCGCGATGCAGGCCCGCGAGGTCGACTCCCCCGACAAGTGGACCGTCCACGCGGACGGCTGGGGGCTCGGCTGGACGCTGTACGACTGGAACGGCGTGCAGGGCTTCGGCCACGACGGCGCGTCGATCGGGCAGTACGGCTTCCTGCGGGTGGTGCCGGGCGCGGGCCTCGCGCTCGTGCTGCTCACCAACGGCGGCGACGCGCGCCGCCTCTACGAGGAGCTCTTCACCGAACTGCTCGGCGAGCTGGCCGGCGTCCGCATGCCCGCCCCCTTCGAGCCGCCCGCCGAGCCGGTCGCGGTGGACTTCGCGCCGCTGACCGGGGCGTACGAGCGCGAGGGCGTCCGCATCACCGTCTCCGAGCAGCAGGACGGCAGGCCGCACCTGGTGTACGAGTTCGTCGGCGGCATGAAGGACTTCTCTCCGCCGCTGGAGATGGACCTGGTGGCGGTGACGGACACGGTGTTCGCGGGGGCCGGCTCGGGCGCGTACAGCGCGGACTGGATGCCGGTCGTGTTCGCCACCCTGCCGGACGGCACGCCCTGCTGCTACATCGGCATGCGCTGCGCCCCGAAGGTCTCCTGACCCCGACCCTGACCGTCGCCCGGCTCGTCCCGGCTCCGTATGCACCGACCCCCGCCGCGGGCTTCACACGGCGGGGGTCGGTGTGTGCGTACCGGGACCGGGACGCGCGGGGCTCAGAAGCCGAGCTTGCGCAGCTGCTTGGGGTCGCGCTGCCAGTCCTTGGCGACCTTGACGTGCAGGTCGAGGAAGACGGGCGTGCCGAGCAGTGCCTCGATGTGCTTGCGGGACTTCATGCCGACCTCCTTCAGGCGCTTGCCCTTGGGGCCGATGATGATGCCCTTCTGGCTGGGGCGCTCGATGTAGACGTTGGCGTGGATGTCCAGGAGCGGCTTGTCGGCGGGGCGGTCCTCGCGCGGGATCATCTCCTCCACGACGACGGCGATGGAGTGCGGCAGCTCGTCGCGTACGCCTTCCAGGGCGGCCTCGCGGATCAGCTCGGCGACCATGACCTGCTCGGGCTCGTCGGTCAGGTCGCCCTCGGGGTAGAGCGGGGGGCTCTCGGGGAGCAGCGGGATGATCAGGTCCGCCACGAGCTGGACCTGCTGGTCGCCGACCGCCGAGACCGGCACGATCTGCGCCCACTCGAAGCCGAGCTCCTTGGAGAGCTGGTCGACGGCGATGAGCTGCTCGGCCAGGGTCTTGGAGTCGACCAGGTCCGTCTTGGTGACGATCGCGATCTTGGGGGTCTTCTTGATCCCGGCGAGTTCCTTGGCGATGAACTTGTCACCGGGGCCGAGCTTCTGGTCGGCGGGCAGGCAGAAGCCGATCACGTCGACCTCGGCCCAGGTGGTGCGGACGACGTCGTTGAGGCGTTCGCCGAGCAGGGTGCGCGGCTTGTGGAGGCCCGGGGTGTCGACCAGGATCAGCTGGGCTTCCGGGCGGTGCACGATGCCGCGCACGGTGTGCCGGGTGGTCTGCGGGCGGTTGGAGGTGATGGCCACCTTCTGCCCGACCAGAGCGTTCGTGAGGGTGGACTTGCCCGCGTTGGGGCGGCCGACGAAGCAGGCGAAGCCGGCCCGGTGGGTGGGGGCTGCGGGGGTGTCGGCGGCAGGGGTACGAGCGCTCATGCCGCCATTCTCCCCGATCCTGCGCGCCGCGCCGCCCATGCCCCCGCCGGACGGGCTGTAGGTGCCCCCGTACCGGTACGGCCAGGGGTGCGGGGGACGGCGCGAGAAGCGGCACGGCGCGAGGCCGACGACGGGTTTCAGGGGCGCGGGGAACCGCGCGCACGGCCCGGTCCGGGCTGGGGGGGGGACCCTAGGGGTGGGCAGCCGCTCGGTGGCGCAGTACGCGGTGGGCCGTGAAGGTCAGGGCCGCCGCCAGCAGGATCGCCAGGGCCAGCCAGGGCAGGGCCAGGAACGACGCCCCGCCCGAGCCCGACGTCCCCTTCGCCGTCGCGGTCAACGTGACGTCGCCCCAGTCCAGTTGGGGCGAACCCCGCCACGCTTCGGTGAGCGTGACCCGCTGCCCGGGCAACAGCTCCGACGGCACCTTCGTCAGGCCCCGGCCGAGCAGCGTACGGCCGAAGAGCCCGGTCGCGCTCAGCCGGACCGCCGGGTTCAGGGTCACGTTGCCCCGGTTGTGCAGCGTGTACGTGATGTCCGTACGGCTCGCCCCCACGCCGGGCACCAGTGGCCGGTGCTGGGAGAGCGAGACGTTCTCGACGGCGAGCGCGGGCACGGTGGGCCCGCCGACCCGCAGATAGACCCGCGCGCCGACCGCCTGCTGGATGCCGACCGCGACCTTCCCGTCCGCGGCGGGCCCGGGCGCGACCCGGTCGTCGAGGGCGACGAGCGCCCCCACGTGATCGCCCGGCTCGGCGTCCGGCGGCACGGCGAGCGTGAAGGGCACGGTGACCGAGGACCGGGCCGGGACGGTGACCGAGGTCCGGGCCGGCTTCGTCCAGGCCCCCACCCCCGTCTGCCGCTCCTTCTCGGTGCGGACGGCGAAGCCCCCGTCGCGCTCGGTGTTGTACGCGTCGGCCCCGTACAGCCGGAAGGTCAGCGGCGCCGAGGTCTTGTTGGCGACGGTGACCTTGTCGTCCAGGGTGGTTCCGGGGTTGGCGGAGAGATAGAAGTACGGACGCTGGGCGCCCGTGCCCGAACTCGCGGGAAAAACGGACCAGTTGCCGTTGTCGGCGGCGTGCGCCACGGGCGCGGTGAGCGCGGCGAGCGGGATGAGCAGGGCGAGCACGACGGTCGGGAGGAGTGCGGACGGCTTGCGCACGGTGCGGGACCCCCGGGGACGGGTGGGCCGGCCGGGTGCGCGCCCGGCCCACGGGTGGACATCAGGTGAGGGTGAGGGTCAGTACGCCGCTGTAGGCGCCGGGCGCGGTGAACGCCGGCACGTCGAGCGAGAGCTTCGCGTCCACGGTGAACTCGCCGCCGGTGAGCGCGGCGTTCGGCGTGGAGGCGAGGGTCGCGCCCGCGCTGCCCACGCTGCCTGCCGAGCCGGGCGCGCAGACGGACGGGGAGCCCGCCTTGGCGGAGCAGGCCGGGGTCCAGCCGAGTCTGCCCGCGTCGATGGATCCGGCGGGTCCGGTGAAGTCGGTGACCTTGCCGGTGAGGGACCAACCCGCCGGGCCGCCGCGGAAGTCCTGGACCGTCACCGTCTGGAGATCGCCGGTGGAGGCACCGCCCTTGCCGAAGTCGACGGCCTGGAGGTCGACGCTGTCACCGGCCTGGGTCATCGCCAACGTACCCGCGTTCACCGAGGTGTTGAGCTTCTGGCTCGGCCCGGTGGGCGGGGGCCCGCTGTTGACCGTGTACGCCACCGGGCCCGCGCCGTTCGCCGGGTCCCAGGCCGCCCCTTCGTAGGCCACGATCCCGGTGGTCGCCGGGTCCGTGATCTTCGGCCGGGCGGTGAAATCGCCGTTGGCGTCCGCCTTGAAGGTGATCTTGTCGGCGGTGGTGGCGGTGCCGTTCCAGCCCGCGACGGTGACGTCCGCGTTCGGAGTGAACTTGGACCCGCTGACCGTCGTGCGGTCACCGGCGTTGCCGGAGGCCGGGTCGGCCGTGATGGCGCGCTGGTTGACCTGTCCGCCGCCGTCCGTGGCATTGACCGTCTCGGAGACGGGCGCGGGGGGATTGGTGACGGTGCAGGGGGTGTCCAGCTCCATGATGTAGCTGGTGTGGATGTTGTAGTCGCCGGGCGAGAGGGTGATCGCACCGGCCTTGGTGGCGGTGAAGCTGCCGCTCATGGAGAACGCCGGGAACGCGCCCTTGCCGGGCACCGGGGCGTTCTTCTTGGGGCCGGTCACGTCCACGGTGCCGGTCTGGGCGCCCGCGAGGACGACCTTGCCGGTCGGGGTCATGATGTCGGCGGGCAGGGCGATGTCGACGGGGTTGCTGGCGGCGGGCTTGTTCACCGTGTAGGTGACGGTGACCTTGTCGCCGACCTTGGGTGCCGCGTTGTCGACGGTGACGGTCGCGTTCGTGGTGCCGTCGATGGGCGGGATGCCGGCGATGGCCGGCGGGATGCAGTGCGTGGCGAAATCGACGGGCGTCGCGGCCAGTGCGCTCGCGGGTGCGGCGAGCGCGCCGGTCCCGGCGGCGAGTGCGACCGCCCCCAGCACGGCGGCCAGACGCCGTCTTCGACGTTCCGACATGGGCTTGCCCCCCTTCCTGAAGTGTTCCTGAAGTGGCACAGCGCGGCTCGGCTGCGCCGGCAGGGGCCATTGACGGCTCGGGGCGAAAAGAAGTCAATGGCATCCCGCCGCATTGACTGATGACCCATCAGATACTGTCAAGATCCTGGCGGAGAACGGCATTTCAGGTCTTGTGCCGATGTGCCGATGTGCCTATGTGCCGGGGCGCGCGGGAGCCGGCGCCGCCCGGGACGGCACCGGCTCGTCGCGCGTGAAGCGATATCTGGTGGTGAGCGGTGGCGGATCAGAAGACGAACGGGCCCGGCGACTGGGAGGTCGTCGCGTCGCAGTTCACCGTGACGCCGAAGATCACCATCTTCAGGGCGGTGCCGGCGAAGTACGAGTTGAGGCTGTCGCCGGCGGCGACGGTGCCGTTCAGCGGGCCGATCTTGACCGAACTGCCCGCGGGCAGGGCGGGGTTGGCCTTGCCGCTGAACACCCTGGTGCCGCCGCCGCCCTTGGCGAGGGTCAGGGTCGCGCTGATCTGATTGGCGCCGACGGCGACCGGGGTGGTGACGGCCGAGGTCAGCGTGATGGTCGCGGCGGTGCCGCTCTGGGTGGCGGTGAGGGTGGCGCCGCCCCCGCCCCAGGTTCCGCAGTCGTACGTGGCGGTCGCCGTGGTGGGGGTGACGGCGGCGGCGCTCGGCGCGAAGGCGAGGCCCGCCACGGCCACCGCCCCCACCGCGAGTGCGGCCCGCGCGACCGGCCTGCTGGTGCTCTTACGCATGATTCCCCTTCCCTTGACGGGAGTTGATCGTCTGCCGCGTCTCGACGTCATCGACGTCGTCGACACACGACCGCGCAGCGGCCCCCGCGGCCCACGCGCACGGGTGCGCGGGCGTGCGGGCATGGCTCTGCGGGGGCGGGGTGGTGTTGTGCGGTGCGGTGCGGTGCGGAGCGGTGCTGATGCTGGTGCGTTGTGCTTTCGCTTGCGCGGAGGGAGTGGGTCCGACTCCGGTGCGGGGCTGCGGCTCTGCACCCCGTGCCGGTCCGTCCCGCGTATCTGACGGGTCGTCGGATCGACTGTCGTCCATTGATGCGCGGGTGGCTTTGGATTACAAGGGCCGCCGCGTTGATTCTTAACGCCGGGTGGGTGGGGTGCGGTTGCCTGTAACGGGTTCCGCGCAGTTCCCCGCACCCCTGATCCGTCCGGCCTCGCACCGTGCGGGGTGCTCACGCAGTGCCCCGCGCCCCCACCCCGTTCTCGGCCTCGCACCGTGCGTGGCTCGTCGCGCAGTTCCCCGCGCCCCTCAACCCCGATCCCGTCCGCGGACCGCGGTCGCTTCTCGCGCAGTTCCCCGCGCCCCGTAACGCCGATCTCGTCCGCGGACCGTGCGTGGCTCGTCGCGCAGTTCCCCGCGCCCCTCAACCCCGATCTCGTCCGCGGACCGCGGTCGCCTCTCGCGCAGTTCCCCGCGCCCCTTAACCCCGTCCTCGTCCACAGGCCGCGGTCGCTTCTCGCGCAGTTCCCCGCGCCCCTAGCCATCCCGGTGCTGGCCCGCATCGGGCATCTTCAGCCCGTCCGGCGTTTGAGGACGAGCGCCCTTAAGGCGCGAACGGGGGTGCAGGGGGCGCAGCCCCCGCCCGGGGTTCGAGGGGCGGAGCCCCTCCAAGGGGGTCTGGGGCGCAGCCCCCGCCCGGGGTTCGAGGGGCGGAGCCCCTCCAAGGGGGTCTGGGGCGCAGCCCCAGGGGCTGAACCCATCAACCCGGCCGCACGGGTGGGTGGGTGGGCAAACCCCCCGGGGCCCGGGGCGGAGCCCCGAGGGGGCCAGCGTCAGGGGCGGGGGGGTTGCACGGAGCCGTCGGGGGCCGCGAGCAGGATGGGCGCGGCGGGACCCAGGTCCCGTACGGCCGCCACATCCGCCTCCGCCAAGACCCCCGCCTCCGTCACCACCGCCGCCGCCTCCAACGACTCCGCCCCGCTCGCCACCGCCATGGCCACCGCGGTCCGGAGCGCGGAAAGCTTCAGGGAGGGGAGCTCGACCGTACCGGCCACGTACGTGCGGCCCGTCTCGTCGCGTACGGCCGCGCCCTCGGGCACCCCGTTGCGGGCCCGCGCGCTGCGCGCGAGCGTGATGATCTTGCGGTCCTCGGGGTCGAGTGCGGTGCTCTCAGTCATGCCCCGAGCATAAGGACTGCCCGGGGCCGACGGATGCGGGGGCTCAGCCCTGGACCGCCTGGTCCAGCTTCTTGGCGACGGTGCCCGTGACGGCCTGGTCCTGCGCCGCCGGGATGCCGACCGCCTGCTTCCCCTTCGCGGTGAGCGCGCTCAGCGCGCCTCCCTTGCGGACCACGTAGTTGTGGAAGCCCATCTTGATCGGACCCATGTCCACGACCAGCTCGTAGCCGTGCGCCTCGGCCCCCGCCTTGTCCACCGGCAGCGGCTTCACGGTGACGGGGTACTTCTCGCCCTCCACGTCGACGGTGAAGGTGGCGCACTGGGTGAGGGTGGCCTCGAAGCCCTTGAGGTACCCGGCGGCCTTGTCGCCGTCGAAGCCGAAGACCTGCTGGAGGCCGTACTCGAAGTCGGCCGTCCGCCGGGTCGCGGCACCCATCGGGGCGGCCTCGCTCTGCATCAGCTGCATGAGCTTCTGGCACTCGGGCTTGGCGGCCTTGCCGAAGGTGAGGCCACCGGTGCCCGGGCCCGCCTTCCAGTCCGCCGGAACGTCCTTCTCGGTCAGCAGGGCCGCCTTGAGCTGGGCCTCGGTGACCGACCCCTTGGCGCCGCCCGAGGCACCCGAGGCACCCGAGGCACCCGAGGCACCCGAGGCGCCCGAGGCGCCCGGGGCCTGTGCCCGTCGACCGTATGTGACGGGCACCGGACCACTGCGGTCGCGTTCCTCAGCCGGCGATCGGATACATCGATCCCCGCCGCCCCTCCGGCGAGGTCAGCCATTCCAGTTTCTCCGCCGTGCCCGTGTCCGGGAGCGGGGTGTGCAGCACGATCACCAGGTCCGGGCGGGCCGGGACGCGCAGTTGGGTGGACTCGACGTGCAGGGCGCCCACGAGCGGGTGCTCCATCTCCTTGCGGAGCTGGCCGCCGGCCTGGACGTCGCGGCGCTCCCACAGCTCGACGAACTCGGGGCTGAGCTCCTTCGCCTGCTCGACCACCGCCTGGAAGCCCTCGTCGTCGGGGTGCTCGGAGCAGGCCGCGCGGAACTGCGCGACGACGTTGCAGGCGATCTCGTCCCAACGCCGGGCGCGGGCACGGTAGATGGGGTCGGTGAAGAACGCGATCAGGCAGTTCTGCACGATCTCGGGACGCATCCCGAGGACGAGCGCGGCCGACTCGTTGTACATGACCGTGTTCCAGTACGCGTCCATGATGTGCGCGGGGAACGGCATCCAGGCATCGATCAGACGCTGGAGCCCGTGGCACATGTCGGCGTTGGCCGGATCGACCTCCGGGGCGGGCGGGTTGAGCCCGGCGAGCACGTACAGGTGGCGGCGCTCGGCGCTGGTCAGCTGGAGCACCCGGCCGACCGCGTCCAGGACCTGCGGGGAGACCGTGATGTCGCGGCCCTGCTCCAGCCACTGGTACCAGGAGACCCCCACCCCCGCGAGCACCGCGACCTCCTCGCGGCGCAGTCCGGGCGTGCGGCGCCGGGCCCCGCCGTCGGGCAGTCCCGCCTGCGTCGGGGTGATCCGCGCGCGCCTGCTCATCAGGAACTCGCGCAGCTCACTGCGCCGGTGCCGGTCGATCGGTGTAGCCACGAAATCCCCCTGTCGGCTGCCTGGTGCTGCCACCAACAGGATAAGTTCCCACTCTCCACGGCCATTCCCGGACCACGAAGGTGTGGCCATGGCGATCGATACGACGACGACAACCACCGGCCCCGAGACGGCGGCCCCCACTCCCGGTCCGCGAGGAGATTCCGCACCCGGTTCCCCCGCGGCCGCCCGGCTCAGCGGCCGGGCCAAGCTGGTCCTCTTCGTGCTCTGCGCCGCCCAGTTCATGGTGGCGCTGGACTTCTCCGTACTGAACGTGGCGCTGCCCGCGCTCGGCAGGGACCTGGGGCTCGGCCAGTCGGCCCTGCAATGGGCGGTCACCGCGTTCGCGCTGCCCTCGGGCGGCTTCCTGCTCCTGTTCGGCCGCATCGCCGACCTCTTCGGCCGCAAGAAGCTGTTCCTGACCGGCCTCGCCCTGTTCGGCGCGGCCTCCCTGCTCGCCACCCTCGCCTGGGACCCGGCGTCCTTCCTGTCCGGGCGCGCCCTGCAAGGTCTCGGCGCGGCCGTCATCGTGCCGACCGGCATGTCCCTGCTGACCACGACGTTCCCCGAGGGCCCGCTGCGCGACAAGGCGCTCGGCATCTCCGGCACGCTGCTGTCGCTGGGCTTCACCATCGGCATGGTGCTCGGCGGCGTCATGACCGACACGCTCGGCTGGCGCTCGACGATGGGTCTGCTCGTGGCCTTCGCGATCGTCGTCCTGGCCCTGGCCCCCGGGCTGCTGCCCGAGTCCCGCACCCCCGAGCGGCCGCGCCTGGACGTGCCCGGTGCCGTCACCGTCACCGGTGGGCTGCTCGCGGTGATCTACGCCCTGTCGACGGCGGCCCAGCGCGGCTTCGGCGGCGCGGACGTGTGGGGCACCCTGCTCGTCGGCATCGCCCTGCTCGCCGCGTTCGTGGTCGTCGAGTCGAAGGCGTCGGCGCCGCTGGTCTCGTTGCCGATGCTGAAGCGCCGCACGGTGGCCTGGGGCAACCTGGGCGGTCTGGTCACCTTCTCGATGATGTCGACGGTCGTCTTCGTGCTGACCCTCTACCTCCAGGAGACCCTCGGCCTCTCGTCCTTCGAGACCGGCCTGGTCTTCGGGATCCAGGGCCTGGCGTCGGCCGTCGCCGGTACGTACGCGGCCCGGCTGATCGGGCGCTTCGGCTCCCGGCGCGTGCTGGCCGTCTCGCTGCTCGGCCAAGGGGCCTTCGTAGCAGCCCTGTTGGGGCTCGGCACCCACGCGGGCGCCCTGCTCGCCACCGTCGCCGTCTCGCTGGCCAGCATGTGCCACCTCGGCGCGATCATCTCGTACGGGGTGACCGTGACCAGCGGGGTGCCGGACGAGGAGCAGGGCCTGGCGACAGGTCTCGTCACCACCACTCAGCAGGTCGGCCTGACCGTCGGCATCCCGCTGCTCGGTGTGCTCGCCACCACGCAGGGCTCGCTGTTCGACGGGGTGCGCACGGTTCTCGCGATCGACGCGGTGATCGTGGTGGCGGCGGCCGCCCTGATCGCGGTCGGCCTCGGTCGCGGCCCCGGTCGCGGCCCCGGTCGCGGGAAGGCCTAGTGCCCCCGGCGGCCGGGCCGCGCCCGCTCCGGCCCGTTGATCCCGGGCCGGGCGGTTCAGGCCCGGGTGGCTCATGCCCGGGCGGTTCAGGCCCGGTCTAGCCGGAGGCGTTCGGCCTTCGGCAGGCCGGCGACCACCAGGTCGTACGAGTCCTCGATGAGTTCCCGGACCAGCCGGTCCGGGAGCTCGGCCGTGTTCACGGTGTTCCAGTGCCGCTTGTTCATGTGGTAGCCGGGCACGATCGCGGGGTGCTCCTCGCGGAGCCTGACCGCGTCGTCCGGGTCGCACTTGAGGTTGACCGTGAGCGGCTTCCCGTCGAGGGAGGTGAGCGCGAAGATCTTGCCGAGCACCTTGAAGACGGAGGTCTCCGGGTTGAACGGGAACTCCTCGGTCACGGCGTTGAACTCCAGGCAGAACGCCCGCAGTTGCTTCGGTGTCACGCCACGTCCTCCTCGTCCTCTTCGTCCTTGGTCGGCTCCACGAGCACCGTGACGATCTTGTTGCGGCGGCCGGCCGGGGACTCGGCGGTCAGCCGCAGCCTGCGGGCGTCGGGCAGTTCGACCACGGCCGTGGCCCCGGCGATCGGCACCCGGCCGAGCGATTTGGCGAGCAGCCCGCCGACGGTCTCCACGTCCTCGTCGTCGAACTCGTCGAAGCCGAACAGCTCGCCCAGGTCGCCGATGTCGAGCCGGGCGGTGACCCGGAAGCAGCCGTCCGCGAGCTCGGTGACGGGCGGCAGTTCGCGGTCGTACTCGTCGGTGATCTCGCCGACGATCTCCTCCAGGATGTCCTCGATGGTGACGATGCCGGCGGTGCCGCCGTACTCGTCGATGACGACCGCGACGTGGCTGCGCTGCTGCTGCATCTCGCGCAGCAGGTCGCCCGCGTTCTTGGTGTCGGGCACGAAGGCGGCGGGGCGCATCGCGGTGGAGACCAGGTCGGCCTCGGAGTCCCGGTTGATGTGCGTCTTGCGGACCAGGTCCTTCAGGTAGACGATGCCGACGATGTCGTCCTCGTTCTCGCCGGTCACCGGGATGCGCGAGAACCCCGAGCGCAGCGCGAGGGTGAGGGCCTGGCGGATCGTCTTGTAGCGCTCGATGCAGACGAGGTCGGTGCGCGGCACCATGACCTCGCGCACCAGGGTGTCCCCCAGCTCGAACACCGAGTGCACCATGCGGCGCTCGTCGTCCTCGATCAAGGACTCCGCCTCGGCGAGGTCGACCATGGCCCGCAGCTCGGCCTCGGAGGCGAACGGCCCCTTGCGGAAGCCCTTTCCGGGGGTGAGCGCGTTGCCGAGCAGGATCAGGAGCTGCGGGATCGGCCCCATGATCCTGGCCAGCGGCAGCAGCACGTACGCGGCGGCCGTCGCGGTGTTGAGCGGGTGCTGGCGGCCGATGGTGCGGGGCGAGACGCCGACGGCGACGTACGACACGAGGACCATCACGGCGATGGCCACGAGCAGCGCGGCCCACGTCTCGCCGAACTCCTCCAGGCACACGTACGTGACGAGGACGCCCGCCGCCATCTCGCAGGCGACCCGCACGAGCAGGGCGACGTTGAGGTAGCGGGTGGGGTCGGAGGCGATCTGGGCGAGCTTGGCGCTGCCGCGCCGGCCGGTGCGGACCGCTTCGGCCGCGCGGAAGGAGGAGATGCGGGCGAGGCCGGCCTCGGCGCAGGCCGCGAGCCAGGCCACGACGACCAGGGCGACGGCGCCCGCGATCAGCTGACCGGTCATGAGACGGTCGGCGCCGGGGAGGGACCGGTCAGGCCCTTCTCCGCACGCCAGCCGTCGACGATGGCCGCCTGGAGGCCGAACATCTCGGCCTTCTCGTCCGGCTCCTCGTGGTCGTAGCCGAGCAGGTGCAGCACGCCGTGGACGGTGAGGAGCTGGAGCTCCTCGTCCATGGAGTGCTGCGTCTCGGCGTCCTCGCCCTGCTTCTTGGCGACCTCGGGGCACAGCACGATGTCACCGAGGAGCCCCTGCGGGGGCTCCTCGTCGTCCTTCGACGGCGGACGCAGCTCGTCCATCGGGAAGGACATGACATCGGTCGGGCCCGGCAGGTCCATCCACTGGATGTGCAGCTGCTCCATGGCCTCGGCGTCCACGACGATCACCGAGAGTTCGGAGAGCGGGTGGATCCGCATCCGCGTGAGCGCGTAGCGGGCGATGTCGAGGATCGCCTGCTCGTCGACCTCGGTTCCGGACTCGTTGTTGACGTCGATCGACATGGTGCGCTCTGCTCTACTTCCCGTTTCGGCCGCCGCGACCTTCCTGGTCCTGGCGGCTGTCGTACTGCTCGTACGCGTCGACGATACGGCCGACGAGCTTGTGCCGTACGACATCCTGCGAGGTGAGCCGGGAGAAGTGCACGTCGTCGACGCCGTCCAGGATGTCCTGGACCTGGCGCAGACCGCTCTTCGTGCCGTTCGGCAGGTCGACCTGGGTGACGTCACCGGTGATGACGATCTTCGAGTCGAAGCCGAGCCTGGTCAGGAACATCTTCATCTGCTCGGCGCTGGTGTTCTGCGCCTCGTCGAGGATGATGAACGCGTCGTTGAGGGTGCGGCCGCGCATGTACGCCAGCGGGGCGACCTCGATCGTGCCCGCCGCCATCAGGCGCGGGATCGAGTCGGGGTCGAGCATGTCGTGCAGGGCGTCGTACAGCGGGCGCAGATACGGGTCGATCTTCTCGTAGAGCGTGCCGGGCAGGAAGCCGAGGCGCTCGCCGGCCTCCACCGCGGGCCGGGTCAGGATGATCCGGGTGACCTGCTTGGACTGGAGGGCCTGGACCGCCTTGGCCATGGCGAGGTAGGTCTTTCCGGTACCGGCGGGGCCGATACCGAAGACGATCGTGTGCTTGTCGATCGCGTCGACGTACCGCTTCTGGTTGAGGGTCTTGGGGCGGATGGTGCGGCCGCGGCTGGAGAGGATGTTCTGCGTGAGCACCTCGGCCGGCGTCTCGCCGTGTCCGTTGCCGTCGGCCTGGCTGCCGTTCGCCCTGCCGTTGCCGTTGCCGCTCGCACGGAGCATGGCGATCGAGCGTTCCACTGCGTCCTCCGTCATCGACTGCCCGGTGCGGAGCACCAGCATCATCTCGTCGAACAGTCGCTGGATGAGGGCGACTTCCGTCGCGTCCCCCACGGCGCTGATCACATTGCCCCGTACGTGGATGTCGGCCGACGGGAAGGCCTTCTCGATCACGCGCAGCAGGGAGTCGCTCGAACCCAGGACGGTCACCATGGGGTGCTTGGCCGGAATGGTGATCTGGGCGTGCGCCTGCGGTTGTGTGGGTGTCTGAGTCATGGGCCGGCTCTGGGGCCTGCACATACCTCCCGTTGCAGGGTCCTCGCTGTTCGAGAGCCTCTGGGATACCAAGCGTACGACTTGCCGTGCGGCGCGCCGAGAGGTTTTCCACCCCGCGTGGTTTTCGGGGGTGGCGCCCCGAGCCCCGGGGGGGCGGGCGCCCGCCCCCCGGGTCCTGGGTCCTGGGTGCCCTCAGCCCCTGGGTCCTGGGTGGCCCCGTCCCCCCTCCGTCTGCGGACGGCGTCCCCGGGGCGCCGCCCCTGGGACCCGCGCCGCAGGCGTTACGCCGGGTGGCGGAAGCCCAGGGTCGGGAGGGCTCGGCGCAGGGGCCAGGTGCGGGCCGCGCCGGGGAGCAGGGCGGAGAGGAAGGCGTAGCGGCGCAGGGCCGCCGGGTCCTGGTCGGGCAGGGTCCGTACGCGCTCCCACCAGCTGGCCACCTCCGCCCAGCCCGGCGCCGAGAGCGATCCCCCGAACTCCTGGACCGAGAGGGCCGCCGTCAGCCCCGCGAAGGCGAGGCGGTCGGCGAGCGGCCAGCCCGCCAGGGTGCCGGTGACGAAGCCGGCCACGAAGACGTCGCCGGCTCCGGTCGGGTCGAGGGCCTCCACCTCGATGGCCGGGACGTCCGCCGTCTCCCCCGTCGCGCCGTCCACCGCGTACGCCCCCTCGGAGCCCAGCGTCACGACCGCGAGCGGCACCTTCTCGGCCAGCGCGCGCGCCGCGGCCCGCGGGCAGTCGGTGCGGGTGTAGCGCATCGCCTCGGCGGCGTTGGGCAGGAACGCCTCGCAGTGTTCGAGCTCGGGCAGTCCCGCGAGGTCCCAGCGGCCGGTGTCGTCCCAGCCGACGTCCGCGAAGATCCGCGCACCCGAGCGCGCCGCGTCCTCGATCCAGCCCTCGCGCCGGCCCGGCACCAGCGAGGCGACGGCGGCGCGGGCCCGGGGCGGCCCGTTGGGCGCGGACAGTTCGTGGGGTGCCTCGTGCCCGTGGGTGACCATCGTGCGCTCGCCCTCGTACGCCATCGAGACGGTGACCGGGGAGTGCCAGCCGGACACGGTCCGCGACAGCGACAGATCGATGCCCTCGCCCTGTTCGAGCGCGTCCCAGCAGTACTCGCCGTAGTGGTCGTCGCCGAAGGCCGCGGCCAGCGAGGTGCGCAGGCCCAGGCGGGCGAGCGCGGTGGCCATGTTGGCGACGCCGCCGGGGCTCGAACCCATGCCGCGGGCCCAGGACTCGGTGCCGCGCACCGGTGCCGAGTCGAGCCCGGTGAAGATGATGTCGAGGAAGACCGTGCCGGTGAGGAAGACGTCGCAGGGCGGATCGCGCGGGTCGCGCAGCCCGTCGAGCGGGTCGACCCGTGAGGACCGTCGCGGCTCGGCGCCCGGGGCACGGCGATGCGGGTTCCACTCGGCGGGCTCGGGCACGGGCTCGGGCGCGTGTCCGGGGCCAGGCAGCCGGGGCTCGTGGTGCGGGTGGGACGGCTGCTCTCTGCTGTCTGGTGTCGTCACGGCGGGCTCTCCGTTCGCGTACAGATCTGGCAAGTCTGCCCGATGCGCACCGGAGAAGGGCCGCCGCGGTGCCGCTACCAGCGCGGAAGTGCCGGAGCCGTCCAGTCGGCGTACTCCGGTGCCCGCCGCATCGCGGCCGCGTCGTCGCGGTCGCGCAGGGCGCCGTCGTCGTCGAGCCAGCGCCGGTGCAGCCGGGCCAGTTCGGTGCGGTCGAGCTCGACGCCGAGGCCGGGGGCGTCGGACACCGCAAGGCGTCCGTCGCGGAACGCGTGCCGGACGGTGATCACGTCCTCCGTCTGCCACGGGTAGTGGCTGTCGCAGGCGTGGTTGAGGTTGGGGACGGTCGCCGCGACGTGGGTCATCGCGGCGAGGCTGATCCCCAGGTGGGTATTGGAGTGCATGGACAGGCCCACCCCGAACACCCGGCAGATCGCGGCGAGTTCACGCGTGTTGCGCAGACCGCCCCAGTAGTGGTGGTCGGACAGGACGACCTGCACGGCGTCGCTCAGGAAGGCCTCGCGGATCTCGGGGAACGTCGTCACGCACATGTTGGTGGCGAGCGGCACCGAGGCGCCCCGGGACACCTCGGCCATGGCGGCCGTGCCCGGCGCCGGGTCCTCCAGGTATTCGAGTACGTCGGCGAGTTCGGCGGCCACCCGCAGCGAGGTCTCCGGTGTCCAGCCGCCGTTGGGGTCGAGCCGGAGCGGGTGGCCGGGGAAGGCGGCGGCCAGGGCGCGGATCGCGGCGACCTCCTGCTCGGGCGGGAAGACGCCGCCCTTGAGCTTGAAGGAGCGGAAGCCGTACGCGCGCACGAAACGGCGGGCCTGCCCGACGATCCCCGCGGGGTCGAGCGCCGCGCCCCAGGAGTCCTTCTCGCCCGCGCCGCCCGGGTGTTCGGCCCAGCGGTAGAAGAGGTACGCGCTGTACTCCACGGCGTCGCGGACCTTGCCGCCGAGCAGGGTGTGCACGGGTACGCCGTGGATCCTGCCCAGCGCGTCCAGGCAGGCCACCTCGAAGGCGGAGACGACGGACAGGCGCAGCTTGTCGGCGGTCTGGGCGCCGCGCAGCCCGCCGACGCCCACCGAGGCATCGATCCGGGAGGCGTCGACCGCGATGTCGTCCATGGATGTGAACAGTCCGTTGAGGTCGGCGAGGTCATGGCCGACCAGCGCCTCGGCGTACGGGCGGGCCAGTTCGAGGTACTTGGTGTCGCCGTACGTCTCGCCGATGCCGGTCACCCCCGCGTCCGTGACGACCTCGACGATCAGACGGGGCGTGTAGGGCTGGTGCACGCCCTGGACGTTGAGGAGCGGGGGGTCGCTGACGAGGACGGGGGTGAGCCGCACCCCGGCGATCCGTCGCACACCTTCGGAGGCAGCTCGATCCATGGGGTCCCGTCCATCCGTCCGGCCGCTCACTCATCCATCAACGCAAATCGAGACTAGATATGTGAACGATCACCGTCAAGGGTCACGCTCTCCCGCCACCCGGCCCCAACTCCCCTCCCCCTCCGCGAAATTCGCTCTTCTACCCGGCGAATCCCAGGACAAACGAAACGTGACCCAGATCACTCCGTCCTGACTTTTCGTGTCCTCGGGACGCTTGATACAAATTGGCCTCGCGATCCCGTACAACACCGGGCGCATCCCCCCTCTTTGACCTCTCTGCCCCACGGGCACTGTTCCTTGGAACGCCCATGTCCGCACGCCCTCGTGCCGCCTGGCCCCTGGTCGCCGTCTTCACCGCCGGTTACCTCGCCGCCTACCTCCTCCCCACCGTCGTCGGCCGGCTCTCGGCCGGCCTCGGACTCTCCCCCGCCGAAGCCGGACTGGTCGGCTCCGCCCTCCTGTTGAGCTCGGCCACGGCCGGTTTCACCCTCGCCTCCAGAGTGGAACAGCACGGGCCGCGCCGCCTCGCCCGCTACGGCCTCGTCCTCGCCGTCACCGGGTACGGCGCCGCCGCCCTGACCACCCTGGTCCCGCTCGTCGTGGCGGGCGCGATGGTCGGCGGGCTCGGCTCCGGTACGGCCACGGCGGTCGCCGCGGCCGGCATCGCCGCCCAGCGCGACCCCCACCGGGCCTCCACGCTCGGCCTGCTCTCCGTGTCCGCGACGGCCGGCGTGCTCTATCTGACGATCCCTCACCTCGGCAGCGGCCACGCCACCCCGCTGGCCTCCATCGCCGCCGTGGCACTCCTGGTGTGGCCCGCCACACGATGGCTCCCGGACGCCTGCGGTTCGGCTCCGCAGGTGGAGACCGTCCAGGTCGCGGCGGGCGTACGGCTTCCCCACCGGCGCTCCGGCACGGTCCTGGCCGCGACCATGCTCTGCTGGTCCCTCGCGCAGAACGCGCTGTGGGGCGTGAGCGGGCGGATCGGCCTCACCCAGGCCGGGCTGACCGAGGTCACCGTCGGCATGGTCTTCGCGGCCGGGCTCGGCGCGGGACTGCTCGGGGTGCTCGGCGCGGGTGCGCTCGGCGCGCGGCTCGGCCGTGCGGTGCCGATCGGGGCGGGTACGGCGGTCATCGCGGCCTGCATCGTGGCGAGTTCGTCGGCACGGGGACTGCTGTCCTTCGCGACCGGAGAGATCCTCTGGAACGTCTTCTACCCGGTCGTCCTGTCCTATCTGATCGGCCTGTCCGCCTCGCTCGACCCGCGCGGACGCTGGGCGGTGCTCGCGGGCTCCGCGTCCTCGCTCGGGGTCGCCTGCGGGCCGCTCACCGGAAGTCTGCTCTCGGAGTACGCCGGGTACCGGGGCATGGGGCTCGTGCTGTGCGCGCTGCTGCTGCTCATCGCGGCGCCGATGACGGCGGTTGCCCTGCACACGTCCGGACGGCCGTTGGTGCCGGGGTCCATCCGGCGGCGGGGCGGCATGCCCGCGGCGGTGGTCGCGGGGCGGGGGGCCGCCTCCGCGGCGCTGCTCCCGCAGATCGGCGTGCCCGAGCAGGAGGTGGCCGAGATCCCGATCCGCTCGCGGGCGAGACGCCGCCGCAAGGTCCTGGCGTCCTGAGCCCTTCCCACCCCGCCCCTTCCCACCCCGCCCCTTGCCGCTGCGACGCTCTGGGGCTCCGCCGCGCGGCCTCCCGCGACCAGCCGCGCACGCCCCGCAGCCGAACCGGGGGGGCGGGGCGGAGCCCCAGGAAAGCGTGGTCACCCGGGGCTAGGACTCCGGGAAGTCGTAGGCCTCCACCTCCGCGAGGTACCGCGCACGACGCGGCTCGTCGTCATCGAGGAACGCCGCCTCGAAGGAGTTGCGGGCCAGCTCCCGGAGCCGCTCCGGGGAAAGCCCCAACGCCTCCCGCACCGCGCGGAAGTTGTCCTCCACGTACCCGCCGAAGTACGCGGGATCATCGGAGTTGACCGTGCACAACAGTCCCGCGTCCATCATCGCCGGCAGCGGATGCTCCGCGAGGACGTCGACCGCCCGCAGCCGCACGTTGGACAGCGGGCACAGCGTGAGCGGCACTCGGTCGCGGACCAGCCGGGCGACCAGGTCAGGGTCCTCCAGGGCGCGCAGGCCGTGGTCGATCCGCTCCACGCCGAGCAGATCCAGCGCCTCGGTGATGTACGCGGGCGGCCCCTCCTCCCCCGCGTGCGCGACCCGGCGCAGGCCGAGCGCGGCGGCCGCCTCGTACACCTCGCGGAACTTGGCCGGCGGATGCCCGACCTCCGCCGAGTCGAGGCCGATGCCGGTGATCCGGTCCAGGTACGGCCGGGCCGCCTCAAGGGTGAGCAGCGCGGACTCGGCCGGCTCGTCGCGCAGGAAGCACATGATGAGCCGGGTCGAGACGCCGTGGCGTTCCTCGCTCGTGGACAGGGCGCGCCACAGGCCCTCCACGACCGTGCCGATGGAGATGCCGCGCGCCGTGTGCGCCTGCGGGTCGAAGAAGATCTCGGCGTGCCGCACGCCCTGGGCCGCGGCGCGGGCCAGATACGCGTCGGCGAGCGCCGCGAAGTCGTCCTCGGTCCGCAGCACCGTCATCAGCGAGTAGTACAGGTTCAGGAAGGACTGGAGATCGTCGAAGAGGTACGCCTTGCGGAGTGCCTCGGTGTCGGCGTACGGCAGCTCGACGCCGTTGCGCGCGGCGAGTTCGAAGGCCAGCTCGGGTTCGAGGGTGCCTTCGATGTGGAGGTGGAGTTCGGCCTTGGGGAGGGGCGCGAGGAGCGGGGTGGGGAGCGGAGCGGGGAGGGGCATGGGGGCTTCCTAGGGTGGTGCTCGGTGCGGTGCTTCAGGTGGTGCGCTTGGGGACCGGGACCCTGATGAGGTCGGCGGCCACGGTCAGCTCGCCCTCGAATCCGGCGGCCCTGGCCTGCCGCTCGAACTCCTCCGGGTCGGAGTACCGCTGCGAGAAGTGGGTGAGGACCAGATGGCGTACGCCCGCGTCCCGGGCCACCGCCGCGGCCTGACCAGCCGTCAGATGCCCGTGGTCGACGGCCAGTTGCAGGTCCCCGTCCAGGAACGTCGACTCGATGACCAGCATGTCGCAGCCGTCCGCGAGCTCGTGGACGCCGTCGCACAGCCGGGTGTCCATGACGAACGCGAACCGCTGGCCGCGCCGGATCTCGCTGACGTCGTCGAGGGCGACGCCGTTCAGCTCGCCCTCGCGTTGGAGGCGGCCCACGTCGGGGCCCCTGATGCCGCGCTCGGCGAGCAGCTCGGGCAGTATCCGCCGCCCGTCGGGCTCGACGAGCCGGTAGCCGTACGACTCCACGGGGTGCGAGAGCCTGCGGGCCTCAAGGCGGTACGCGTCGGTCGTGGCCAGCACCGCGCCCTCCCCCGCGACCGGCTCCTGGCCGAGCGGGACGGACTCCCGGTAGGCGGTGGCGTACCGCAGCCGGTCGAAGAAGTGCTCGCCGCTGAGCGGGTAGTGCGCGGTGACCGGGTGCGGCACCCGGTCGAGGTTGATCCGCTGGATCACCCCGGCCAGGCCGAGCGAGTGGTCGCCGTGGAAGTGCGTGACGCAGATCCGGTTGATGTCGTGGGCGGCGACCCCGGCCCGCAGCATCTGGCGCTGGGTGCCCTCGCCCGGGTCGAAGAGGATGCCCTCGCCGTCCCAGCGCAGCAGGTAACCGTTGTGGTTGCGGTGCCGGGTGGGGACCTGGCTGGCGGTGCCGAGCACCACCAATTCACGTACGGACACGGTGAGTTGCCTTGCTGTGCGCACTGTTCGGGGTGGCAGTGGTGGGGGGCGGTCGGGACGGCCGGGGGTGGCCGGGGGTGGCCGGGGGTGGCCGGGGGTGGCTATCCGGGCGGCCACTGGAGGCCGCGGCCTCCGAGGACGTGGGCGTGCGCGTGGAAGACGGTCTGGCCGGCGCCGCTGCCCGTGTTGAACACGATCCGGTAGCCGGTGCCGTCGATCTTCTCCTCGCGGGCGACCTCCCCGGCCTCGCGCAGCACGTCCGCGGCGATGGCCGGCTCGGCGGCGGCGAGGGAGGCGCCGTCGGGGTGGTGGACCTTCGGGATGACCAGGACGTGGGTTGGCGCCTGGGGGTTGATGTCGCGGAAGGCCACGGTCGTGTCGGTCTCCCGCACGACGGTCGCCGGGACATCGCCCGAGACGATTTTGCAGAACAGGCAGTCCGCCTGCGGCTCTCCGGCCACGGTCCGGTCCTCCTTGGTCGCGTTGATCAGGTAACCGCATGCTACTCAACGCGTTCGGGCGGGGTGCGGAGCGCGGGGTGCGGTGGGCGTACCTGGGGCGGGCCTACTTGCCCTGGAAGGACGGCGTGACGGTGACGGTGGCGGTGACGGTCGTGGTCACCGTGACGGTGGGGCGGCCGCCGGGCGCGGGGGCCGTGGGACCCGTCGTCGGGGCGGGCGCGGTGCAGTTGCCCAGGACACTGGCGCGGAAGACCGTCCGGCCGGACACCTTGGCGGTCAGGTCGCCCTTCACACAGCGGCCCTCGACCTCCTGGGTGACCTTTCCCTTGACGCTGATCGGCTTGCCGTCCTTGGTCTCGCCCCGGCAGTCCACATCGGCGACCTGTTTGGTGGTGCCGGCCACCGAAGGGGTCGCGCTGGGGCCGGAGTTGAGGACGGCGTTGCAGGTGAGCCACTTGACGTCGACGTGCTCGTGCGCGAGGGCGGCCGTCGCGGTCTGCTCGGTGGTGACGGCGACGGCGGCGGAGTTGAGGCCGCCGATGGGGTCGCAGGCGGTTGCGCCGCCGATCGCCAGTGCGGCGAGCAGTGGGATGGGCAGCGCGCGGTATGCCGTGCGGTGTGCCGTGCGGCGCGGGTGGTGGTTCGAGTGGTTCGACCTCTGGGCCCCCATGAGCGCCAGGGTGCCACCGCGGCCCCCCGCGCGAAAGCCCCCCACCGGCCATCCCCCCTTTCGGGGCCCGCCCCGACCCCCAACCCCACGCCCCGGGGCTCCGCCCCGACCCCGGCGCCCCACGCGTCGCCCGTCCACCGTGCGTGGCTGGTCGCGCAGTTCCCCGCGCCCCTTAACCCCGTCCTCGTCCGCAGGCCGCGGTCACTTCTCGCTCAGTTCCCCGCGCCCCCAAACCCGTCCTCGTCCGCAGACCGTGCGTGGCTGGTCGCGCAGTTCCCCGCGCCCCTCAACCCCGATCCCGTCCGCGGATCGCGGTCGCTTCTCGCGCAGTTCCCCGCGCCCCCAAACCCCGATCCCGACCTCGGACCGTGCGTGGCTCGTCGCGCAGTTCCCCGCGCCCCTTAACGCCGATCTCGTCCGCGGACCGTGCGTGGCTCGTCGCGCAGTTCCCCGCGCCCCTGTAGGCGACCCTAGCCATCCCGGTGCTGGCCCGCATCGGGCATCTTCAGCCCGTCATGGGGGTCCCCCCTGGCCCTTAAGGCCTTGGGGGAGATTGAGGACGAGCGCCCTTCAGGCGCGAACGGGGTCCGGGGCGGAGCCCCGAACGGGGGTGCAGGGGGCGCAGCCCCCGCCCGGGGTCCGAGGGGCGCAGCCCCTCAAGGGGGTCTGGGGCGCAGCCCCAGGGGCTGGACCCATCAACCCGGCCGCACGGGTGGGTGGGTGGGCAGGCCCCCCGGGGTCCGGGGCGGAGCCCCGAGGGAGCCGGAACCCGCCAACCCCGGGCAACGGGCGGGCGGGCGGGCAAACCCCCCGGGGAGCGGAGACGCTCAGGACCAGCGGCCCGTCCGGGCCAACAGGACCGCGGCAGCCGCCGTACCCGCCGTCGACGTACGCAGCACACTCGCCCCCAGCCGGTACGGCCGCGCCCCCGCCTCGGCGAACACGGCCAGTTCCTCCGGGGAGACCCCGCCCTCGGGGCCCACGACGAGGACGATCTCCCCGGTCGCGGGCAGCTCCGCCGTGGCCAGCGCACCGGAGGGATGGTCGCGGTCCTCGTGGAGGACCATCGCGAGGTCGGCGCCGGCCAGGAGCGGCGCGAGCTGCTTGGTGGTCAGTGCCTCACGCACCTCGGGGAACCGCACCCGGCGGGACTGCTTGCCGGCCTCGCGGGCCGTACCGCGCCATTTCGCGAGGGACTTGGCGCCGCGCTCGCCCTTCCACTGGGTGATGCAGCGCGAAGCCTGCCAGGGCACGATCGCGTCCACCCCGGTCTCGGTCATCGTCTCCACGGCGACCTCGCCCCGGTCGCCCTTGGGCAGCGCCTGCACCACGGTGATCCGTACCGCGGGCTCCTCCTCGGCCGCGGCGGAGGTGACCCGTACGACCAGGCGGTCCTTGCCCTCGGCCGCCACGACCACCGCGTCCGCCCAGTGGCCCGCGCCGTCGGTGAGGGTCACCTGTTCGTCGGCGCGCAGCCGCTTGACGGAGACGGCGTGCCGGCCCTCCGCCCCGTCCAGGACGAACTCGCCGACGCCCGGCACCGTGTCGACGACGAAGACCGGGGCGGTCATGACGTACTCCTCTGGTTCTTCAGGTTCTGCAAGGTGGCGGTCAACTCGGCTGCCGCTTCGTCGAGTTCGGCCGCCAGGACCTCGACGAGCCGGCCCGCGGGAAGCTCCCGCGCCAGCCGGTGGCCCTGCCCCGCCCAGAGCGCCATGCCCTGGGGGTCGCCGGCCGCCGCCGCGGCCTTGCGCAGCCCGGAGGTGAGCTGGTGCACCTGGGGGTAGCCCGCGGGGGCGTACGGTCCGTGCTCGCGCATGAAACGGTTCATCAGGCCCCGTGCGGGCCGCCCGGAGAACGCGCGCGTCAACTCGGTGCGTACGAAGAGGGGGTTGGTGAGGGCCTGCTTGTGCAGCACGTTCGCGCCGGACTCGGGGCACACCAGGAACGCGGTGCCCAGCTGAGCGGCGGACGCGCCCGCCGCGAGCACCGCGGCGATCCCCGCGCCCCGCATCAGGCCGCCCGTCGCCACGATGGGCAGCTGCACCGCCTCGCGGACGAGGCCGATCAGGGTGAGCAGGCCGATGCCGGAGCCGCCGGCCTCCGGGTCGTCGCGGTGGGTGCCCTGGTGGCCGCCCGCCTCGACGCCCTGCACACACACCGCGTCCGCCCCCGACCACTGCGCGACCTGTGCCTCCTGGGGCGTGGTCACGGTGACGATCGTGTACGTGCCCGCTTTCGCGAAGGCGTCGAGGGTGGCCCGCTGGGGGCAGCCGAAGGTGAACGAGACGACCGGCACCGGGTCCTCGCGCAGGATGGCCAGCTTGGCCTCGTAGTTGTCGTCGCCGCCGGCGTCCGTGTCGCCCAGCGGGGTCTCGTACCAGGAGGCCTCGCCGGCGAGCTGGTGGCGGTAGACGTCGATGGCGGCGGGGTCGGTGTGCGGCTCCTGCGGCATGAACAGGTTGACGCCGAAGGGCTGGCTCGTCAGCCCGCGCACCTGCTTGATCTCCTGGTACATGCCGTCGGCGGTCTTGTATCCGGCCGCCAGGAAGCCGAGCCCTCCGGCCTCGGAGACGGCCGCGGCCAGAGCCGGACCGGAGGCGCCGCCCGCCATGGGCGCCTGCACGATCGGATACCGGCAGAGATCGGTCAAAGCCATGCCCGCATCGTGCCACGACGTAGCTCCCGTACCGAATCGTCTCTTCCGTCCGCGGTGGTGAGGCCGGTCACGTGTCCGGTACACGGACACCCCGGAGAACACGGAAGGGGCCACGGGGTGAATCCCGTGGCCCCTTCCGCACGGCCCGGCGGCCGTTCACTGCTCGGCCTAGCGGCCGTTGAACGCGTCCTTCAGGCGGGAGAACAGGCCCTGCTGGCCGGGCTGGAACTGGCCCGTGGGGCGCTCCTCGCCGCGGAGCTTGGCCAGCTGGCGCAGCAGGTCCTCCTGCTGCGGGTCCAGCTTGCTCG
The DNA here is from genome assembly GCF_042869955.1 of Streptomyces sp. NPDC006691. NCBI lineage: Bacteria > Bacillati > Actinomycetota > Actinomycetes > Kitasatosporales > Streptomycetaceae > Streptomyces > Streptomyces sp. NPDC006691. The sequence goes on from NZ_JBIAGW010000003.1 coordinate 431,680, forward strand.
GGGTCAGGACCTCGACGTGCACGATGAGGTCGCCCCGGCCGCCGCCGCGCAGATGCGTGATGCCGCGGGTGTGCAGCGGGATGGACTGGCCGGACTGGGTGCCCGGGCGGATGTCCACCTCCTCCATGCCGTCCAGCGTCTGGAGCGGCACCTTGGTGCCGAGCGAGGCCGCCGTCATGGGGATGGTGACCGTGCAGTGCAGGTCGTCGCCGCGGCGCTGGAACACGTCGTGCGGCAGTTCGTGGATCTCCACGTACAGGTCGCCGGCGGGGCCGCCGCCGGGGCCGACCTCGCCCTCGCCCGCGAGCTGGATCCGGGTGCCGTTGTCGACGCCGGCCGGGATCTTCACGGTGAGCGTGCGCCGCGAGCGGATCCGGCCGTCGCCCGCGCACTCCGGGCACGGGGTGGGGACGACGGTGCCGAAGCCCTGGCACTGCGGGCAGGGCCGGGAGGTCATGACCTGGCCGAGGAAGGACCGGGTGACCTGGGACACCTCGCCGCGGCCGCGACACATGTCACAGGTCTGCGCGGAGGTGCCGGGGGCCGCGCCCTCGCCCGAACAGGTCGTGCACACCACGGCGGTGTCGACCTGGATCTCCTTGGTGGTGCCGAAGGCCGCCTCGTTGAGGTCGATCTCCAGGCGGATCATGGCGTCCTGGCCGCGGCGGGTCCGCGAGCGCGGGCCGCGCTGGGATGCCGTGCCGAAGAAGGCGTCCATGATGTCCGAGAAGTTGCCGAAGCCGCCCGCGCCGAAGCCGCCGGCCCCGCCGCCGCCCGACGACGACAGCGGGTCCCCGCCGAGGTCGTAGACCTGCTTCTTCTGCGGGTCCGACAGCACCTCGTACGCGGCGTTGATCTCCTTGAAGCGCTCCTGCGTCTTCGGGTCCGGATTCACATCCGGGTGGAGTTCGCGTGCGAGGCGCCGGAACGCCTTCTTGATCTCGTCCTGTGATGCGTCGCGGCGCACGCCGAGTACGGCGTAGTAGTCCGTGGCCACTTACGACTCCGCCAGGATCTGTCCGACGTAACGTGCCACTGCGCGTACCGCTCCCATCGTTCCGGGGTAATCCATGCGGGTCGGTCCGACCACGCCGAGTTTGGCGACCGCCTCGCCGCCGGAACCGTAGCCGACCGAGACGACGGACGTGGAGTTCAGTCCCTCGTGGGCGTTGTTCTCGTGCCCGATGCGTACGGTCATGCCCGATTCCTTGGCCTCGCCGAGCAGCTTGAGGAGCACGACCTGCTCCTCAAGTGCTTCCAGCACCGGCCTGATGGTCAGCGGGAAGTCGTGTCCGAAGCGGGTGAGATTGGCGGTGCCGCCGATCATCAACCGCTCCTCGGTCTCTTCGACCAGGGTTTCGAGGAGGGTGGCGAGGACCGTCGAAACGGTTCCCCTGTCCTCCGGTTCGAAGGACTCCGGCAGGTCCTGCACGAGCTGCGGCACGTCCGCGAAGCGGCGCCCCACGACTCTCGCGTTGAGCCGGGCCCGCAGGTCCGCGAGCGCGGCCTCGCCGAACGGCGCCGGGCAGTCGACCATCCGCTGCTCGACCCGTCCGGTGTCCGTGATCAGCACCAGCATGAGCCGGGCCGCGGCGAGTGAGAGAAGCTCCACATGCCGCACCGTGGACCGCGTCAGCGACGGGTACTGGACGACCGCGACCTGCCGGGTCAGCTGCGCGAGCAGCCGCACCGTACGGGCCACGACGTCGTCCAGGTCGACCGCGCTGTCCAGGAAGTTCTGGATCGCGCGGCGCTCCGGCGACGACAGGGGCTTGACGCCCGCGAGCCGGTCGACGAAGAGCCGGTAGCCCTTGTCCGTCGGGATGCGGCCGGCGCTGGTGTGGGGCTGGGCGATGAAGCCCTCCTCCTCCAGGACGGCCATGTCGTTGCGCACGGTCGCCGGGGAGACGCCGAGCGCGTGGCGCTCGGTGAGGGCCTTGGAGCCCACCGGTTCCTCGGTGCCGACGTAGTCCTGGACGATGGCGCGCAGCACCTCAAGCCTGCGTTCACTGAGCATCGCGCACACCTCCAGTTGCCGTCCGTTTGGCACTCACTGTGTACGAGTGCCAGCAATCCCCCGGCCAGTGTACGGCCGACCGGTACGCCCCTAGCAAGGGCGGCCGACCACGCTACCGTGCGACGTCGCCCCCTGATTGCGGATAGCGTCGCGTCATGGACGTCAGTTGGGAAGAGTTCGGCTGGGAGCGGCTCGGTGACGGCGTCGGGCGCAGACGGCTCCCTGGCTGGGACGCGACGGCCGCGCTGGTCGCCGGCGAGAGCTCGCTGCTCCTGTGCGACACCGGCGCGACGCTCCGCGAGGGCGCCGAACTCCGGGCCCGGGCCGAGGCCCTCTTCGGCCGCCGTGTGACCCACATCGCGCTCACCCACCCGCACTTCGACCACGTCCTGGGCACGGCCGCCTTCGCCGGGGCCGAGGTGTACGGGGCGGTCGGCATCGAGCGGGCCCTGCGGGGCGACGAGATGCGCTCGGACGCCGTGCGCCACGGAGTGCCCCCCGAGGAAGCGGCCGAGGCGGCCGATCTGCTGGTGCTTCCGCACCACGCGGTGAGCGGGGAGTGGACGCTCGACCTGGGCGGCCGTCAGGTGCTGCTCGCCAATGTGGGCCCCGGGCACAGCGGGCACGATCTCGTGGTCCTGGTTCCGGCGAGCGGCGGCGCTCCGGAGATCGTCTTCTGCGGCGACCTCGTCGAGGAGTCGGGCGAGCCGCAGGCGGGCCCCGACGCGGTGCCCTCGCGCTGGCCGGCCGCGCTCGACCGGCTGCTCTCGCTCGGCGGCGAGGGCGCGGTGTACGTGCCGGGGCACGGGGCGGTGGTGGACGCGGGGTTCGTACGGGCCCAGCGGGACCGGCTCGCCGCGCGCTTCGGGGTGTCGTAGCGCCGCCATGCCGATGTGTCCGGGGACGTCCGTCGGTCCCGGCCCCCCGGAATAATGAGGCCATGCGCAGCTACAGCCCTGATCTCACGCCCCCCTGGAAGAAGAAGCAGGCCCCTGTTCCCGAGGTGCCCGCCGAGACCGACCTCGTCGTGGAGGAGGTCTCCACGGGATTCTGCGGGGCCGTGATCCGCTGCGAGAAGACGGCCGAGGGGCCGACGGTCACCCTTGAGGACCGCTTCGGCAAGCACCGCGTCTTCCCGCTCGTGGCCCGCGGCTTCCTCCTGGAGGGCAAGGTCGTCACCCTCGTACGCCCCTCCGCCGCGGCCGCCCCGCAGCGTCCCGCACGTACCGCCTCCGGGTCGGTGGCCGTGCCCGGGGCGCGGGCGCGGGTGGCGCGGGCCGGGCGGATCTACGTCGAGGGGCGGCACGACGCGGAGCTCGTGGAGCGGGTGTGGGGTGACGATCTGCGCATCGAGGGCGTGGTCGTCGAGTACCTGGAGGGCATCGACGACCTGCCCGCGATCGTCGCCGAGTTCGCGCCGGGTCCGGACGCGCGCCTCGGGGTTCTGGTGGACCACCTGGTCCCGGGCTCGAAGGAGTCCCGTATCGCCGCGTCCGTGACGCATCCTGACGTGCTGGTCGTCGGGCACCCCTACATCGATGTGTGGGAGGCGGTGAAGCCGGCGTCCGTCGGGATCGCGGGGTGGCCGGTGGTGCCGCGGGGGCAGGACTGGAAGACGGGGGTGTGCCGGGCGTTGGGGTGGCCCGAGAACACGGGGGCTGCGTGGCAGCGGATCCTTTCGGGGGTGCGGTCGTACAAGGACCTGGATCCGTCCTTGCTCGGCTCGGTGGAGCACCTGATCGACTTCGTCACGGCCCCGTAGGCAGTCCCCGGCCCTGGGGGTGTTTGCCCACCCGCCGACCCGTTGCCCGGAGTTGGTCGGTTCCGGTCCCCCTGGGGCTCCGCCCCAGACCCCGTGTCGCGCCTGAACGGCGCTCGTCCTCAAACGCCGGACGGGCTGAAGGTGCTCCAGCACCGGTGCCGCTAAGGGGCGCGGGGCTGTGACATTGCGCGGCTTCCGCCGCGGTGGGCGCGACCAGGGGTCCGGGGTCACCTACAGGGGCGCGGGGAACTGCGCGAGAAGCGAGCACGGTCCGCGGATGACGGCGGGGTTGGGGGCGCGGGGAACGGCGCGACCAGCCACCCACGACGGACGGACGAGAACGGGGTTGGGGGCGCGGGGAACTGCGCAATCGGCACCCACGCCCCGAGGCCCGGACGCCCCGCACCCCGGCCCGGGCGAAGCCGGGCCCCCGGCCCGGGGGGCAAGCCGGGTCGGCCACCCGGGCCGGAGGCCAGACGCACCCCCGCCCCAAGCCCGGCCGCAAAGGCGGAACCCCCTCAGTCGACCAGGTCCCGGACCACCGCGTCGGCCAGCAGCCGACCCCGCAGGGTCAACACCGCTCGCCCCGCCGCGAAGGCGGCCGACTCCAGCAGGCCCCCCTCCACCGCGCCCCGCGCCGCCGTCAGGCCCGCCGGGTTGAGGAGGGTCAGGGGGCAGCCCTCGCGGAGGCGGAGTTCGAGGAGGATGCGTTCCACTCGGCGGTCCTCGGGGGACAGGAGTTCCCGGCCCGCGCCGGGAGAGCGGCCGGACGCCAGGGCCGCCGCGTACGCACCGGGGTGCTTGACGTTCCACCACCGCACCCCGCCCACGTGGCTGTGGGCCCCGGGACCGGCCCCCCACCAGTCCGCCCCGCGCCAGTACAGCTCGTTGTGCAGACAGCGGCCGGCCTGCGTGGTGGCCCAGTTCGAGACCTCGTACCAGGAGTACCCGGCCGCGCCGAGGACCTCGTCCGCGATCAGGTACCGGTCCGCGTGCTCGTCGTCGTCCGTCATCGGGACCTCGCCGCGCCGGATGCGGCGGGCGAGCTGGGTGCCCTCCTCGACGATCAGGGCGTACGCGCTGATGTGGTCGGGGCCCGCGCCGACGGCCGCGGTGAGCGAGGCCCGCCAGTCCTCGTCGCTCTCGCCGGGCGTGCCGTAGATCAGGTCCAGGTTGACGTGGTCGAAGCCCGCCGCACGGGCCTCGGCCACACACGCCTCCGGGCGGCCGGGCGTGTGCGTACGGTCGAGGACCTTCAGGACGTGCTGCCGGGCGCTCTGCATGCCGAAGGAGACCCGGTTGAATCCGCCGGCCCGCAGCTCCGCCAGGTACCCGGGGTTCACGGACTCCGGGTTCGCCTCGGTGGTGACCTCCGCGTCCTCGGCCAGGCCGAACTCGTCCCGTACCGCCGCCAGCATGCGTACCAGGTCGGCCGCCGCGAGCAGGGTCGGGGTGCCGCCGCCGACGAAGACGGTGCGCACCGGGCGCGGGTCGCCGTCGAGCACCTTGCGGGCGAGGCGGATCTCCTCGACGACCATGTCGGCGTAGTTGTCGCGGGAGGCCAGGACACCGCCCTTGCCGACCAGTTCGCTCGCCGTGTACGTGTTGAAGTCGCAGTAGCCGCAGCGCGTCGCACAGTACGGAACGTGCAGGTAGAACCCGAGCGGCCGGTCCCCCGCGCCCTCCAGGGCGTGGCGGGGCAGCGACCCGTCCTCGGGCATGGGCTCACCATCGGGCAGTACGGAAGGCATGCCCCCATTGTCCGGCACGCGCGGGCGTCCGATGCCGCCCGCCGGGTCGGCGGCTCGGGCAGCCGGAGCGGATCAGCCGACCCGGAGCACCAGCAGCGCCAGGTCGTCGGCGGGCGGGGTGTCGGCGAAGTCGTACACCGCCTGCTTGATGCGGCCGGCCACCGCGGACGCGGTCAGGCCGGTGCAGCCCGCCAGGACGGTGGCGAGCCCGTCGGCGTCGTCGAACATGCGCGGTCCCGAGCGCCGCTCGGTCACCCCGTCCGTGACGCACAGCAGGGTGTCGCCGGGCGTCAGGCGCAGGCTCTCGCTCTCGTAGCGCGCGCCTTCGACGACACCGAGCAGGATCTGCGGGGCGGCGGCCGGGCGCACCGAGCCGTCGGGCCGCAGCAGCAGGGGCAGCGGGTGGCCGGCGCTGGCGAGGGTGCAGTGCACCGAGCCGCCGTCGGCGTCCGGCACCAGCTCCCCGTAGAGGAGCGAAAGGAAGCGGGCCTGCCGGCCGTCCGCGGGGTCGAGGGGGGTGGTCGGCTCGACGGGGGGTTCGGCGGTGGCGAGGTGGACCGCCGCCTCGGCCGCCTCGGTGGCGTCGTCGACGAGCAGCTGGTTGAGGCGGTCGAGGACCTCGTGCACCGGGTGTCCCTCGCGGGCGAGCAGCCGCAGCCAGGGCCGGGCGAGGCCGGTGATCACGGCGGCCTCGGGGCCGCTGCCCTGGACGTCGCCGAGCGCGAAGCACCAGCGTCCCGCGGCGCCGGGGAAGACGTCGTAGAAGTCGCCGCCGGCCAGCGCCTCGTTGCTGGGCTGGTAGACGAAGGCGCTGTCGACGCCGGGGATCTCGGCGACCCGGCTGGGCAGCAGCCCGCGCTGGAGGATGCGGCTGATGGTGGCCTGCCGGGTGTACTGGCGGGCCGCGCCGATCGCGAGGGCGACGCGGCGCAGGAAGTCTTCGATCAGGCCGGTGATCTCGTCGGGGATGTGCGCCGGGCCGGCCCGGCCGAGGAGCAGGGCGCCCACCTCGCGGCCGCCCGCGACGAGCCGGTACGCGAGTGCCGCGCCGTCCGCGCCCAGTCCGGCGGCGCACGGCCAGGGCATCGGCACCGGGCCGCCGCGCGCGGCGGCGGGCAGCCGGGGCGGTTCCTTCTCGACGGCGGCCCGCAGCGGCGCGATGACGGCTTCCCGCGCGTGCCAGACCCGGGCCAGGCGGGGCGCGGCGAGCGGGCCGCCCGCGTCCTCGTCGAGCCAGATCGCGCACCAGTCGGCGAGCCGGGGCACCAGGAGCTGGCCCGCCAGGGCGGCGATCATGTCCTCGTCGAACTGGCCGGCCAGCAGGTCGGAGGCCTCGGCGAGGAAGGAGAGCGCGCCCCGGTTGATCCAGTCGCGGTCGGCCCCGCGCGGGGCGGGCTGCGGGGCCGGGGCGAGGATCTCGGCGGCGCGCAGGCCGCGCTGGAGCCGTTCGTCACGCGCTGGCCCGTGCCGCTCGGGCGGTTCGCCCGCGTCCAGGCACAACCGCGCCCAGACGGTCTTGAGTCCGGTGCGGTACGTGATCCCCCAGCGTGCGGCGAGGGCCGCGACGACGTGCAGACCGCGGCCGCACTCGTGCGCGGTGAGGTCGTCGCGGGTGCGCCGCGGCGCACCGCGTACCGTGCGCGCGGGGTGGTGGTCGGAGACCTCGATGACGAGGGCCGTGGGCTCCGTCGTGCTGCCGCGCTCCAGGCGGCACAGGAGGTCGACGGTGGTGCCGGCGTGGACGACCGCGTTGGTGACGAGTTCATTGACCAGGACGGCCGCCTCGTAGGCGAACTCGTCGGAGAAGACGGCCACTTGGTCGGCGTCGAGGGGGTCGCGCCCGGCCCAGTCGGCGAGCGCGGCGCGTATGAAGCGCCGGGCGGCGCCGGGGGCGAGCGGGTTGCCGGGGAGGCTGGTGCGGGCGGTGGGGCAGGCGGCGAAGGCGCTGTGGGGGCTCACCGGCGCTCCGGTGCGTGCCGGGGCCTCCCGCGCGTCCTCGCCGGACAGGGCTGCGGGGAATGGGAGTTGGGGGCGGTTCACACTGCCCCGTTGGGCTGGCAAGGGTCCCACGGTGCGGCTCCTGACGGGTTCTCGCAATGCGCCGCTCACGGCTTCGACAGAGTGACAGACTGAGCGGGCGCATGAGCACCGAGTCACCGAAGTGGGCCCGTATGAACAGAGACAGTGCTATGTCGCCGGACGAGGACGGCTGGGTCCGCGCCGCCGAGCTGCGTCCGCTCCTGGCCGCGCTGACGGCGCTGCGGGACGGCGACTTCCGGGTGCGGCTCCAGGAGGTCCACGAGGGCCTGCCGGCCGAGCTGGCGGCCCTGTTCAATCAAGTGGCCGCGCGCAACCAGCACTTCACCGACGAGCTGACGCGGGTGCGCCGCGAGGTGGTCCGGCACGGGCGGCTCGACGAACGGCTCGCGGCCAGCCCCGGGCAGGGCGCCTGGACCGCCGGCATCGGGCATGCGAACACGCTGCTCGACGCCCTGGTGGTGCCGGCGGCGAACGCGACGCGGGTCCTGGACGCGGTGGCGGGCGGCGACCTGACCCAGCGGGTCGATCTGCACGACGGCAGCCGGCAGCTGCGGGGGGACCTGCGCCGGCTCGGGCGGGCCGTCAACACGATGGTCGACCAGTTGTCGTTGTTCACCGGCGAGGTGACCCGGGTCGCCCGCGAGGTCGGCACCGAGGGGCGGCTCGGCGGCCGGGCCAAGGCGCAGGGGCTGAGCGGGAGTTGGCGCGCGGTGACGGAGGCCGTGAACACCATGGCCGCGCGGCTGACCGCGCAGGTCCGGGACATCGCGGCGGTGACCACGGCGGTGGCCCGGGGCGATCTGACCCGTACGGTCACGGTCGAGGCCACCGGTGAGCTGCTCGAACTGAAGCTGACCGTGAACACGATGGTGGACCAGCTGTCCGCCTTCGCCGACGAGGTCACCCGGGTCGCCCGCGAGGTCGGCACCGAGGGGCGGCTCGGCGGCCGGGCCCAGGTGCGGGGCGTGTCCGGGGTCTGGAAGGACCTCACCGACAACGTCAACTTCATGGCCTCGAACCTCACTTCGCAGGTCCGCAACATCGCGCAGGTCACCACCGCCGTCGCCAACGGCGACCTGTCGCAGAAGATCACCGTCGATGCCCAGGGCGAGATCCTGGAGCTCAAGTCCACCATCAACACCATGGTCGACCAGCTGTCCGCCTTCGCCGACGAGGTCACCCGGGTCGCCCGCGAGGTCGGCACCGAGGGCAACCTCGGCGGGCGGGCCCAGGTGCGCGGGGTGTCGGGCGTCTGGAAGGACCTGACCGAGAACGTCAACTTCATGGCGGACAACCTCACTTCACAGGTCCGCAACATCGCCCTGGTGTCGACGGCCGTGGCCCAGGGCGACCTCGGCAAGAAGATCACGGTGGAGGCGAAGGGCGAGATCCTGGAGCTCAAGTCCACCATCAACACCATGGTCGACCAGCTGTCCGCCTTCGCCGACGAGGTCACCCGGGTCGCCCGCGAGGTCGGCACCGAGGGCAACCTCGGCGGTCAGGCGCAGGTGCGGGGCGTGTCCGGGGTCTGGAAGGACCTCACCGACAACGTCAACTTCATGGCGTCCAACCTCACTTCACAGGTGCGCAACATCGCGCAGGTCACCACCGCCGTCGCCAACGGCGACCTGTCGAAGAAGATCACCGTGGACGCGCGGGGCGAGATCCTGGAGCTCAAGGACACCGTCAACACGATGGTGGAGCAGCTGCGTGCCTTCGCCGACGAGGTGACCCGGGTCGCCCGCGAGGTCGGCACGGACGGCCGGCTCGGCGGCCGGGCCCAGGTGCTCGGGGTGTCGGGCGTCTGGAAGGACCTCACCGACAACGTCAACTACATGGCGGACAACCTCACTTCACAGGTCCGCAACATCGCGCAGGTCGCCACGGCGGTGGCCCAGGGCGATCTGTCGAAGAAGATCGACGTGGACGCGCGCGGCGAGATCCTGGAGCTCAAGACCACCATCAACACGATGGTGGACACGCTGTCGTCGTTCTCCTCCGAGGTCACCCGGGTGGCCCGCGAGGTGGGTTCGGAGGGGCAGCTCGGCGGCCAGGCGCGGGTCGAGGCCGTGTACGGGACGTGGAAGCGGCTGACGACCAACGTCAACGAGCTCGCCCTGAACCTCACCACCCAGGTCCGCGCGATCGCCGAGGTCGCCTCCGCGGTGGCCCAGGGCGACATGTCGCGCTCGATCACGGTGGAGACCCGGGGCGAGGTGTCCGAGCTGAAGGACAACATCAATCTGATGGTGTCGAACCTGCGCGAGACGACCCGCGCCAAGGACTGGCTGGAGTCCAATCTGGCCCGGCTGGCCGGCCTCATGCAGGGCCACCGGGACCTGATGGAGGTCGCCGATCTGATCCTGCGCGAGCTGACCCCGCTGGTGAACGCGCAGTACGGCGCGTTCTTCCTGGCCGACCCCGACGGCGACGACACCCCCTCGCACACCACCAGCACCACCAAGGGGCTCGCCTTCATCGCCGGGTACGGCGCGGCGCAGGGCGCGACCGTGGACACCACCGGCATGCCGGGGCACGGCCTGGTGCGGCAGGCCGCCCTGGAGAAGAAGCGGATCCTGCTCGAAGAGGCCCCGCCGGACTACATCAAGATCAACTCCGGTCTGGGCGAGGCCGCGCCCGCCAGTGTCGTCATCATCCCGATCCTCTTCGAGGACAAGCTGCTCGGCGTGATCGAGCTGGCCTCGTTCTCCCGCTTCTCCGATGTCCACCTGGCCTTCTTCGACCAGTTCGTGAACACCATCGGGGTCGCGATCAACACGATCATCGCCAACTCCCGCACCGAGTCGCTGCTCAGCGAGTCCCAGCGGCTCGCCGTCCAGCTCCAGGAACGCTCGGACGAACTCCAGCGCCAGCAGGCCGAATTGCAGCGCTCCAATGCCGCCCTGGAGGAGAAGGCGGCGCTGCTCGCCACCAGCTCCCAGTACAAGTCGGAGTTCCTGGCCAACATGTCGCACGAGCTGCGCACCCCGCTCAACTCGCTGCTCATCCTCGCCCGGCTGCTCGCCGACAACCCGGACGCCCATCTGTCCGAGCAGGAGGTGCAGTTCGCCGCCACGATCCACCGCTCGGGCTCCGATCTGCTCCAGCTGATCAACGACATCCTGGACCTGTCGAAGATCGAGGCCGGCCGCATGGACGTACGGCCCGAACAGCTCCCGCTCATCAAGGTCCTCGACTACGTCCACGCCACCTTCCGCCCCGTCACCCTCGACCGCGGCCTCGCCTTCGAGCTGGCCGTGGGCGAGGACGTGCCGCGCGAGATGTACTGCGACGAACAGAGGCTCCAGCAGATCCTGCGCAACCTCCTCTCCAACGCCGTCAAGTTCACCTCGTCGGGCCGGGTGGAGCTGCGCGTCAACCGGTGCAAGGACACCCTCGACGGCCAGGACCTGGTCGCGTTCGTCGTCAAGGACACCGGGATCGGCATCGCGCACGAGAAGCTGCCGGTGATCTTCGAGGCGTTCCAGCAGGCCGACGGCACCACCAACCGCAAGTACGGCGGCACCGGCCTCGGCCTGTCCATCAGCCGGGAGATCGCCGGGCTGCTCGGCGGCCGGATCGTCGCCGAGAGCGAGCCGGGCCAGGGCTCCACCTTCACCCTGTACGTCCCCGTCCGCTACCCCGGGCACGTACTCGGCGAGCCGGAGCAGCCGGAACCCGCGCCCGTCTTCGACGGCCCGGGCCGGTTCTCCGGCGAGGACGTCCTGCTGCCCGAGCAGGAGGACGACTGGCCCACCACCAGCAGGCTGGAGGAGTGGCGGAGCGGCCGGCCCGGTCACGTCCTGCCCGGACGGCGGGTGTTGATCGTCGACGACGACATCCGCAACGTCTTCGCCCTCACCCATGTGCTCGGCCGGGTCGGCATGCCGGTCCTGTACGCGGAGAACGGGCGGGAGGGCATCGAGACCCTGGAGCGCGAGGCCGGGATCGAGCTGGTCCTGATGGACATCATGATGCCGGAGATGGACGGCTACGAGACGATCGAGGCGATCCGGCGCAGCCCGCGGTGGGCCGAGCTGCCGATCATCGCGCTCACCGCGAAGGCGATGCCCGGCGACCGGGAGCGGTCGATCGCGAAGGGCGCCAACGCCTACGTGCCCAAGCCCGTCGACGTGGACCGCCTCCTCGGCGTAGCCTGCGCCCTTCTGGACCCCGACGGCGCGGCCCGGGAGGAGGCCGGCCCGGCCCCCTCGGTCCCCGGGCAGCAGAGCGGCGCCGGGGAGACCGCAGCCCCATCACCGACTCCGTGAGGCGGCCGGCATGAGCGCACAGGCACCCCCGCAGGACGGCGCCGGCATCCTCCTCGTCGACGACATGGAGGACAACCTGATCGCCCTGGAGGCCATACTCGGATCGCTCAACGAGCCCTTGGTGCGCGCCCGTTCGGGCGAGGAGGCGATGAAGGCACTGCTGCGCCGGAGGTTCGCGGTGATCCTGCTCGATGTGCGGATGCCCGGCATGGACGGCTTCGAGACGGCCTCCCACATCAAACGCCTCGACCAGACCAAGGACGTGCCGATCATCTTCCTGACCGGCACCGACGGCGACGACGGCTATGCCTTCCGGGGCTATGCCACCGGCGCGGCCGACTTCCTCACCAAGCCCTTCGACCCCTGGGTGCTGCGCGCCAAGGTTCAGGTCTTCCTCGAACTGCACCGTAAGAACCGGCAGTTGGAGCGGATGCTGGCGGGCGACCGGGAACAGCTCGACGAGATCGGCGCGCGGCTCGGCGCGATCGAGGACGAGCTGGCCCGGGGCGGGCGCGGCGAGACGGCCGAGCTGCGCCGGCAGCTGGCCCGGCTGGAGGAGGCGCTGCGGGCCCTGAAGCGGGCCCGCGGCAATCCCTGACGGGCGGGGCGGCGGCCCCGGCCGCCATCCGTGACGGCCGGGCCCGCGGCGGTCCCCGACGGTTGCTCAGGCCTCGCGGGAGCCCGCGTACATCTCCTCGATCAAGGCCCGGTACTCGCGCTCGACGACGGGGCGCTTCAGCTTGAGGCTGGGCGTCAACTCGCCGTGCTCCACGTCGAGATCGCGGGGCAGCAGCCGGAACTTCTTGATGGTCTGCCAGCGCTGGAGGCCCTCGTTGAGGCGCTTGACGTAGCCGTCGACCAGCTCCAGTGTCCGCGGGGCCGCCACGACCTCGGCGTACCCGCCCTCGATGCCCTGCTCCTTGGCCCAGCCGAGGATCGTGGGCTCGTCGAGCGAGATGAGGGCGGTGCAGAAGTTCCGGTCGGCACCGTGCACCAGGATGTTGGAGACGAACGGGCAGACCGCCTTGAACTGGCCCTCGACCTCGGCGGGCGCGATGTACTTGCCGCCGGAGGTTTTGATGAGGTCCTTCTTGCGGTCGGTGATGCGCAGATAGCCGTCCACGGACAGCTCGCCGATGTCACCGGTGTGGAACCAGCCGTCGGACTCCAGGACCTCGGCGGTCTTCTCGGGCAGCCGGTGGTAGCCCTCCATGATGCCGGGGCCGCGCAGCAGGATCTCGCCGTCGTCCGCGATCCGCACCTCGGTGCCGGGCAGCGGCTTGCCGACGGTGCCGGTGCGGTAGGCCTCGCCCGGGTTCACGAAGGAGGCGGCCGAGGACTCGGTGAGGCCGTAGCCCTCCAGGATGTGGATGCCGGCGCCGGCGAAGAAGAAGCCGATGTCGGGCGCGAGCGCCGCCGAGCCGGAGACGCAGGCCCGCAGCCGGCCGCCGAACGCCTCGCGGATCTTGCTGTAGACGAGGGCGTCGGCGACCTTGTGCTTGGCCGCCAGGGCGAACGGTGCCCCGGGCCGGCCGGTGCGGCGGAAGTTGTCCTGGCTGACCTTCGCGTACTCGCGGGCCACCCCGGCCGCCCACTGGAAGACCTTGTACTTGGCGCCGCCGGCCTCACGGGCCCTGCTCGCGACGCCGTTGTAGACCTTCTCGAAGATGCGGGGCACGGCCGCCATGTAGGTGGGCTGGACCACCGGCAGGTTCTCGATGATCTTGTCGATCCGGCCGTCGACCGCCGTGACGTGCCCGACCTCGATCTGGCCAGAGGTCAGCACCTTGCCGAAGACGTGCGCGAGCGGCAGCCACAGGTACTGGACGTCGTCGGCGGTGATGAGACCGGTCGCCACGGTGGCCCGGGCCATGTACGACCAGTTGTCGTGCGGCAGCCGTACGCCCTTGGGGCGGCCGGTGGTGCCGGAGGTGTAGATGAGGGTGGCGAGCTGGTCGGCGGTGATGGCCGCGATCCGCTCCTTGACCGCCTCGGGGTTCTTCTCCAGGTGGGCCGCGCCGCGCGCCTCCAGGTCGGCGAGGGTGAGCACCCAGCCCTCCGGGTCGCCCTCGGCCGCCTCGGCCCCGGCCGGGTCGATGACGACGACGTGCCTCAGCTCCGGCAGCTCGGCGCGCCGCTCGCGGGCCTTGGCCAGCTGGGCCGCGTCCTCGGCGATCAGGACCCGGCTCTCGGAGTCGGCCAGGATGAACGCCGACTCCTCGGCGTTGGTGGAGGGGTAGATCGTGGTCGTGGCGGCCCCGGCGCACATCACCCCGAGGTCGGCCAGGATCCACTCGACGCGGGTGGAGGAGGCGAGCGCGACCCGCTCCTCGGCCCGCACCCCGAGATCGGCCAGGCCCGCGGCGATCGCGTAGACCCGCTCGGCGGCCTGGGCCCAGCTCAGCGACTTCCACTCGTCGGGGCTCTGGCCGCTGCCCGGTACGGGGTAGCGGTAGGCCTCCGCGTCCGGCGTGGCGTCCACGCGCTGGACGAAGAGGGTCGCCACGGACGGCGGCCGGTTCTCGATCAAGGTCTGTGTGTCGCTCACGACGTCCTCCGGGCTGGCCTGCGGCAAGGCTGCGCGACTGGTTTTGTTGTTCGAGTGCTCTGGCTGTCCGACCCTTGTTTAACTGGCGAGTAACCATCGGGCCGTGATCAGAGTAAGGCGCCACCGCCCGGCGCGTAAGGGGCAACGGAGAGTGGTTTCATAACGAACGGACCCCCGCGCGAAGGCACGGGGGTCCGTTGTGGCGGTGGTGCGAAGAGCCGGTGATCGCGGGGCGTACTACTTCTTCTTGCCGCCCGACTCGTCGCTGGAGAGCACCGCGATGAAGGCCTCCTGGGGGACCTCGACGGAGCCCACCATCTTCATCCGCTTCTTGCCCTCCTTCTGCTTCTCAAGGAGCTTGCGCTTACGGGAGATGTCACCGCCGTAGCACTTGGCGAGGACGTCCTTGCGGATGGCGCGGATGGTCTCACGGGCGATGACCCGGGAGCCGATCGCGGCCTGGACGGGCACCTCGAAGGCCTGCCGCGGGATGAGCTCGCGCAGCTTGGCGACCAGGCGCACGCCGTAGGCGTAGGCCGCGTCCTTGTGACAGACGGCGGAGAAGGCGTCGACCTTGTCGCCGTGCAGCAGGATGTCCACCTTGACCAGGCTGGCGGCCTGCTCGCCGGTGGGCTCGTAGTCGAGCGAGGCGTAGCCGCGGGTCTTGGACTTCAGCTGGTCGAAGAAGTCGAAGACGATCTCCGCGAGGGGCAGCGTGTAGCGGATCTCGACCCGGTCCTCGGAGAGGTAGTCCATGCCGAGCAGGGTGCCGCGCCGGGTCTGGCACAGCTCCATGATCGAGCCGATGAACTCGGACGGGGCGAGGATCGTGGCCCGGACGACCGGCTCGTACACGTCCGAGATCTTGCCCTCGGGGAACTCGCTCGGGTTGGTGACCGTGACCTCCTTGCCGTCCTCCAGGACGACCCGGTAGACCACGTTGGGCGCGGTCGCGATGAGGTCGAGGTTGAACTCGCGCTCCAGGCGCTCGCGGATCACGTCGAGGTGGAGCAGGCCGAGGAAGCCGACGCGGAAGCCGAAGCCGAGGGCCGCGGAGGTCTCCGGCTCGTACACCAGGGCGGCGTCGTTGAGCTGGAGCTTGTCGAGGGCCTCGCGCAGGTCCGGGTAGTCCGAGCCGTCCAGCGGATACAGACCGGAGAAGACCATCGGCTTCGGGTCCTTGTAGCCGCCGAGGGCTTCGGTGGCGCCGTTGTGCAGGCTGGTGATGGTGTCACCGACCTTGGACTGACGGACGTCCTTCACGCCGGTGATGATGTAGCCCACCTCGCCGACGCCGATGCCGTCGGCCGGGGTCATCTCGGGGGACGAGACGCCGATCTCAAGGAGCTCGTGGGTGGCGCCGGTCGACATCATGCGGATGCGCTCGCGCTTGTTGAGCTGGCCGTCGACGACACGGACATAGGTGACGACACCGCGGTAGGAGTCGTACACCGAGTCGAAGATCATCGCGCGGGCGGGCGCGTCGGCGACACCGACCGGGGCGGGCACGTCGCGGACCACGCGGTCCAGGAGCGCGTCCACGCCGACGCCGGTCTTCGCGGAGACCTTGAGTACGTCCTCGGGCTGGCAGCCGATGAGGTTCGCGAGCTCCTCGGAGAACTTCTCGGGCTGCGCGGCCGGCAGGTCGATCTTGTTGAGGACGGGAACGATGGTGAGGTCGTTCTCCATGGCCAGGTACAGGTTGGCCAGCGTCTGCGCCTCGATGCCCTGGGCGGCGTCGACGAGCAGGACGGTGCCCTCGCAGGCGGCGAGCGAGCGGGACACCTCGTACGTGAAGTCCACGTGGCCCGGGGTGTCGATCATGTTCAGGATGTGGGCCCGGCCCTGGCCGGGGCCCTCGCTGGGCGCCCACGGCAGACGGACCGCCTGGGACTTGATCGTGATGCCGCGCTCGCGCTCGATGTCCATGCGGTCGAGGTACTGGGCGCGCATCTGCCGCTGGTCGACCACACCGGTCAGCTGGAGCATCCGGTCGGCAAGCGTCGACTTGCCGTGGTCGATGTGGGCGATGATGCAGAAGTTGCGGATCAGCGCCGGGTCGGTACGGCTCGGCTCGGGCACGTTGGGAGGAGTCGCGGGCACGCAGGGTCCTGATTCTTGAGGCCCGCGGGTCTGATCGCGGCGCCTCGTCTCGGGTCGACGACGGTTCGATACGTAAGTAGCAGCCCCTATCGTCCCACGCCTGCGGGCCTGCGCCCGGTTTGGGCTGGTCGGGGGGCGGCTGGTAACGTGGACAGCTGTGTCTCGTCACCCTTGTGGCGGCGGGGCCGACCTAAGATCGAATCATCGAACCTGCAAAGGCTCTTTCGTGGCGAACATCAAGTCCCAGATCAAGCGGAACAAGACGAACGAGAAGGCGCGCCTGCGCAACAAGTCCGTCAAGTCCTCCCTGCGCACCTTCATCCGCAAGGCCAACGAGGCTGTCGCCGCCGGCGACGTCGAGAAGGCCACGGCCGCGTCCCGCGCCGCTTCGCGTCAGCTCGACAAGGCTGTCTCGAAGGGTGTCATCCACAAGAACGCCGCCGCCAACAAGAAGTCGGCGCTGGCGCACAAGGTGGCCGGCCTCCAGGGCTGAACACCCCGCTTCATCTGATCGACCCGCCCGACGGGACCCAGCGGCCCCTCTACCGCTCCCCGACGGCACCCCAGTGCCGCGCGCGGACGCGTTCGCCACGCGGGCGCGGCGCTAGTCATCGCGTGACACGAAGGCCCCGTGCCGTCCTTCCCCAGGACGGAACGGGGCCTTCGTGCTGTCCGCGTACGGGCTCGTACGGGCGCGTACGGGGCGGGCTCGCCACGCGGCGTGAGTCTCCCGCGCGCTCAGGGCGGCACGTGACGGCGGCCGGGGCAGTGCGGCGCGGCACGTGACGGCGGCCGGGGCGGCGCGGCGCGGCACATGGCGGCGGCCGGTGCGGTACGAGCCGAGTCCGGGCACCCCGTTCGGGAGGCCGTCAGGAGCGCGCGTTCCCGCCCGGCGGCCTATTGCATAATCCTTGGAAGACCGACCCATGATCCAGCACAACGGGGGGCACCATGGTGCGCGTTCTGATCGCCGAAGACATGCACATGCTGCGCAAGGCACTGGTGTCGCTCATCGAACTGGAGCCCGACCTGGAAGTGGTCGCCGAGCTGTCGTCCGGTACGGACATCGTGCCGACCGCGATGGCGATACGGCCGGACGTCGCCGTTCTCGACATCGACCTGCCCGGCACCGACGGGATCACCGCCGCCGCCGAACTGCACACCTCGGCCCCGGAGTGCCGCACGCTCATCCTGACCAGTCTGGGCCGACCGGGAAACCTCCGGCGGGCGCTGGCCGCCCATGTCTCCGGCTTCCTGCCGAAGGACTCCGATCCGGACAGCCTGTGCGCCGCGATCCGCCAGGTCGCGGCCGGCGAGCGCGTCATCGACCCACACCTCGCGCTCGCCACCCTCGACTCGGGCCCCTCGCCGCTCACGGACCGCGAGCGCGAGGTGCTCCACCTCGCCTCCGAGGGCATGGAGGCCGGCCACATCGCGTCCCGCCTCCACCTCTCCTCCGGCACCGTACGCAACTACCTGACCTCGGCCGTCAGCAAGCTCAACGCGCGCAACCGGGTCGACGCCATCCGGATCGCCCGTGATGCGGGCTGGCTGCACTCGGCCTGAGGCCCGCCCCGACCGCACCCGGCGGCTGCCGCGACAGCCCGTGCTCAACGGTCCCTCTCCCCGCCCGTCGATGGATACGAGGCCCGTCGATGGATACGAGCCTGACCTCCCCCTGACCCCCCTTTCGGGCCGGCCGGGACAGGATTGCGCCCCTCAGGCCGTGAGCAGGGCGACCTCGGCCCGCAGCTCGAATCGGCCCCCGGGGCGCGGACTCGCGGTGAGCCGCCCGTTGACCGCCTCGACCCGTGTCGTCAGGTTGCCGATCCCGCTGCCGCCGCCGGGGCGCGCGGCGAGCCCGGGGGCTCCGGCCCCGCCCACACCGTCGTTGACCAGGGTCAGCCGCACCCCCGCCGCCGTCCGCTCGGCGGTGATCTCGCAGTGCTCGGCCCTGCTGTGCCGCAGCATGTTCGTCAGGCCCTCGCGCAGCATCGTGGCCAGCACGGTGTCGACATCGCCCGGAAGCTCACCGCAGTCGGTGTCCACGGTCGCCCGTATCCCCACCCCCGCCAACATCGCGGTGGCGCTCGCCGCCTCCTCGGTCAGGCTCATCCGCTGCCGCCCCTCCGCCACCGTCCGCACATCGGCCAGCGCCTGCCGCACGATCCCCAGTACCTCGGTCAACTCCGCCCGCGCCACCACCGGCCGGACCGACGCGAGCCGCCGCACCAGCTCACACTTCAACGTGATCGCGGACAGACTGAAACCGAGCAGATCATGCAGATCACGGGCGAACCGGAGTCGCTCCGTGGTCACCGCCAGGCGGGCGATCTCCGTACGGGAGCGGTGCAGTTCGGAGGCCGACCGGGACAGCCGTGCCAGCCCGAACACGACCGCACCACAGATCGGGGTGTAGGCGCCGAAGTAGATGAGGTCCTGGAGGAGCGGGTCGATCAGATACAGCTGGACGTCGGCGCCCACGACGACCGCGGCGAACACCGGCCATGCCACCCGGCCCGGCAGGATCAGCAGCGCCGTCCCCGCGAGGAAGCCCGGCATGCCCATGTAGGTCGGCCCGATGAGGAAGGTCGGGACGATCTGGAACACGACCAGGGCCGCGCCCAACACGCCTTGGCGCACCGCGCGCGGTAGCCGCTCCGCCCGTCCGGGGGCCCATTGGAAGGACACCGCCAGCTGGACCAACAGCATGGCCAGCAGGGGGAGTTCAATGGACAGGATGCGCCCGGGAGTGGGCCCGAAGGAGATCGACAGCACGGAGTACGCCAGGAAGTAGCTCACCAGGACCGCGCAGTTGAACGCGGCGGCGGCCCGCGGCACCAGGTCCCGGTGGCCCAGGCCGTGCGGCTGCACCGCCGGCTGCTCGTCGTCGACGATCGCAGCGGCCGCCATGTGGCCGGCCTCGGCCCGGCCGTCGGAGTGGACCTCGGGATGGTCACCGGGGTGGGCGTCAGGATGACCGGCGAGCCGGCCGGTGAGGTGGCCGGCGACCGGTACGGCGGCCCGCAGGCAGAACCGGCCCGAGCCGTCCGGGCCGTAGGTCAGTGCGCCGCCGAGCGCGGCGATGCGGTCCGCGAGCGCGGCCAGGGTGCCGTCCGTCGCGGTCCTCGGCGACCGGCCGCGTCCCGCGCCGTCGTTGACCAGTGTCACCACCGCGGTCCCCGACCGCTGCTCGGCTCTGATCTCGCACTGTTCCGCCTTGCTGTGCCGCAACAGGTTCGTCAGGCCCTCGCGCAGCACGGTGGCGAGTGCCGCGTCCACCTCGTGCGGCAACGCGCTCCCGTCGATGTCCAGCGAGGTACGGATGCCGGCCGCGCCCAGCATCGACACCGCCGCGTGCGCCTCGCCCGACAGCGACATCTCCCGATAGCCGCGGCTGACCGCGCGTACGTCGGCGAGCGCCCCGCGCGAGGTCCTGAGCACCTCGCCGACCTCGGCCCGCGCCCGGTCGGGCGAGTCCGCGAGCAGCCGGTAGGCGAGCTCGCACTTGAGCGAGATGGCGGACAGGCTGAATCCGAGGACGTCGTGCAGATCGCGGGCGAAGCGCAGCCGCTCACCGGCCACGGCCAGGCGCGAGAGCTCCTCGCGCGAACGGTGCAGCTTCACGATCATGTCGGACATCCGGGAGAGCCCGATGACCGTCAGCGGGATCAGGGCCGATTCGACCAGCGCGTAGGTGGCGGAGTCCCAGCCCGTTCGGAAGTGGTAGAAGACGAGGGCCTCTCCGAGGTAGCCGAGGCAGAAGAGGCCCCAGCCGAGCGCCCCCGGGAACACCAGCACCGCGGAGGCCGTGAGGAACGCCGACATCCCGCCCCAGGCGATCCCGTACCTGAGGATCGGCAGATAGGCGAGCAGGCCCTGGAGTACCCACGTCCCGTAGCGGTGACGAGCGGACCAGGGGGCAAGGTCCGGGAACGAATGGGCGAGCTGCAACCCCAGCATGGCCGCGAAGCCGAGCACGACGGCGGCCAGCTCCCACAGCGGCGGATACTCGAACCACACATAGGAGCCGTCGATCACGAAGAAGCCGAACAGCACCCCGACGGTGATCGCGACCGCCGTACGCCTCGGCAGCGCCGGATCCGTCCCACTCGTCGTGTCCCCGCCCGTGCGGGCGACCGCATCGGTTCTCAACTCTCCCCCATGAGCTTGCACATCTTCGATCGCGGGCGCTGCCCGCGCTCCCTCTGGCCTGCGGCCCGCGTCCCGCCGGGCGGCGGTGGCGAGCTCTCCATCAGGCCGCGACCGCGGCGGCGAGGATCTCGACCTCCGCCGTCAACTCGAACCAGCCGTCCGCCCGCGCCCCCGCCACCAGACGCCCGTTCACCGCGTGCGCCCGGCTCGTCAGGTTACCGATGCCGCTGCCGCCGCTGATCTTCGAGTCGAGCCAGGCGTCCCCGCAGCCGTCCACCCCGTCCTTCACGAGTGTCAGCCGCACCCCGGCCGCGGTCCGTTCGGCGGTGATCTCGCGGTGCTCGGCCCTGCTGTGCCGCAGCACGTTGGTCACGCCCTCGCGCAGCATGGTGGCCCGCACCGTCTCCACGTCGCCGGGCAACTCGCCGCAGGCGGTGTCGACCGTGGCCCGGATCCCCGCCCCGGCCAGTATCGCGCCGGCGCTCTCGGCCTCGGCGGTCAGGCTCATCCGCTGCCGCCCGTCCGCGACCGCCCGCACATCGGCGAGTGCAGCCCGAGCCAGGCGTCGCGCAGGAACACCTGCATACCGCCCCACGCGTCCCCGACCAGCGGCATCGGAACGTAGGTGAGCAGCCCTTGGACCACCCAGGTCGCATGCCGGTACCGGCGCAGCCCCGGAAGGAACTCCGGGAAGGAGTGGCCGAGTTGCAGAACGAGAAGGGCGAGGAAGCCGAATACGGCGCCGACGCGTTCCCAGGCCGGCGGGTGCTCGACCCAGATGAAGGAGCCGTCGATCACGAAGAACCCCAGCAACACCACGGCCGTGATGACCATGGCCTTACGTGGCGGGCGGACCCGGCCCCCGGCCTCGGCTGCCCCCTCAGCTGCCGCCTCGGCTTCGGTCTTGGCTTCGGCCTCGGGGGAAGTCGTCTCCGCCCGATCGCCCCGTACTGCTGTCACCCGTCCCCCATGGCCCACTGTGCTCGGTCGGAAGCACGTCTCCGGTCCGGATCATAGGTAATCCGGACGCCGGATCTGTAGTGCTGGACCGGTTCTCCCGCTGCTCCCGGTGCTCCCGGCGCTCCCGCTGCTCCCGGCTGTTCCGCTGTTCCCGGTTGTTCCGCTGCTCCCGGCCGATGGCACCTGGGGGATCGGGATCCACCGGGGAGAGCATTCCGGCGGCGACCACGTACGCACGGGCCGCGCGGACGACGGTCTCCGGCAGCCTGCCGTCGACCGGTGGCCGAGAAGCGCCGTCGCCCAGCTGGAAATGGAGCAGCAGCTTCGGAGCATCCGGTCCGCGCAGTTCGACGCGGTGGTCACGTCCTTCGTACGAAAGCACCGGATCGCGCCCCGGCCGACCCGGCACCGCCTCCTCCAGCGGGCGGAAGCCGCCTCCGGGAGGGAACGGGTCCGGGTCCGGAGGCGGGTCCGAGGGCGGGTGGAAGGTGGCGTGCGGCGAGACGGGTATCACGCTCAGGAGCGGCGAGGCGCCGATGGCCAGGTGCCGCACGATCACGTGTTGCAGCGGGTCCAGGGCGTCGAGGAGTTCCCGCGAGGCATCGTTCCACTCGCTCTCGGGCACGTCGTACCCGGGAAAGCCGGGCACCACATTGGCGAGCGACACCGGGCCGAGCTGCATCCGGCGCAGCGCCTCGCACAGTAATGACCCCGGCCGATGGATGCACAGCTCCCCCCAGGGCGTACGCAGCACGGTGCGCCGGCCGAACCGCACCGTGACGTCCTCGCGCAGCGACCAGAACTCACCGAGTTCACGTGCCGCGAGGCGGTCGATACGCATGAGAGGGGGTCCTTCCACCGGCAGGGTGTGGTTCGCCCGCGCCGTGCGGGAGTTCGGGCGTGCGGGCGTGCGGGGGTGCGGGACGTCGGCTGTGCAGGCGCTGCGGGGGTTCGGCTGTGCGGGCGCTGCGGGACTGCGGGCTCGGTGGAACGGGGGGGAACAGGGGGCTGGGGGTTGGGGGGCTGAAGGACCGGGGGGACTGGTCGGACCCCGGGAGGACTGGCGGACCGGGGAGGGCCGGGGGGACTGGGGAGGGCCGGGGGGACTGGAGGACCGGGGCGCGGGCCTCGTACGCGGTCGGCGCGGTCGGCGCGGTCGGCGCGGTCGGGCTGATCCGGTCCGGGTTCCGGGCACGACCGGCTCGGCCGCGGGGGAGGCCGACGTCGGGCCGCTTCCGATCGGGCCGACCTCCAGCACTCTGCCGGGTCGCTCGGATCCGCCCAAGTGCCGCGGTCACGGGATGGACGTGAAACTTTCATACCCGCCCCCGGGACACTCACATGCCGGGTTCAGGAGCGCGGCACTGCCACAAGTCGGGCCCTGGTGACAGCTTTTGAGGGTGCTTGGAGCCGGGTCCGAAACCATCGGGGCATCCGGCAGATCCGACCCCGGAGGAATCCCATGGAGATCAAGGTTCTCGGTCCGCTCATGGCCGAGTCGGGCGGCACGTCGGTGGTCCCGAGCGCCGGCAAGCCGCGGCAGATACTGGCGCTGCTCTCGTTGTACGCCAACCAGGTCATGCCCGTGCCGACGCTGATGGAGGAGATCTGGGGCTCCGACATGCCCCGCAGCGCCCCGACCACCCTCCAGACGTACATCCTTCAGCTGCGTCGGCTGATCGCGGGGGCACTCGGCCCGGACGGTCCCCGCACCGCACGCGAGGTGTTGGCCACCCGGCACGGCGGCTACCTCCTCGAAGTGCCGCCGGGTGCGGTGGACGTGCACGCGTACGACCGTCTGGTGGCGGCCGCGCGGGGTGCCGCCGAGCGCGGCGACGACGAGCGCGCGGCCGCGCTGTACCGCGAGGCGCTCGGCGTGTGGCGCGGACCGGCCCTGGTGGACGTCCGTCTCGGACCGCTGCTTGAGATCGAGCTGGTCCGCCTGGAGGAGAGCCGGCTCGGTGTCCTTGAGCAGCGGATCGACTCCGATCTGCGACTCGGACGGCACAGGCAACTGCTCGCCGAACTGGCCTCTCTGACGGCTCGTCATCCGCTGCACGAGGGGCTGTACGCCCAGTGCATCGTGGCGCTCTACCGCTCCGGGCGGCGGTGGCAGGCGCTGGACGCGTTCCAGAACCTGCGCCGCGGGCTCGCCGACGAACTCGGGCTCGACCCCTCGGTGCGGCTCCAGCAACTGCACCGCGCGGTGCTCGCCGGTGACCCGGCGCTCGACTCACACCTGGCCGGGCGCCGCCCCGTGCTCGACCTCTTCGCCGCGGCCTGATCGGCGCGTGCGTGGCCCGAGCGCCGCTGGCGTCGGACGTGAGCAGCGCCGGACGACGACCGGCCGAGTGCGGATCAAGTCGCACTCAAGCGGGGCCGGTCACGCTCGTGGGCATGACCGGCGGTCGGGCCCCGGCAGACCCCGACCCGACGCTCGCCCGGGAGGCCCTCGTGGACCTCCTGGAGCACGAGCGACACCGCAAGGCCGCGCGGGACGTACGCGCGGAGACCGAACCCCTGCCAGGCCCCATCGAACCGGTCCAGACCTTGGAAGGGCTGATCTGACATGCGTCCACTCACACAGGAAAGGGAACAGGTGCCACCCCCCATGGCAGAACAGCACGGCCCGCCCGCGGTCGTCTTCGAGGGTGTCGTCAAGGAGTACGGAAGCGTCCGTGCCGTCGACGGGATCGATCTGACGATCCATCGAGGTGAGACGGTCGCCCTGCTCGGTCCCAACGGTGCCGGCAAGTCCACCACCATCAACATGCTCCTCGGGCTCTTCCCGCCGGACCAGGGCCGGATCGAGGTCTTCGGCAAGAAGCCCGAACTGGCCATGCGCGCCGGGCACTTGGGCGCGATGCTCCAGGAGGGGAAGATGATTCCCCGGGTGTCGGTGCGCGAGCTGGTGGACTTCGTCCGCCAGACCTACCGCAAGCCGCTGCCGCTCCAGGAGATCCTGGACCTCGCCGAGCTCTCCAAGATCGCGAACCGCAATGTGGACCGGCTCTCCGGCGGCCAGGCCCAGCGAGTGCGCTTCGCCCTCGCGCTGGCCGGCGACCCGGACCTGGTGGTCCTCGACGAGCCGACCGCCGCACTCGACGTGGAGTCGCGGCGCGAGCTGTGGGCCGCGATGCAGCGGTACGCGGAGCGCGGCAATACCGTGCTCTTCTCGACGCACTACCTCGAAGAGGCCGACGACAGCGCCGACCGCGTCGTCGTCATCGCCTCGGGCCGGGTGGTCGCCGACGGCACCACTTCGCAGATCAAGTCCATGATCGAGGGCCGTACGGTCAGTTTCGTACCGCGCGGCCGGCAGGAGGGCTTCGACCTGCTGCCGGGCGTCAACTCCGTGGAGTACCGCGGCGGCCGGGTCCACCTGCGCACCAGCGATTCCGACTCCACGGTGCACGCGCTGTCGCGCGCCGACGCCTTCACCGATCTGGAGGTGTCGGGCGTGGGCCTGGAAGAGGCCTTCATCGCGCTCACCCACCAGTCCCGCCACGCGGCGGCCGCTCCGGAAGGACGGACCACCTGATGCTCGGTTACATCCGCCTCGAAATCCTGCGGCTCGTCCGCAACGGCGGCTACCTCATGATGAGCCTCGTCATGCCGGTCGGCCTCTACGTCACGCTCGCGGGCGGCGGCCCCGACCAGGAGTCCCTGGTGCGGGCCATGGTCGGCGCGGCCGCGTTCGGCGCGCTCGGCGTGGTCATCACCAACGGCACCGGCATCGCCGAGGACCGGGCGCTCGGCTGGCTGCGCCAGCTGCGGCTCACCCCGCTCTCACCGGTGCAGGTCGTCGTCGCCCGCGGCGCCGTCGCCACCTGCCTCGGCATTCTGCCCATCGTGGTCATCGGCCTGATCGGCAAGTTCTACCGGGGCGTGGACCTGTCGCCCGGCACGTGGCTGGAGATCTTCCTGCTGCTCTGGGTCGGCATCGCCCCGCTCGCGATGCTCGGCATCGGCATCGGCTACCTCTTCAAGGCGCAGCTCGCCCAGATCGCCGGCACCGTCTCGTATCTGACGCTGACGTTGCTCGGCGGTCTGATGATGCCGACCGACACGCTGCCCAGCTGGCTCCAGCCGCTGTCGAAGGAGACCCCGGTCTACCGCTACGCCCAGCTGTCGTGGGACGCGGCCGCGAACTCCGCGCCGAGCAGGACCGGCCTCGCGGTGCTCGCCCTGTGGACGGCGCTGCTCGCGGCCTTCGCCGCCTTCGCCTACCGCAGGGGCGGCCGCCGCGCCTGACCCGCCCCCCGTACCCCAAGTGCCCGCAGGGTCTCCCCCTGCGGGCTCTTGGCTGTTGCCGGGGCCGGCGTTTGGGTTCGTGTCGGTGCTGGGGTTGGCGCACATGCGATGGAGGCATACGGAAGGCCCGCCGACCGGTGTGGTCGGCGGGCCTTCCGGTCCCGGCGTACCGCCTAGTCGCGGCGCTTCTTGAGGGCATCGCCACCGAACTTGACGACCAGACAGACGGCGACGGTGACAGCGAGGCCGATGATGAGGTGGCTCATGATGTCCTCCAAAGGACAGGCGTGGGTGGGGAGTTGGAGCTTGGAGGTTGAGTCTTGGGGCTTAAGGCTCTGAGGTTGAGGGTTGGAGCTTGGGGCTTGGGGCTTGGAGGTTGAGGGTTGGAGGTCGGGGTCGAGGATTGGTTGGTGCGGCGGAAACTCGCCGATGCGGGTCAGGCGGATACGGCCGAGCGCTGCCCGGTGCGGCCCCGTCCACAGCACGCCCGGGGTCACGGAGGCCGCCGGCCTCGCACTGCACTCGCCCCATGACAACGGGCATTACTAGCGCGGGACTTGAGCCGTACTGGAACGGCGCCGCCCGGACCGACCAGGTCCGAGTTCCGGTCCGGGCAGGTCCCCTGGCACCGCCGAGCGGCCCGCCGCGACGACGTCGGACGGGGACGGCCCAGCCCTGCAAGGGCGCGGGGAACCGTGCGACCAGCCCACGACAGGCCGCACCCCACGAACAGGGATCCCCCCGGGAGGGAAGGAGGCAGGGCACGCACAGCCCGAGCCCCGCGGGCCGCGCGGCCCGCGACGCGACCAGCCCACCACGACCCGCACCGGAGCCCCAACAACAAGGGGCGGGGTCGAAGCCCCTCTCAAGGGGGGGCGGGGTGTCGCCCTAGCGCCCCGATCGTGCCGCCCGCGCGATGGCGACGACGGCCTTCTCCAGGGCGTACTCGGGATCGTCCCCCCCGCCCTTCACCCCCGCATCCGCCTCGGCCACGGCCCGCAGGGCCAAGGAGACCCCGTCCGGCGTCCACCCCCGCATCTGCTGCCGCACCCGGTCGATCTTCCACGGCGGCATCCCGAGCTCCCGGGCGAGATCCGCCGGCCGCCCACCTCGCGCGGAGGACAGCTTCCCGATCGCCCGCACCCCCTGCGCCAGCGCGCTGGTGATCAGAACCGGCGCGACCCCCGTCGACAGCGACCACCGCAGCGCCTCCAGCGCCTCCGCGGCCCGCCCCTCCACCGCCCGGTCCGCGACGGTGAAGCTGGACGCCTCAGCCCGCCCCGTGTAGTAGCGCCCGACGATCGCCTCGTCGATCGTGCCCTCCACGTCCGCACACAGCTGCGACGCCGCGGACGCCAGCTCCCGCAGATCGCTGCCGATGGCGTCGACGAGCGCCTGGCACGCCTCGGGCGTGGCCGAACGTCCCAGCGCCCGGAACTCCTGCCGTACGAACGTGAGCCGCTCGGCCGGCTTCGTCGTCTTGGGGCACGCGACCTCCCGCGCCCCCGCCTTACGGGCCGCGTCGAGCAGCCCCTTGCCCTTGGCGCCGCCCGCGTGGAGAAGCACCAGGGTGATCTCTTCGGCGGGCGCTTCGAGGTACGCCTTCACGTCCTTGACCGTGTCCGCCGACAGGTCCTGCGCGTTGCGGACGACGACCACCTTCCGCTCGGCGAAGAGCGAGGGGCTGGTCAGCTCGGCCAGCGTGCCGGGCTGCAACTGGTCGGAGGTCAGGTCCCGCACATCGGTGTCGGAGTCGGCGGCCCGGGCGGCCGCCACCACCTGCTGCACGGCGCGGTCGAGCAGCAGGTCCTCCTGGCCCACGGCGAGCGTGACGGGGGCGAGCGGATCGTCGGTGGAATTCTTCCTGGTGGCCATCGCCGTCCAGCATCCCACGGGCCACTGACAGCGCCCGTCCGCCGGCTCCCCCAGCGCCCTCCACCCCGCCGGGCATGTCGGAGAATGGCCAGGTGAACGATGTGACCCGACACGTACTGGTGCTCCCGGACCGCGACGCCGCCGAGGAGGTGGCCACCGAGCTGACCGATCTGTTCGGCCTCGCCGAGGAACCCCAGCTGGTCCGCGACGCCCTGGCCGGCGAGGACGACGCGGAGGACGCGCAGTGGCTCGTCGTGCTGGAGGACCCCGACGCCCGCCTGGACCCGAAGGCCCTGGACACCTTGGTCGCCGAACACGACGGCTGGCTCGAATCTCCCTGACCCGCCCCGGGCCGCCCCTGGCCGCCCCTGGCCGCCACGCGACCGAAGTCGGCCCGGACGGCACCTGACCGAAGTCGGCCCGGACGCCCTGTCGCCGGGGTCGGCCCGGCCGTCCCCCGCACCGGGGTCGGTCAGCTCGCCCACCCGCCGGCCGGGGGTCAGGCCGCCTTCGGCACGACCTGGATGTCGAGGTCGATCGAGATCGACGACCCGATCGCCGCGATCCCCCGCGCCAGCATGGTCTGCCAGGTGAGCGTGAAGTCCTCGCGGTGCAGCTCGGTGCTGGCCCGGCAGGCGCCCCTGGTCTCGCCGCCGAGGCCCGTCCCCAGGCCCAGGTACTGCGTGTCCAGCGTCACCGTACGGCTCACACCGTGCAGCGTGAGGCCGCCGATGATCGCCCACCGGGCGCCGCCCCGGTGCACGAAGCGGTCGCTGTAGAACTCCATCGTCGGATAGCTCCCGACGTCCAGGAAGTCGCCCGAGCGCAGGTGGTCGTCACGCATGCCGACCCCGGTGTCGATGGACGCGGTGTCGATGATGACGTGCATCGCCGACCCCTCCATGCGCTCACCGATCCGGATGGCCCCGGCGAACGTGTTGAACCGGCCGTGGATCCGGGCCAGGCCGATGTGGCTCGCGGTGAAGCCGATCTGGGAGTGCGTCGGGTCGAGTTCCCACTCGCCCGGGTCCGGCAGCGAGGGCGGGGCGGCAACCTGGAGCGTGACGTCGCCGAGCGCGGCGAGTCCGCTCGCGGGGACACTGGCGCTGCCGTGGAAGGGGGTATAGCCGTCGGCCGTGACGGCCAGCCGGTACTCGCCTGCCGGAACCGTCGTGATGAGCGTGCCGAACGGGTCGGTCTCCCCGGCCACGACCTTGCGGCCCGAGGCGTCGCTGACCACGTACTCGGCCCGCTGGACGGGCTCGCTGACGGGGTCGAGCACACGACAGCTGAGCACGCCCGCGGTCGGCGGGACCGAGAGGCCGGCCAGGGGCCCGGAACGAAGGGGAGAACTGGTCGAGCTCTTGCCGAACCAGCGGCTGAACACTGTGCACGCACCCCCGTGCGAAGAAGTTGCTGCCGGGCCGCGCAGGGGGCAGACATCCTCGTCCGTCCTCGCCACAGCAGGACTGCGACCCCTTGACGAAGACGCATTCGATCACTGTTGTGCCGTTCGAGGCAAACGCGGCGCCTGGGCACTGCTGAGGCACCTGTCACCAGAGGCCCGAATTGGTCATTCCACTTGTGTGCGCCAAGCCGCCCCTGTTCCGGCCGTCCTCGGCTCCGGCCTGGACCGGTGGACCTAGGTCCGGCGCCCGAGGCACCAGCACACCAACACCCGCTAGCGTGAAGGGACATGACGACACATGAGCCGCCCCGCTCCCGGGGACAGCGCAAGCAGGACGTCCTGACCCGTCTCGAAAAGGACAAGGACGCCTGGGTCGCGACGGCCTCCACCTCGGGGGAGCCCCACCTCATGCCTCTCTCCTTCGTCTGGGAACACGACTCGCTCCTGATGTGCACCCGGAACACCAACCCCACCCTGCGCAACCTGGAGTCCGGCGACCGCCCGGTGCAGGTGACGCTCGGCCACACCCGGGACGTCGTCCACATCACCGGCACCGCGGCAGTCATCCCGTCCGGCGAACTGCCCACCGCGTCGGCGGACGCCTTCGCCGCCAAGCTCGTCTGGGATCCGCAGCGTGACAGCGGCCCCTCCTACAGCTACTTCCGTGTCGTCCCCCAGCGCATCCAGGCCTGGCGCGAGGCCGACGAGATCCCCGACCGCGACCTGATGAGCGAAGGAACCTGGCTCGTCTGACCCTCACCAAACGTCCTTGGCCGCAAGCAACTTGATCCCACGGCCCTTGACGTCCGGGGTCATGGGTCGCACCCCTTGACGTGGTGGCCCGTGCCGTCAGGCCACCCGATGGCAAGCCACTCGCTGCCGCGCCTGCGCCTGCGCCTTACGGGCCCTCCCCTCGATGTCATGCCTCACGGGCCCCTCCCCCGCGGCACGGCCCTCAGCGATTCGCCGACCCCCGCGACCGCGATCGCACCGTCCACGTCCGTACGCAGCACCGCCGCTCCCCGTGCCCGCAGTACGGCGACGGTGCCGGGCGCGGGGTGGCCGTAGCGGTTGCCCCGGCCCACCGAGATCAACGCCAGCCTCGGACGTACGGCTCTGAGCAGCGCGGGCTCCTGGTGCGCCGAACCATGATGCGCGACCTTGAGGACATCCACCCGCCCGAGCCCCGGGGTCCCCCGCAACAGGGCACGCTGGGAAGGCGGTTCGAGATCTCCCGGCAGCAGCAGGGTCAGCCCGGCGGCGGTGCGGACGAGCAGGGTCACACTGGCGTCGTTCGGCCCGTCCGGGGCCAGCACCGGTCTCGACCCCGGCATCGGCCCCGACCCCGGAGGGCCTGGTCCCGGCGTCGGCGGTGGCCACAGCACCTCCCAGGAGAGCCCGCCCAGCGCCCGCCGCTCGCCGTATCCGGCCGTCACCACCGGCACCCGGCCCGCAGCGGCGACGCGCCGGACGAACGCGGCCTGGTCGGGCGGCTCCGAGAACCCCGTCGTCTCGATCACCCCCACCGAACGGCCCCGCAACACCCCGGCGAGGCCCCCTACGTGATCGGCGTGGAAGTGGCTGAGCAGCAGTAACGGGATCCGGGTCACGCCGAGTTCGTGCAGACAGCGATCCACCGCCAGAGGCTCCGGCCCCGTATCGACCACCACCGCCGATCCCGCTCCGGCGGCAAGCACCGTGGCATCCCCCTGCCCCACATCGCACATGGCGTACGACCAGCCCGGCGGCGGCCACCCGGTGACCAGCCTGGTCAGCGGAGCGGGCCGCACCACGGCGAGCAGAACAAGAAGCGCGAGCGCGGCGGCCGCCCAGGGATGCCGGGGCAGCCGGCGGGCCATGAACACCGCGCCCCCGGTGACGAGCGCCAGCAGCAGTCCCCCGCGCCAGCCGCCGGGCCACTGCGACTGCGCCCCGGGCAGCCCCGCCCCGGTACGGGCCACCGATGCGATCCACCCGGTGGGCCAACCAGCACACCAGGCAAGGAACTTGGCGACCGGCATCGCGATCGGGGCCGCGGCCAGTGCGGCGAAGCCCGCGACCGTGGCCAGTGCCACGGCCGGTTCGGCCAGCAGATTGCAGGGCACGGCAACCAGACTCACCCGCTCCGCGAACACGGCCACCACCGGCGCACACACCGCCTGCGCCGCCCCCGCCGCGGCCAGCACCTCGGTGAGCCGGTCCGGCATCCCGCGCCGACGCAGTGCCGCGGCCCAGCCGGGCGCGATCGTGAGCAACGCCCCGGTCGCGAGGACCGACAGCAGAAACCCGTAACTGCGGGCCAGTTCGGGCGCGTACAGCACCAGGAGCAGTACGGCGGCGGCCAAGGCCGGGATCAGCGACCGGCGCCTGCCCGTGGCGATGGCCAGCAGGGTGACCAGTCCGCACGCCGCGGCGCGCAGCACGCTCGGCTCCGGGCGGCACACCACGACGAAGGCGAGCGTGAGCGCCCCGCCCAGCAGGGCGGTCGCCCGCAGGGAGATCCCGAGCCTCGGGGCGAGGCCGCCCCGCTCTGCGAGGAGGGCCCGCCCCGGCGCCCCGATCAACAGCGCCAGCATGATCGCCAGGTTGCTCCCGGACACGGCCATGAGGTGCGTGAGGTCGGTCGCCTCGAAGGCGGCCTTCAACTCGGGCGTCACCTTCGAGGTGTCACCGACGACCAGGCCGGGCAGCAGTGCCCGCGCATCCGGCGCGAGCCCATCGGCCGCAGCGCGCAACCCGGACCTCAGCCCACCGGCCAGCCGCTGAACGGCAGTTGGCGCCTCCGTGATGTGGGGCGGGCCGCCCGGCGCCTTCAGTACGGCGGCGACGGCTCCGTCCGCCGGTGCGAGCCGCCCGGTCACCCGCACCCTGGTCGACGGCAGCAGGCCCTGCCAACTCGCAGGCGCGATCACGAGGACCGGAGTGCGGACCAGCGCGGTCCTGGCGCCCGGCCCCAGGACCCGTTCGACCTCCGCGTCCACCGCGAACGAAGGCCCGCCCCACCCCGGTGAACGGGTCGCCCGCGGGTCGGCGCGCACCACCAACTCCACGGTGGCCCGGCGGTACTCGGCCGCGAGCCCGGGCAGCGGCCCCCGGCGCGCCTCGGCGGCATACAGCCCCCCGGCCAGGATCCCGGCCGCCGCACAGACCAGCACCCCGGCCACCGCACCCCGGTACCGCCAGATCCCTTGACCGGCCCGGCCCCCCGGGCCCCGCGCCCCGCCCCCGCCCCTGTCTCCGCCCCCACCTCCGTCCCCGTCCCCGTCCCCGTCCCCGTACGGCTCCCGTCGCGCCCCCGGCTTCATCTCCGCCAGCCGCCGCGCGAGCGCTCGCCCAGCCGTCGGCGCCACCAGCACTCCGGCCACCGCGAGGCACACGGCCACTCCCCAACCGGCCTCATCCGCCGCTGCGTTGACCGCCGCTGCCGTACCGGCCCACGCCCCGAGCGCGGGGCCGACCAGGCGCAGGTCCGTCGGGCCCTCCCGGAAGGGGTTGGCCGCGCCCAGCCGGTGGCCGGCCTCGGCGTGGACGTCGATGCGGTTCACAACCGCACCAGAGGCTGAAGGTCGTTGAACCTTCGCTCGCCGATCCCATTGACCTCGCGCAGTTCATCGACGGAGCGGAAGCCGCCGTGTTGGGCGCGGTAGTCCGCGATGTGCTGCGCGAGCACCGGGCCGACGCCGGGCAGCCCGTCCAACTGGTCCACCGAGGCGGAGTTGAGACTGACCGGCCCGCCGGCTCCGCCGACGGAGCCGCCGCTTCCGGCGCCGGAACCCGGTCCGGCCGGAGCCCCGCCCGGCATCCCGGCCAGCACCTGCTCGCCGTCCGCGAGTGGCCGCGCCCGGCTGAGGCCCGTCAGATCCGCGCCCTCGCGTACACCGCCCGCCGCCGCCAGCGCGTCGGCCACCCGGGACCCGCTGGGTAGCCGGTAGATCCCGGGCCGCCGCACCTTCCCGCCCACGTCCACCACGAGCACTCCCACCGGCGACGGCGCGGCGTTCGCCACCGGTCGGGGCGGCGCGTCGGCGCCCGCTGCTCCGCTCCCGGAGCCGTGGGCCGCCCGCTTTCCCCCGGCCGCAGGTGGAGACCCCGACGGCGTCGGCTCAGCCCCGTCGACCAGTTCGGGAGCGCGCACGGACTGCGGCCGCCCGGCCCAGAAGTGATGGACGGCGAACCCCGCCGCGACCACCAGCACCACGCACAGCGCGGCCAGGCTGCGCGGCGCGAGCCCGCATCTCGACTGGGCCCACAGCGGAAGCCTCTCCCGCACGGCCGCCCCGAGCCGTGCACGCACACCGGGGGCGGCGAGGGCGGCACTCGGGGGGAGGCCGGCCGACGTCTCGGACAGGACCGAAAGCGGGGCCGAGGATGGCGCGGATGACGGGGCCGGCGACAGGGTCGAAGCCGGGGCCGGGACCGGCGGCAGGGCCGAAGCCGGGGCCGGAGCCGGAGCTGGCGGCAGGGCCGAAGCGGCCGTCGGGCCCTCGGCCCCGCCAGGCAGGACGCGGTAGCCGTCGGGCATACGCGCCAACCGCCCAAGGGCCCGTGCCGTCCGCGCGGCGGGTTCGTGCGGCGGGGCTGCCGTGCCCGGCGGGGGCGGCAGGAAGAGCGCGTCCGCGCGCCTGCGTGCGGTCAGGACGGATGCGTGAGCCGGGGCGATGCGGCGCCGGCGGCCGTGACCGGGGCGGGTGCGGCCGTCCGAGCCGGCGGCCCGGCCCGGTCCGCTCGTGGCGGTGCGTGGTGATCGGATTGCCATGTCACGAGACGTTAGGCACCCGGGCCCCAGCCCGCTGCGCACCCTCAATTTCCGTGGAAAACCGGCCAGTTGTGGATAACTCGGCCACTCGTAGGAGGGAGTTGAGGAAGCTGAGGGAATTGACGGAGCTGAGGAGGGGACGCCCCCGGAGCGGGAGGAGAGGACTCTCCGGAGCGGGCGGCCCTCGTCCGGCTGGCGGGCCCGCTCAGCGCGGAGAGACGATGGCGCCCAGCAGCCCCGGTCCCGTATGCGCCCCGATCACCGCACCGACCTCGCTCATGTGCAGGTCGACCAGACCCGGCACCCGCGCCCGCAGCCGGTCGGCGAGCGCGGTGGCGCGGTCGGGTGCCGCGAGATGGTGCACGGCGATGTCGACCGGGCTGCTCCCGGCCCGCTCGACCACGATCTCCTCAAGGCGTGCGATGGCCTTCGAGGCGGTGCGCACCTTCTCCAGCATGTCGACCCGGCCGCCGTCGAGCTGGAGCAGCGGCTTGACCGCGAGGGCCGAGCCGAGCAGGGCCTGCGCGGCGCCGATCCGGCCGCCCCTGCGCAGGTAGTCCAGGGTGTCGACGTAGAAGAAGGCGGAGGTGGCGCCGGCCCGCTTCTCGGCGGCGGCCACCGCCTCGTCCAGCGTCCCGCCCGCCTCGGCGACCTCGGCCGCGGACAGCGCGCAGAAGCCGAGGGCCATCGCGACCATGCCGGTGTCGACGACCCGAACCGGCACCGGCGCGTCCTTGGCGGCCAGCACGGCGGCGTCGTAGGTGCCGGAGATCTCGGCCGACAGATGCAGGGAGACGATCGCGGTCGCCCCTGCTTCGGCGACCTTGCGGTAGGCGGCCGCGAATACCTCCGGGCTGGGCCGGGAAGTGGTGACGGGGCGTCGTTTCTGCAGGGCGAGCGCGAGGGAGCGGGCCGAGATCTCGGTGCCCTCCT
The DNA here is from genome assembly GCF_042869955.1 of Streptomyces sp. NPDC006691. Taxonomy (NCBI): domain Bacteria; kingdom Bacillati; phylum Actinomycetota; class Actinomycetes; order Kitasatosporales; family Streptomycetaceae; genus Streptomyces; species Streptomyces sp. NPDC006691. The sequence continues at coordinate 466,513 of NZ_JBIAGW010000003.1, forward strand.
CCAGCGCCTGGTCCCCCAGGACAACGGTCAGTGGCACTGCGGTGATGTGGTGCCGCTCCATCGTCTGCGGCGGCAGATAGGCCGTGGAATCGGTGACGATCGCGACATGGCGGGACATGAGCGGGAGGTTACCTGCCGAGGGCGTCGCGCGGCAGTCCGGCCCCTGGGCAATGATCAGTTCGGGTCAGCCGCTGGGGCCTGTTCCAGCGCCTTGACCTGCTGTTCGCCGAAGCGGCCCAGGGCTTCTGGACGGGCATCCACGGAGGCGTGATCAGCCCATCACGTCCGGACAGAGACTCACCGAGACGTGATCAGCTCACCGCACCGGGGCGGGCACCCGTCGAGACGTGATCAGCCCATCGCATCGGGACGGGCACCCACGGACGCGCCATCAGCTCGCTTCCTTCGAGGCCGGCGTGCTCGTCGGTCACGGGTGCTTGATCAGCTGGTCGCCTCGGGGCGGGGCGCCTTCTGCCAGGGGTAGGTCACCGGCTGCTGCTTCGGGCCTATCGCCTGCGGTGCCTGGACGTACGGTGTCTGGGCCTGCGGTGTCTGGGTGTGCGGTGTCTGGGCCTGCGGTGTCTGGGTGTGCGGTGCGGGGTGGCCCGGAGCGTCGTCCCTGGAGGGGCGTTCACCCGTCGTGGGGCCCTTGACCGACCAGTCCCGCAGGGCACCCGACTCCATCTCGATCTGCTGGCTGAGCGAGGAGAGGTCGTCGTCGGCGAACTGGCGTGCCCGGTCGCGGGCCGCCCAGCGCAGCGAGTCCGCGGAGTGCGTGATCCGCTCGGTGCGCTCGCGGAGCTCCGGCATCCGGTCCGCGATCTTGCGCTTGTCCGGCTCGCGCTCCAGGCGCCTCAGCTCGTCGTCCAGCTCGTGGCCGTGCCCGCTGAGCCGCTCGAACAGGGCGAGCGACTCCCTGAGGGACGCGTCCTCGGCCAGGCGCGCCTGCAGCGCCTCCTGGGTCGCCCGCATCGAGGTGCGCAGCGAGAGCCGCAACTGGGCGAGCTGGCCGGCGACGCCGGGCTGGCCCACGCTCCTGGCCCTCAGCGTGGTGTCCTCCACCGTCCGCCGCGCCTGGGTGACCGTGTGCTCCACACCGCGCTTGGCGGCGCCGACCACCTTGACCGTCACGTACACGCCGAGCGCCACGAAGGCGACGAACAGCAGCGCCATGATCAGGATCGCGGCTTCCATGAACGTCCCCTCGGTCGGTCGGCATCATCCCCTCCACCGTAAACGGAACGGGCAGGCGGTGGGTTCCCGCGGAACCCCCAACCTGCCCGCAGGGGAAAGCCCCCGGTGCCGTTTCGCCCTTAGGCGGGGACGATGTTCACCAGCTTCGGCGCGCGCACGATGACCTTGCGGATGCCCGCGCCGTCCAGTGCCGCGACGACGCCCTCGTCGGCAAGCGCCAGCTTCTCCAGCTCGTCGTCGGAGATGGTCGGCGGGACCTCCAGGCGGGCCTTGACCTTGCCCTTGATCTGGACGACGCAGGTCACGGCCTCGTCCACGACGTATGCCGGGTCGGCGACCGGGAAGTCGCGGTGCACCACGGAGTCGGTGTGGCCCAGCTTGCGCCAGAGCTCCTCGGCGATGTGCGGGGCCAGCGGGGCGATCAGCAGCACCAGCTGTTCGGCGACCGGTCGTGCCAGCGGGCCGCCCGCCTTGGTCAGGTGGTTGTTCAGCTCGGTGATCTTGGCGATGGCGGTGTTGAAGCGCAGCCCCGCCAGGTCGCCGCCGGCGCCGTCGATCGCCTTGTGCAGGGCGCGCAGCGTCGCCTCGTCGGGCTCGGCGTCGGTGACGGTGACCTCGCCGGTCGCCTCGTCGACGATGTTGCGCCACAGCCGCTGCAACAGCCGGTACTGGCCGACGACCGCGCGGGTGTCCCAGGGACGCGAGACGTCCAGCGGGCCCATCGCCATCTCGTACAGGCGCAGGGTGTCGGCGCCGTACTCGGTGCAGATCTCGTCCGGAGTGACCGCGTTCTTCAGGGACTTGCCCATCTTGCCCAGCTCGCGCTTGACGGGCTCGCCCGCGTGGAAGAACTTCCCGTCGCGCTCCTCGACCTCGGCGGCCGGCACCGGGAAGCCGCGGCCGTCCCGGTAGACGTACGCCTGGATCATGCCCTGGTTGTACAGCTTGTGGAACGGCTCGGCCGACGAGATGTGGCCCAGGTCGAACAGGACCTTGGACCAGAAGCGTGCGTACAGCAGGTGCAGTACGGCGTGCTCGGCACCGCCGACGTACAGGTCCACGCCGCCGGTGGGCATGCCCTCGCGGGGGCCCATCCAGTACTGCTCGATGGCCGGGTCGACCAGCTTGTCGCTGTTGTGCGGGTCCAGGTAGCGCAGCTCGTACCAGCAGGAACCCGCCCAGTTGGGCATGGTGTTGGTCTCGCGGCGGTACTTCTTGACGCCGTCGCCCAGGTCCAGCTCGACGTTCACCCAGTCCTCGTTGCGGGACAGCGGGGTCTCCGGCGAGGTGTCGGCGTCGTCGGGCTCGAAGGTGCGCGGCGAGTAGTCGTCGACCTCCGGCAGCTCCAGGGGCAGCATCGACTCGGGCAGCGAGTGGGCGATGCCGTCCTCGTCGTAGACGATCGGGAAGGGCTCGCCCCAGTAGCGCTGGCGGCTGAACAGCCAGTCGCGCAGCCGGAAGTTGACGGTGCCCTCGCCGATGCCGCGCTCGGTCAGCCAGTCGGTCATCTTCGCCTTGGCCTCGACGACGCCCAGGCCGTCCAGCGAGATGTCGGCGTTGGCGGAGTTGACCAGCTTCGCCTCGTAGGAGCCGAAGGCATCGTCCCACGTCGAGGGGTCGGTGCCGCGGTCGTCGTCGGGCTGCACGACGCAGCGCATGGGCAGCTCGAAGGCGCGCGCGAAGGCGAAGTCACGGGTGTCGTGCGCCGGGACGGCCATGATCGCGCCGGTGCCGTACCCCATCAGGACGTAGTCGGCGATGAAGACGGGAACCTTTTCGCCGCTCACCGGGTTGGTGGCGAACGCGCCGGTGAAGACGCCGGTCTTCTCCTTGGCGTCGGCCTGGCGCTCCACGTCCGACTTGGCCGCGGCGAACGCGCGGTACTTGGCGACGGCCTCGGCCGGGGAGGCGTGGCCGCCCGTCCACACGTCGTGGGTGCCCTCGGGCCAGGCGGCCGGGACGATCGCGTCGACCAGCTCGTGCTCGGGCGCCAGGACCATGTAGGTCGCGCCGAACAGGGTGTCCTGACGGGTCGTGAAGACGGTGATGGCGTCGGTGTCGGTGACCTTGAAGTCGACGCGGGCACCCTCGGAGCGGCCGATCCAGTTGCGCTGTTGCAGCTTGATGGCGTCCGGCCAGTCCAGCGCGTCCAGGTCGTCGATCAGACGGTCCGCGTAGGCGGTGATCCGCATGTTCCACTGGCGCAGCTTGGACTTGAAGACGGGGAAGTTGCCGCGCTCGGAGCGGCCGTCGGCGGTGACCTCCTCGTTGGCCAGGACGGTGCCCAGGCCCGGGCACCAGTTGACCGGCGCGTCGGAGGCGTACGCCAGGCGGTACCCGCCCAGGACATCGGCGCGCTCGGCCTCGCTCAGGGCGGCCCAGTCACGGCCGCCGGGGACCTCACGGCTGCCGTCCTCGAACGCGGCGACCAGCTCGGCGATCGGGCGGGCCTTCTGCGCGTCGGTGTCGTACCAGGAGTTGAAGATCTGCAGGAAGATCCACTGCGTCCACTTGTAGTACTCCGGGTCGATCGTCGCGATCGACCGGCGCTTGTCGTGGCCCAGGCCCAGCCGGCGCAGCTGGCGCTTCATGTTGTCCATGGCGGCCTCGGTCGACACCCGCGGGTGCGTGCCGGTGGCGACCGCGTGCTGCTCGGCGGGCAGGCCGAAGGCGTCGAAGCCCAGCGTGTGCAGCACGTTGTGGCCGGTCATGCGCTGGTGGCGGGCGTAGACGTCGGTGGCGATGTAGCCCAGCGGGTGGCCGACGTGCAGACCCGAGCCCGAGGGGTACGGGAACATGTCCATGATGAACTTCTTGGGCCGTGCGGCCACCGCCGGGTCACCGGCCAGGTCGCCCGTCGGGTTCGGCGCCGCGTAGGTGCCGTCGGCGTCCCAGAAGTCCTGCCAGCGTGCCTCGATGTCGGCGGCCATGGCCGCCGTGTAGCGGTGCGGCGCGGCCGTCTCTGCGGCGGCAGCGGTATTCGTCTCGCTCATGTCCTCAAAGCTCCATCGATCGTCTCTGCCAGCGGTTACGAGCGTTCGTCCGTCGATCCGCCATCGAATCGCCAAACGAAAAAACCCCTCGCACAGGAGGGGGCGCCGCGCCGAGTCCGACCGGATCTCTTCATCGGTCGGGAGTGTTCAGCGCGGCTCGCTAAGCAGAAGGCGTACGGCACGCATGGCGTCAGGGTACCGCAGGCCCCGCAAGGGCCGCACGGAGTACCCGTGGGGGGGTGCCGGCTGGGGTGCCCCTGGGCGCCGCACATGCCCCCGGGGGGTGCCCGGGGCGAGGTTACCCCGCGTACCGCCCTCTTCTGGGGCAACCGCTCAAACCCCGTACCGGCTGGTATGGGGCGACCTAGCATGCCGCCACGGGACCGCTTTGCCGAACCATTCGGAGTCGCCCCACCATGAAACCTCGCAATCCGCTCCATCCGCTCCGCCCGCGCCAGAACACCGCCCGGGGCCGTCCGGCCCGCAGGGGCGGGCTCTCCGCCGCCGCACTCGGCGTCGTCGCCCTGCTCATACCGCCGCTGGCACTCCTCTCGTCGGGCGCCCTGCGCGCCGCCCTGGACTTCACCTCCGGCGTCCTGTCCCTGGTCTCCCTGACCGCCTCCGTCGCCTGGGGCCTGCTGGCCACCGACCGCCTCTTCCTCACCCCACGCGACCGCCTCATGGCGCAGGCCGTCCACCGCGCGACCGCGGTCGCCTCCATCGGCTTCCTGCTGCTTCACGTCACCGTCAAGATCGCGCTCGGCCATGTCGGCCTGCTCGGCGCCGTGGTCCCGTTCGGGCTGGGCATGACCGGCGCGTCCGGCCTGATCGGCTTCGGGTCGCTCGCCGGTCTCCTGATGGTCCTCACGGCCGCGACGGGAGCGATGCGCAGCGCCTTCGCCACCCCGGGCCGCATCGCGAGCCGCTGGCGCGCGGTGCACATGCTGGCCTATCCGGCCTGGTGCTCGGCGCTGGTGCACGGCCTGTACGCGGGCCGCCCACCGGCCGGCTGGGTCGTCGCGATGTACGCCCTGAGCCTGGCGGGAGTCGCGGGCGCGCTGGCCGTACGCGCGCTCCCCCGCCCGGTCAAGCGCCGCATCGCCGCCCGGCTCGCCGCCATCCGCCCGCGCCCGGAGAGCGGGCGCCCGCAGGGCGAGCGGCCGGAGCCCGCCGTGCCGCCGCGGCCCACGACACCACCCTCGTTCGAGCCGTACGAGGCGCCGGGTTCGCCGAGTTCGACGGGTTACGGACAGTCGGCCTTCGAGCCGCCCTACGAACCCCTGGGCGCAACCTCTTATGAGGCGCGGCCGACGCAGCCGCTGCGAAGTGCGCAGCCCCCCGAGGAACTCCTCGAAGGGACACGGCAGTTCGAGCAGCCGCACGCCCTGTACGAGCCCCCGCACGAGGCCCCTCCCCGCTATCGTCCGGCCGCCGGGCAGCAGGTCCGCGGCCACGCGGGCACCGGCATCTCGGCGGGCTACCGCGCGGTCTCCCTGGCTCCCTCCACTCCCCCGCCCTCCCGCTGGCCCGCGCCCGCTCCGCGTCCCCCCGAGCCGCTGCCCGCCCCCGCGCCGTCCGCGCCCTACCAGCCGCCGGCCGCCGGCGAACCCTGGCATTCGCAGCCGGGTTCCTCGGGAGAACGCCCGTGACGGTGCCCGCAACCGCAGGAGTACGACCATGAACACGCCCCTCCCCGATGTTCCCGAAGTCCGCGTCGTCGGCCTGCCCCATCTGACCGCGGGCTTCGACCTCGTCGAGCGCCTGGCCCTGCCGATGCACCTCAAGGTGCACGGCCCGCTGAAGCCGGTCGACGGCGAACGCCTCGCCAAGCTCGCCGACGACATCGCGCTCAACGGCCGCGGCGGCGCCGGTTTCCCCTTCGGCCGCAAACTGCGGGCGGTGGCCTCCGCGGCGATCCGGCGCGGCATACGCCCGGTCGTCGTCGTCAACGCGAGCGAGGGAGAGCCCGCCTGCCGCAAGGACACCGTCCTGGTGTGCCGGGCCCCCCATCTCGTCCTGGACGGCGCCCTGCTGGCCGCCGAGGCCCTCGGTGCCCGCACGCTGGTGATCGCCGTCACCCGCGATTCAACCGAGGCCTCGGTGCGTGCCGCCCTCGATGAGCGCGGCCTGGCCGACAAGCGCAGCTCGCCCTTGCGCGCCCGCGTGGTCCGCACCCCCGAGCGCATGGTGTCCGGCGAGGCATCCGCCGTGATCCGGGCCGTGGACGGCGGGCCGGCCCTGCCGCCCGGCCGCCGCGAGCGGGCCGCCGAATCGGGTGTCGGCGGCGCCCCGACGCTGCTCTCCAACGCCGAGACCTTCGCGCAGCTCGCGGTGGCCGCCCGGCTCGGCCCGCGCCGCTTCCGCAACACCGGCGAGCCGGGCGAACCCGGCACCGTCCTCCTGACGTTGTCCGGGGCGGTCGCCCGCCCGATGGTGATCGAGGTCCCCACCGGAGTACCGCTGCGGTACGTCCTCCAACTGGCCGGGGCGCCCTCGCTGCCCCAGGGCGTGCTGACCGGCGGCTACCACGGCAGCTGGCTGAACTCGGTGGCCGCCCACGACGCGGCCGTCTCGCGCGCCTCGCTCTCGGCGCTCGGCGGGGCCCTCGGGGCCGGCGCCATCCTGCCGATCGGCCCGGGCACGTGTGCGCTCGGCGAGGCGCTTCGGGTGGCCGACTGGCTCGCGGCGGAGACGGCGGGCCAGTGCGGCCCGTGCAGGCTGGGCCTTCCGGCCGCGGCCGGCGGGCTCGCCGATGTGCTGAACGGCGGCGGGCCGGCCGCCCTGGAGGCGCTGCGCGAGGTGACGGGTGCGGTGAAGGGCCGCGGCGCCTGCAAGCACCCCGACGGCTCGGCCCGCTTCCTCGCATCCACGCTGGCCGCGTTCACGGACGACCTGGCGGCCCATGTGCTCGGCGGGGGCTGCGGCCGGCCCACGGTCGGTGTGCTGCCGCTGCCCGCGGCGGGCTATCGCGAAGAGGGCGTGCCGAGCGGCGAGAAGGTACTGGTCGACTGGACGCTCTGCGAGGGCCACGGACTCTGCGCGGACATCGTGCCGGAACTGATCCGGCTCGGCCCGGACGGCTACCCCCTGGTCGCCGACGCCACCGTGCCGATGCATCTGCGGGGGCGCGCCCAACGGGCCGTGCGCCGCTGCCCGGCGCTCGCGCTCCGGATCGAGCAGGCCCCGGCCGCGCTCCCCCAGGTCAGCCGCAAGGCCCTGGGCAGCGGCCGGAGTTGACCGTCTCCGATCACAAGCCAGGCACAACAAGAGGGCGGGCCATCCGATTCGGATGGCCCGCCCTCTTTACTGTGGAGCTAAGGAGAATTGAACTCCTGACCTCCTGCATGCCATGCAGGCGCTCTACCAACTGAGCTATAGCCCCTTGTTTACTTCTTTGTCGTCCGGTTTCCCGCGGCGACATCGAGAACATTACACGGTCACCCCGGTGCTTCACCAAATCGGTTTCCGTTCTGTACGGAGAAGGGCGGTAACGTCCACCTTCGTGACCGTGAAGGTACTGGCGCGCACCGCTGCCCGCTTCCCCTCCGCCCGCCGTCCCGTGCCGCTCGCGGCCGCCGTCTGCCTGCTGTCCTTCGCGGTGTTCTGGGCCGCTCAGCGGGCGGCCGGGGTCTCGATGATCGACCTGCTGGTCTACCGCGCCGAGGGCCAGACGGTGCGGGCCGGCGCCGACCTCTACGCGATGCGTGCCACCCGGGCGCAGCTGCCCACCACCTACCCGCCTTTCGCGGCCCTGCTGTTCACCCCGCTCACCCTGTTCGACGTCCCCGAGCTGCGGGCGCTGGCGACCGTCGCGAACCTGGGGCTGCTGGTCGCGCTGGCCGAGCTGTCGCTGCGGCTCGCGGGCCTGCGCCGGCCCGGGGCTGCGCTGTGGATCGCCGCGCTCGCCGTCTGGTGCGAGCCGGTGTGGACCACCTTGCGCTACGGCCAGATCAATCTGCTGCTCGCGGTCGCCGTGCTCTGGGACCTCACCCGTGAGCGGGGCGGCCGCTGGGCAGGCACCGGCATCGGCCTCGCCGCCGCGCTGAAGCTCACGCCCGCCCTGTTCGGACTCTTCCTGCTGATCACCGCCGTCATCCGAAGGAGGAGCGGCGCCGGGAACTTTCCGCTCGCCGTCACCATCAGGGCCACCGCCGTGTTCTGCGCGGCCACGGCGTCGGCCGCGGTGGCGCTCCCCCGTGACTCGGTGCGCTTCTGGACGTCGATGGTGTTCGAGGCCGGCCGGGTCGGTCACGCCGAGGACACCGCCAACCAGTCGCTGCGCGGGGTGCTGGCCCGGCTGTTGCACACCGGCGATCCCGGCCCGTGGTGGACGGCGGCCGCGGCCGTCACGGCGGTGCTCGGTCTCGCCGTCGCGGTACGCGCCGAACTGCTCGGGGAGCGGGCCTGGGCCGCGACGGCCTGCGCCGTGACGGCGCTTCTGGTGAGCCCGGTGTCCTGGTCGCACCACTGGGTGTGGTGCGTGCCGGTGGTGGTGCTGCTCGTGGCCGAGAGGTCGCGCTGGGCGCTGTTCGGGGCCGTCTTCTGCACGTACGCGCTCTGGTGGGTCCCGCATGGCACGAGCCGGCCCGAACTGGCCCAGAGCGGCGGCCAGATGGCGCTCTCGGCGCTCTATCCGCTGGCCGGGGCGGGTTTCCTCGTGCTGGCGGCGCTCAGGCCGTCGCGAAGGAGTAGAAGCGCTTGAGCGTGCAGTGCGCTTCGAGGAGACGGCCGTAGATCGGCTCGCCCTCAAGTTCCCGGTAGGTCTCGATCGGGTCGCCCTTTATGATCAGCGCCCGGGCGCATTCCTCGCACCAGTACTGATAGTCGGTGTTGACCGGATCCATGTCCCTGACGATGGGCGTACCACTGCCGCACCAGTCGCATTTCCGCCTGTGTGCACCCATGTTCAGCTCCAGCTGTGGCCGCAGGCCGTGCACACGTAGGACACTCCGCCGTTGTCGCCGAGCATCTGGGCGACGTGTGCGGAGCCGCAGGACGGGCAGCTCAGGGGGGCGCTGGAAGCCGAGGCACGCGGTCCGCCGGACGGCTGCGGGAATTCTTCGCGACTCGCGGGCATCGCGCGCTCCCTCCCGTTCGGTCCGTCGTCCCCCTCCGGCCGTCCCGATTCTGCCATGCCCTCGCAAGAAGGTCGGTGCCGTCACCGTACGAGATCGGACAGGCAGCCCAGGACGGACAGGACTGTCGGTGCGAAGGAGCGCTCCTGCGGCGCGCGGACCGATGCGCGCGCCCCCCCGTTCGCCGGAGGACAGGACTCCGCCGGACGACCGGTTCTGGCCGGACGACCGGTTCTGGCCGGACAACAAGAAGATCCCGCCCCCTGAGGGGCGGGATCTTGACTGTGGAGCTAAGGAGAATTGAACTCCTGACCTCCTGCATGCCATGCAGGCGCTCTACCAACTGAGCTATAGCCCCGCTGTTCGGCTCGTTCCCGCTTCTTCGGCGGTCCCTCGCTGCGAACAAGAAGAACTTTAGCCTGTGACCTGCCGGAAAGTGAAATCCGCCTGTCACCGCCTCTGAGCAGCGGTTAGTCGTCGTCGCCGAGGACCGGCTCGGGCAGCGTGCCGGCGTTGTGTTCCAGCAGGCGCCAGCCGCGCGCGCCCTCGCCGAGGACGGACCAGCAACAGTTGGTGAGGCCGCCGAGGCCTTCCCAGTGGTGCGCCTCCAGCCCGAGGAGGCGGCCGATGGTGGTGCGGATGGTGCCGCCGTGGCTGACGACGACGAGGGTGCCGCCGTCGGGCAGCTTGTCGGCATGGCGCAGCACGACCGGGGCGGCCCGGTCGGCGACCTCGGTCTCCAGCTCGCCGCCGCCCCGGCGCACCGGCTCGCCCCGCTTCCACGCGGCGTACTGCTCGCCGTACTGGCCGACGATCTCCTCGTGCGTGAGCCCCTGCCAGGCGCCCGCGTACGTCTCCCGCAGGCCCGAGTCGTGCTCGACCGGCAGCCCGGTCACGGCCGCCAGCTCGGCGGCGGTGGCGGCGGCCCGCTGAAGGTCGGACGCCACGATCGCGTCCGGCTTCAGCGCGGCCAGCAGGCGCGCGGCCCGATGCGCCTGGCCGATGCCCGTCTCGGTCAGCTCGATGTCCGTGGAGCCCTGGAAGCGGCGTTCCAGGTTCCAGGCCGTCTGGCCGTGCCTCCACAGGACTATGCGGCGGCCCCGGCCGCCCTTGGTGCCGTTCAGCTCAGCTCACCGTCCGTCTCGTCGGCGCCGGTCAGCGCGGCGTGCTCGGCCGCCTTGCCGCGGGTCTTCATGGCGTCGTCCGGGAGCGGCAGCTCGGGGCAGTCCTTCCACAGGCGCTCCAGGGCGTAGAAGACACGCTCCTCGCTGTGCTGGACGTGCACGACGATGTCGACGTAGTCGAGCAGGATCCAGCGGGCGTCGCGGTCGCCCTCGCGGCGCACCGGCTTGGCGCCGAGCTCCTTGTTGAGCCGCTCCTCGATCTCGTCGACGATCGACTTGACCTGGCGGTCGTTGGGCGCGGAGGCGAGCAGGAAGGCGTCGGTGATCGACAGCACATCACTAACGTCGTACGCGATGATGTCGTGCGCGAGCCGGTCGGCAGCCGCCTGAGCGGCGGCGGTGATGAGCTCGATGGAACGGTCCGTGGCGGTCACAAGCAGGCTTTCGTCGGCGGTCAGATCGGATCAGATCGGTTTCCAGGATCTCACGGACCGCCGACAGCCCCGAAAGCATTACTCCGGGGCCCTCACCCCGACGCCACGCGGCCCTTCACTTCAGCACCGCGCGGCCCTTCACTTCAGCACCGCGCGGCCCTTCACTTCAGCACCGCGCGGCCCTTCACTTCAGCGCCCTGCGGCCTTTCACTTCGGCGCCTTGTAGTCCTTGCCGATCACGACCGACACATCCGCGTTGGCGGCCGCGCCGCCCTGTTTGACGGCGCTGTCCGGCAGGCCGAGCGTCTTGGCGACCTCGACGGCGTTCGCCTTCTTCGCCGCGTCGCCGTACAGGACCTGCGAGGCGGCCTGCGAACCGGCGCTTCCGGCGTCGATGAAGGTGTAGCCACCATTGACGAGGGCGACCCGGGCGGCTTCGGCGGCCTTGCTGTTGCCGCTGGCGTTCTTCACGCCGACCCGAAGCGCGGAGCCCTGGTCCGCTCCGCCGCCGAGCTTGCCGCCGAGCACGTCCTTGACCACGCTGTCACTGGCCTGCTGGCTCAGGGTGCCGTCGGGCTGCACGGGCAGGAGCGCCGTCTTGTACGCGCCGATCTTGGCGTGCTCGGCGAGCTTGGCCAGGGAGGCGCCCAGGTCGCTCTCGGGCAGCGAGGGGTCGAGGATCTGCGCGAGCGTCTGGACGGTGATGGTGGCCGCCTTCGGATCGTCGGAGATCTTGCGCAGCACGCCGTACATCACCGTGCCGAACCGCTGGAGCTGCTTGGTCTCGGCCTCGCCGGGGCCACGGTAGGTGGCGTAGGCGACGGCCATCTGTCCGGTGAGGGTCTGGTCGTCGCCCTTCTTCACCAGCGGGTCGCCGCCCTGCTTGGCGCCGGGGACGTCGGTGTCCGTACTGATGTCGATGTTTCCGACGAGGTCGACGAGGTTCTCCAGGTACGGGGTGTCGAGCCGCCAGCTGCCGGTGATCTTGGCGCCGAGCAGGTTGGAGAGCGCGTCGCGGGTGCCCTGCGAGCCGTCGGAGTCCACCGACTTGCCCAGCGTGGTGCGATTGCCGTCGTCGTCGGTCACGGCGAGCGTGTTCGGCAGCAGCACGGTGGTGCCCTGCTTGGTGGTCACGTTGTTGACGAGAAGCGCCGTGGAGGTGCCGCCCGCCTTGGTGTTGTGCAGGTGGACGACGATGACGTCCCGCTTCTGCGCCCCGACCGGGGCGGCGCCGTCCTTCTTGGAATCCGAGGACGACGAGAGGCCGGGAAGCTTTCCGGCGAACCACAGATAACCGACGCCGCCCACCACGACCAGGACGAACGCCACGATGAGCGCCACGCCCCGCTTGCGTCCGCGGCGCTTGGCCTCCTCGCGGCGTTCGCTGCGGCTCTCGGTGAACTTGAGCCAGTCGATGACGTCCTCGGAGTCCTCGTCGGGCTCCTCTATGAACGCGAACTCCTCGGTACCGGGGCCGCGTTCACCTCCCGCGGCCTTCCCGTCCCTGCGCTGCTGGGGCACCACGGGCGCGCCCTGCGGCTCCGGGTCCGCCACGGGTTCCTGGACGGCGGACTGCTGGGCGGTGCCGTAGTCGTGCCCGTAGCCCTGCTGCGGAAACGCCTGGGTCTCCGTGAACTGCTGGGCCTGTTGGGGCCGTTGGGGCTGCTGCGCCTGCGAGGCCTGCTGAACCCGAGGGTCCGACGTCGGCTGCTGCGACTGCTGCCCTGCCTGCTGCTGCCCGTACGGGTCGTACGTGGACTGCTGCGGCACATAGGTCTGGTCGTACCCGTACCCCTGCTGCTGGGGCTGTTGCTGCTGGGGGTCCTGCGGCTGGGCGTACGGGTCGTACGCCTGCTGCTGCGGCGGGACCTGCTGGTACACCGGCCGGCCGTACTCGTCGTATCCGACCAGCTGCACCTGGGGCGCATACGGGTCGTACTGGCGGTCGTTCACCGGTGGCCTTCTCTCACTCGCCGACGTACAGGCGGTACAGCTGGACTCACTCGCCGCGATACAGCTGGCGCTTGTCGATGTAGCGGACCACACCATCCGGAACCAGATACCAGACGGGGTCGCCCTGCGCGACCCGTGCCCGGCAGTCCGTCGAGGAGATCGCCAGGGCCGGCACCTCCACCAGCGAGACACCGCCCTCGGGCAGCCCGTCGTCCGTCAGGACGTGGCCGGGCCGGGTCACACCGATGAAATGGGCCAGCGAGAACAGTTCCTCGGCGTCGCGCCAGGTGAGGATCTGGCCGAGCGCGTCGGCACCGGTGATGAAGAAGAGGTCCGCGTCGCTGTTGCGCTCGCGCAGATCCCGCAGTGTGTCGATGGTGTACGTCGCACCGCCGCGGTCGATGTCGATGCGGCTGACCGAGAACTGGGGGTTCGACGCGGTGGCGATGACCGTCATCAGATAGCGGTCCTCGGCCGGGGAGACCAGTTTGTGGCTCTTCTGCCACGGCTGCCCGGTCGGCACGAACACGACCTCGTCCAGGTGGAACTGCGAGGCCACCTCACTGGCGGCCACGAGGTGTCCGTGATGGATCGGATCGAACGTTCCGCCCATCACGCCGATGCGACGCTTCACCGGACCGGTAGGCACTTCCTGCTCTCCCATGCGTGCAGAGCCTACTGGCCCGGCTTTTCGGCCCGACTCAGCGGTCGCGGTTGAAGCGGGTGGTGATCCACAGCAGGAGGAGGAGGGCGAACAGCGCGCCGCCGCCCGTCAACCAGGGCTGGAGGCTTTCGTGGTTGCCACCGTGCTCGGCGCCTTCGGCGAGCGAGACCAGGTTGGCGGCGGTGCTGTGGAGGCTCATCTTCGGCAGGACCTATCCGGGAGTCGGGGCGGAGACTTCGCCCACATCGTATGCGGGCGGTCCGGGCACGCTCACGCCGACTCAGTCGTTCTTGTTGTCGTCGCCGCCGTTCGAGCGGTATCCGCGCAGCAGGAACCAGGCCAGGAGGGCCGCTCCGACCATCGAGCCGAGCAGCAGGATCCGCAGCAGCGCACCCGGCCCCTGGCCGGACGCTGAGGCGAGAGCGGTGACGACGTCCGGCATGGTGTCGGGCATGGCAGGTCTCCTCGAAGTTATCCACAGGCCCCCGGGCCACGGTATCGCCACCGCCTAATGTGGATGTCGTCAGGGGGACGAGCCGACGACTCGAACGACAGGGGGCACCCATGACCGAGGACATCAACGACAACGTGCCGAGCAGGCAGCGGCGCAGGTTCCCCGGGATCTCCTCCCGGGCCTACGAACACCCCGCGGACCGCTCGGCGCTGGTCGCGCTGCGCAAGCTGACCGGCTTCGACACCGTCTTCAAGGCGCTGAGCGGGCTGCTGCCCGAGCGGAGCCTGAGACTCATGTTCCTCTCGGATTCGGTACGGGTCGGCGACGCCCAGTTCACCCACCTCAACTCCATGCTGCGGGACGCCTGTTACATCCTGGACCTGGAGAAGGTCCCCCCGATGTACGTGACGCAGAACCCGCAGCCGAACGCGATGTGCATCGGCCTCGACGAGCCGATCATCGTAGTGACGACGGGCCTGGTCGAGCTGCTCGACGAGGAGGAGATGCGCGCGGTCGTCGGCCACGAGGTGGGGCACGCCCTCTCCGGCCACTCCGTCTACCGCACGATCCTGCTCTTCCTCACCAACCTCGCCCTGAAGGTCGCCTGGATCCCGCTGGGCAACGTGGCGATCATGGCGATCGTCACCGCGCTGCGCGAATGGTTCCGCAAGTCGGAGCTGTCCGCGGACCGGGCGGGTCTGCTGGTGGGCCAGGACCTGAAGGCCTCGATGCGGGGCCTGATGAAGATAGCGGGCGGCAACCACCTGCACGAGATGAACGTGGACGCGTTCCTGGAGCAGGCCGAGGAGTACGAGTCGGCGGGCGACCTGCGCGACTCGGTGCTGAAGATCCTCAATGTGCTGCCCCGCACCCACCCGTTCACCACGGTGCGCGCCGCCGAGCTGAAGAAGTGGGCCGAGACCCGCGACTACCAGCGGATCATGGACGGTCACTACCCGCGCCGCGACCAGGACAAGGACACCTCGGTGACCGACTCCTTCCGGGAGTCCGCGGCTTCCTACGCCGACTCGGTCAAGAGCAGCAAGGACCCGCTGATGAAGCTGGTCGGTGACATCGCGGGCGGCACGGCGGATCTGGGCGGCAAGCTGAGGGACAGGTTCACGGGTGCCGGGACACGGCCCTCGTCCTCGGCCTCCGGCAAGGAGCCCGGCCAGGACGACGGCCCGACGGACGGAAAGCCGGAGCAGAACGGGGACGGAAAGGGCTGAGACAGCGGGGCTGAGAGCCGAGAGCCGAGACGGAGGCCGAGACAGAAGCCGCTGAGGCGGACGGACGACGGGAACCGGTCAGCCAGTCGCCGGAAACGGGCCAGCCGGTCACCCGGGACGGGGCGGTCGGTCGCCCCGGGACGCGTCGGCCGGTCACCGGAGACGGGCCGGCCGGTCGCCGAGGACGGCTGAGCGGTGGACGGGTCAGCCGGTCGCCGAGGACGGCTGACCGGTCGCCGGGGAGGGCTGCGCGCCGGTGGCCAGGGTGCCGCAGAGCGCCTCGGGGGCGGGACCGGTCGCGTACGGATCGGTGCCGGCCGGGCCCTGCCCGCTCGCCCGCTCACCCGCCAGGAGCGGCCGCAGCCGGCTCGCCACCTCGGCCGAGCAGGCCTGAGGGCCGGCCTGCTCGGTGCTGGTCCGGATCTCCGTACGGTTCAGCCGCAGGTCCTCGCGGTCGAGCCGGAAGGTCAGCTCGCGGCGGACGGTGAAGAGCGAGGCGTCCTTGGTGTGCGGCCCGTTCCCGGCGGGGCGCAGGGCGTACACGAAGACGTAGTCGGTGGCGACGAGAAGGGCGTCCGGGTCGGACTCCGTGTAGCTCATCGCGCCCTGGACCCGGATCCGGGGATCGGCGAGGGCCACTTTGGCCGGATCGAAGCGGACCAGCCAGCCGGTGGCGGAGTGCCTGCCGTCGTCGGCCGGGGTGGCCAGGCTCCGGTCGAACTGGGCCATCAGATCGGGGTCGAGCAGCACCCGGATCTGATGGTCCGGGCCGCCGGCCAGGACATCGGGGTCCAGGGACGATTTGACCAGGTAGTCCTTGGCGATGGAGAGGGCGTTCATCACCTGGGCCTCGGAGAAGTGCGTGGTCCTGGTGGCCGACGGCAGGTTGATCCCGGAGCCGCCGGTGCGGAACTGGGCGGCGGGGCTGTGGGCGTAGAGCTGCTCGGCGTCGCCACCGGGCACCGCATTCTGGGGGGCCAGCGGGACCACGGACATCCGCAGCGGCTCGGGGTGGCCGGTCGGGGGCGGCTGGTAGGGGTGGCGGACGCCCATGTAGATGGCGGTGGTGAAGGCTATGAGGAGCAGCAGCACCAACGCGATGGCGGGTTTGGAGAAGGCCCGGGGGGACCAGCCCGGGCGGGAGCGCACGGCCCGCGCGTGCTCGCGCATCCGTTCCTGCGCGGAGAACTCCTGGAGGCGGGCGGCTCGGACGAACGATTCGTCGAAGACGACGGACCGGTACTCGTCGTCGCCACCGCCGGGGAGACCCTCCGGTGCTTCCTCGGGTGGCTCTCCAAGCCCTGCCATACCTTCAGGGTAGGTCTCGCGGGGGAAAGGTAAACGCGCTGGTGTGCGTCAACTTCCGACGAGTTCCCCCGCGACGGTTCAGGGGCTGCTCAGGGGGCGCTCAGCGCCGGCTCGAAGCCGATACCGCGGGTGTCCCGAAATCGGCCGAGGCCGAGGCCGAAGCAGAGGCCGAGGCCAATGCGGGAGCCGGGGCGGACGTGCCGGAAGCGGCTTGCGCGCCCGGTGCGGCGGACGAGGCCGTGGGCGAGGGGGCCGCCAGGCCTTCCGTGCCCGGGGCGGCGCCGATCACCGGCGGGCGGCCTTCGGTGGCCGCGGGCGGGGACTGGGCGGGGGCCGCCGCGTTCGACGGGTTGTCGACGTTGCTCGTGGCAGGCGGCGGCGGCGCCTTGTCCTCGCGGCCCGAGGAAGCGCCCCGGTAGACGGCGGAGAAGGCCAGGGCGACCATGCCGATCCCCATGATCACGGCCATCAGCCAGGCGATGGGCCGGTGCCAGCGGGCGCGGCCCCGGTAGGGGCGCAGCACCCCGCCGAAGCGGCCGTAGGGGCCCGCCTCGGCGCCGCCGGGCAGCCCTGGGCCGCCGAGGTCGTCCGGGTCGCGGGCCGAGCGGTAGGGGTCGTAGCCGTCGTCGTAGAGCTCGTCGTCGGGGGCCCCGGCGCCCGCGCGGGCTCGGGCCGCCTCCGCCTCGGCACGGGCCTGGGCGGCGGCGAGCAGACGCTCGACGGCACTCGGTTCGTGGATGGCGGCGGCTCTGACGAAGTCCTCGTCGAACACCACGGAGGCGAAGTCATCGTCCGCGCCCCCGCGGTCGTCGTCGGGCTCCCAGCCGTCCGGGAACGGCCTGCCCCCTACGTCGTCCGGCACGCGTTCAGCGTAGCCCGGGGCGGTCCGTTTGGGCAGCCGGTGAGCGAAGTCGCCCACCCGTACGGAGCGTCACATCGCTTACCGAATGTGACCGTCGCCGGTCACGATGTACTTCGTGGAGGTCAGTTCCGGCAGCCCCATGGGGCCGCGGGCGTGCAGCTTCTGGGTGGAGATGCCGATCTCCGCGCCGAAGCCGAACTGGCCGCCGTCCGTGAACCGGGTGGAGGCGTTGACGGCGACGGTCGTGGAGTCGACCAGTTGGGTGAAGCGGCGGGCCGCGGCCTGCGAGGTGGTGACGATGGCCTCGGTGTGCCCGGAGGTCCACAGCCGGATGTGGGCGACGGCGGCGTCCAGCGAGTCGACGACCGCGGCGGCGATGTCGTACGAGAGGTACTCGGTCTCCCAGTCCTCCACCGTGGCCTCGACGACGGTGGCCTTGGAGGCGTCGGCGTAGGCCCGTACGCGCTCGTCGGCGTGGACGGTGACGCCGGCCTCGGCCAGGGCGTCCAGGGCGCGCGGCAGGAAGGCGTCGGCGATGTCCCGGTGGACCAGGAGCGTCTCGGCGGAGTTGCAGACCGAGGGGCGCTGCGCCTTGGAGTTGATCAGGATGTCGACGGCCATGTCGAGGTCGGCCTCGGCGTCGACGTAGACGTGGCAGTTGCCGGTGCCGGTCTCGATGACGGGGACGGTGGATTCCTCGACGACGGTACGGATCAGGGAGGCGCCACCGCGCGGGATGAGGACGTCCACGAGGCCGCGGGCCCGCATCAACTCCCGTACGGAGTCGCGGGATTGGCCGGGGACGAGCTGGACCGCGTCCGCGGGCAGGCCCGCGCCGCCGACCGCGTCGCGCAGGACGCGGACCAGGGCGGTGTTGGAGGCGTAGGCGGACGACGAGCCCCGCAGCAGGACCGCGTTGCCGGACTTGAGGCAGAGGGCGGCGGCGTCCACGGTCACGTTGGGCCGGGCCTCGTAGATGATGCCGACGACGCCGAGCGGAACGCGGACCTGCCGCAGGTCGATGCCGTTGGGCAGGGTGGAGCCGCGCACGACCTCGCCGACCGGGTCGGGCAGGGCGGCCACGTCGCGCACGTCGGAGGCGATCGCGCGGATCCGCTCGGGGGTGAGCGTGAGCCGGTCGATGACGGTGTCGCTGGTGCCGGCCTCGCGGGCCGTGGCGACGTCGACGGCGTTGGCCTCGACGATCTCCGCGGTCCGCACTTCGAGGGCGTCGGCGATCGCGAGCAGCACCTCGTCCTTCACCGCGCGCGGAAGTGGCGCGATCTCGGCGGCGGCGGCGCGCGCCCGGTAGGCGGTCTGCGTGACCGGGGACATGTCGTCGTACGGGGTGGGCGAGGTCTGCGAAGCCATGTCCGCAGACTAATGGGCGGCGGGCGGCCGTTTCGCCCCGGTTCCACTCCCCGAGACGGACCCGGGGAGCGGGGTCAGAAAGGGTGGACGCCCACGGGGGCGGCCGGCGGCGGTCCGTAGCCCTCGGCGAGCCGCTGGTGGTAGGTGCCGCGGTCGATGACTTCGAGGCCGACGATCTCCCAGGGCGGGAGCTTGGCGGTGGAGCGGTGTTCGCCCCACAGCCGCAGGGCGACGGCGGCCGCGTCGTGCAGGTCGCGGGCCTCCTCCCAGTAGCGGATCTCCGCGTGGTCGTTGGCATAGCGGCTGGTCAGCAGGAACGGGTGGTCGTGGGCGAGCTGTTCGAGGCCGCGGCGGACCTCTTTCAGCGGTGCCTCGGCTCCCGAGACACTGAGCGTGATGTGCCACAGCCTGGGGGTGTCCCCGGGCTCCTCGACTGCCTCGCTCCGTTCGACGTCGGCCCCCGTCCCCACACTGGTCAGGGTCCGCTCAGCCGTCGTCCCTCGGGGCGCCGCCCCGGGGCGCGCTCGTCTCACCGGCGGCCTCCTGTGCTGCTGTGTGCGATGCGGTGCGGTACTGCGCGAATTGCCGGTCCGCGTGTACCTCCGTCTCAAAGTTGACCAGCCCGAGGCCGGGCGCGGGGCGGTTTTCCTGAAGGTGTCTGTCTTATGGCTGGACTTTCAGCCGTTTCAGGGGTGCAGGACGACCAGATCGTCCCTGTGTACGACTTCCCGCTCGTAGCCGGGGCCGAGTTCGCGCGCGAGGTCGTGGGTGGAACGCCCGAGGAGCTGCGGGATCTCCTTGGCGTCGAAGTTGACCAGGCCGCGGGCGACGGCACGGCCCCGGAGGTCGCGCAGCTCGACCGGGTCGCCGGCCGCGAACTCGCCCTCGACGGAGGCGATTCCGGCGGGCAGCAGCGACTTGTGGCCCTCGACGACGGCCCGTACGGCCCCGTCGTCGAGGACCAGGGCGCCCTGCGGGGTGGAGGCGTGGGCCAGCCACAGGAGACGGTCGGCGGAGCGGCGGCCGGTGCGGTGGAAGTGGGTGCCGGTGGCGCGCCCGGCGAGGGCGTCGGCGGCCTGGCTCGCGGAGGTCAGGACGACGGGGATGCCGGCGGCGGCCGCGATACGGGCGGCCTCGACCTTGGTGACCATGCCGCCGGTGCCGACCCCGGCCTTGCCGGCGCTGCCGATCTGGACGTGGGCGATGTCCTCGGGGCCGCGGACCTCGTCTATACGTGAGGTGCCGGGCTTGGCGGGGTCGCCGTCGTAGAGGCCGTCGACGTCGGAGAGCAGCACGAGCAGGTCGGCGCGGACGAGGTGGGCGACGAGGGCGGCGAGGCGGTCGTTGTCGCCGAAGCGGATCTCGTCGGTGGCCACGGTGTCGTTCTCGTTGACGACGGGCAGCGCGCCCATGGCCAGGAGCTGGTCCAGGGTGCGGTAGGCGTTGCGGTAGTGGGCGCGGCGGCTGGTGTCGTCGGTGGTGAGCAGGACCTGGCCGACACGTACGCCGTAGCGGGCGAAGGAGGCGGTGTAGCGGGCGACGAGGAGGCCCTGGCCGACGCTGGCGGCGGCCTGCTGGCGGGCCAGGTCGGTGGGACGGCGGCGCAGCCCGAGTGGGGCGAGGCCGGCGGCGATGGCGCCGGAGGAGACCAGGACGATGTCCTTCTCGCCGCCGCCGCGCGCCTTGGCGAGCACGTCGACGAGGGCGTCGACCCGGTCCGCGTCGAGGCCACCGGAGGCGGTGGTGAGTGAGGACGAACCGATCTTGACTACAATTCTGCGGGCCTGTGCCACCTGCTGCCTTGCCACTGTCACACGGTGAAATCTATGCCAGGACGGGCCGGGGGCGCTTGGAAGTTCCAATCGGCGGACAGCCTCACCGGGGCCGCACAGAGGACCTTTAAGCTCGAAAAAGTGCGAAAACTGGGGAACTGATGGGCCGATGGGGTGCTGAAGCCCACATGTCCCTGGCGTGCGGCTCTGTACCGGCCAGGCAAATTTAGCGTCAGAAGTGAAACCTCAGGAGCTGCTACGCCCTCCCTCCTGATGACTGTTCGAACAACTCCATGGCGGACGCCCGGGGGACTCGGGGCGCATGGATGCAACAAGGAGTGTGCCGAATGCCGTCGTCACCATCTCGCCGACGTCTGCTACAGGTCGCCGGGGGCGGCCTCGTGGCGGCGCCTCTCGCCTATGGCGGATGGCAGTGGCTGGCACCTCGCGGCGGGGCGGGCGTGGACAGTCCTTCGACGGGGACCACGACGGGCAAGCCGGCCTCGGACTCGGCCAACCAGGCGTATCTGCACGTGATCGCGCACGCCGACGACAGCATCTACTTCATGAACCCGGACCTGGAGCAGTCGATACGCAGCGGCGCCCTTTCGGTGACGGTGTGCATGACGAGCGGTGAGTCCGACGGGCGCAACGCGCCCGGCAAGTCCCCTCAGTTCAAGTCGATGCGGACGGACCGGCCGGGCTTCGCACGGGCGCGGATAAACGGTCTGCGGGCCGCCAACGCCCTGATGGCGACGGGCGACGACAACAGTCCCTGGTCGGTGGAGCCGGTGGAGCTGCTGCCCGGCTTCCGGTCGGAGCTGCACTACCTCCAGGCCGCCCCGCACGTCCAGCTGATCTACATGGGCCTGTGCGAGGCGCGTTATGTGAGCGTGCCGCGTCCGGTGAGCATGCGGGGACTGTGGCTGGGCGCGATCAAGGAGCTGCCGACGCTGCCGGGCACGGGCAGCCCGGTGCGGATGCCGCGCGCCTACACGCGGGACCAGATCATCGACGCGCTCGCCGCGACGATCGCGCGGGTCAACCCGACGGTGATAAGGACGCTGGACCCGACTCCCATGCACGCGCCGCGCGAGACGGTGGCGATGATGAGCGCGCCGACGATACTGCGCGGTCTGAGCTATCTGGACCATCAGGACCACACCTCGTCGGCGCAGTTCATGCAGGCCGCCATGGAGCGCTACTGGGGCGGCGGCAGGGGGCGCCCGGCGTCGGTGTCCAACTACATCGGCTATCCGACGAACTACACGCCGCCGTCCCTGGACGCGGCGGCCACCCGGCGCAACTCCCAGCTCCTGAACGCCTACGGCTGGGCGGACCACCGCGACTGCGGGGACGCGGCGGGCTGCGGCGACCTCAAGGTGGGCCCGAACGGCCTGAAGGGCGGCGGGGCCGGCTGGGCGCGCGGCACCCGCACCCGTACCCCGGGCACCGCACGCTGGCTCGCGCCGCTCAAGGACGGCCGGCTCGCGGCGTTCGCGGTGCTCAACGGGTCGGTGCGCTGCTGGGTGGAGCGCGAGGCCGGCAAGGGGCCGTGGGCCGGGCCGTTCGACGCGGTGGGCAGCGCGGGCGGCCCGCTCGACCCGCAGGTGGAGGTCGTGCGGCTGCCTGACGGAACGCTTCAGCTGTTCGGCACCCGTACGGTTCTGCCGTTCAAGGGGCAGAAGCACCACAAGGAGCTGGTGTGCGTGTCGCAGACCGGCGTGGGCGCCGACGGGGTGCCCAAGTTCGGCGCGTGGACCTCGCTCGGCGCCCCGGACGCCGCTCCGGAGAAGTCCCTGGAGACGGGCTATCCGGCGACCGCGGTCGCCCCGGACGGCACCGTGCACGTACTGGTCCGCAACTGGGCCGGTGACATCGCGATGCGCAGCGGCAAGGGCGGCAAGGCGTGGCAGCCCTGGCAGTTGCTCGACCACCCCGAGGGCAAGCCGCCGCCGCACCCGCTGGTGGTGGAGGGGATCGACGCGCTGGTCGACCCGTCGGGGCGGATCCATGTGGCGGCCCCGACCGCCAAGACGGTGCTGCACTGGGTGTCCCCCGCCCCCGGCGAGTTGCCGAAGCTCTCGACGCCGACGGGTCTGCCGCCGTCGGGCAGCGCGGTGAGCCTGGTCGCGGACGGCAAGGGCGGCGCGCTCGCCGTCTACCGGGGTGCGGGCACCGCCCAGGTGACGGTGGCCTCCCCCAATGGCTCTTCGGGTGCCGCGGAGGCCGCGTGGAAGGTGGCCCGGCGCACCCCGGCGGGCGGCTACGGGCGGGTCTCGGCGTACCGCCTGAACGGGGGCGGGGCCTCGCTGCTGGTCATCGCGGCCCGGGACGACCAGGGCCGGGTGGTGCCGGCGTCCGACGGCTCGGCCCGGCAGACGGCCTGGGAGACGCCGGGCGTGCAGTTCGTGGGGATCCCCGGAGTGGCGCAGGACTCCTCGGGCCGGGGGGTGCTCGTGGTGCTCGGCACCGACGGCCAGCTGTACACGGCGCGCCAGACCCGGCCCGGGGCCAGGTTCGGCGAGTGGGGGGCGGCGGCCCAGGAGAGCGCGGGCAGCCGCGTCTAGCGGGCGCGCGCAGAGGGGCGGCCACCAATCCGGTGGCCGCCCCTCGGTCCGTTCCCCGCGGTGTCCGTGCGCTACTTGACCGGGATCTTCGGCTCGACCGGGTCCGGCGCGACCGCCTCCTGGCTGCCCGGCACCAGGATCCGGCGGGACAGCACATAGGTGAACGGGATCGCCACCACGGCGGCGACCAGCGGGGCGATCGTCTTGTTCATCCCGACCCAGTGCACCAGGGCGAAGAGACCGGCGCTCTGCACCACGAAGTTGGTGACGTTGGTGAGCGGGAAGAGCAGGAACTTCTTCCAGCTCGGCTTGGTGCGGTAGGTGAAGTAGGTGTTGAGGAAGAACGAACCGACCATGCTGAGCAGGAAGGCGATGGTGTACGCGACGAAGTACGGCAGTTTCGCCAGGTGCAGCAGCGGCCAGTAGAAGGCGTAGAAGGTGCAGGTGTTGACTCCGCCGACGAAGCCGAACCTGATCACCTGTCCGAGCTGACTGGGCATCAGACCGCCCTGCGCTGGGGCTCGTTGACGTACACCTCGCGGCGCTCGACGCCCTCGGGCTCGCCCGGGAAGCCGTGGGCCTCCTTGACCAGGAAGTGCGGGCGGCGCTTGGTCTCGTAGTAGATGCGGCCGATGTACTCGCCGATCAGGCCCAGCATCACCATCTGGACTCCGCCGAGGCCGACGATGATCGCGACGAGGGTGACGTAGCCGGGGGTGCTCACGCCGTAGGCGATGGCGGCGACGGTGATCCACAGGGCGTAGGCCGCGCCGACGCCGGCGAGCAGGACGCCGAGCCAGATCGCCAGGCGCAGCGGCTTGTTGTTGAACGAGATCAGGCCGTCCATGCCGTAGTTCAGCAGCGAGCCGAACTTCCACTTGGTCTCGCCGGCCTCGCGCTGCGCGTTCTGGTAGTCGAAGGTGACGGTGTCGAAGCCGATCCAGGAGAACAGGCCCTTGGAGAAGCGGTTGTACTCGCCGAGCGAGAGCAGCGCGTCCACGGCCGGGCGCGAGAGCATGCGGAAGTCGCCCACGCCGTCGGTGAGTTCGACGTCGACCCACTTGTTGACCGCGCGGTAGTAGATGCGGCTCAGGGCGGAGCGGACCTTCTTGTCGCCCTCGCGGGTGCGGCGGGCGATGATCTGGTCGTGGCCGAGCTGGTAGAGGTCCAGCATCTGCCCGATGAGCTCCGGCGGGTGCTGGAGGTCGGCGTCCATGATGACCACGGCGTCCCCGGTGGCCTCGCGCAGACCGGCGAGCATGCCGGCCTCCTTGCCGAAGTTGCGGCTGAAGGAGACGTAACGGGTGGCGTCGGGGTGCCGGTCGGCCAGGGCTCGCAGGTGCAGGAGCGTCTTGTCCCGGCTGCCGTCGTCCACGTAGCAGATCTCGTACTCGATCGGGAGGGTGTCGAGCACGCTGCGGGTCTTGGCGTCGAATTGGTCGATGACCGCTTCTTCGTTGTAACAGGGGACGACGACCGACAGCTTCATCATCAGTGCTTTCCGTTGGCAGAAGACGGGGAGGGAGTGCGGGAGGACCTGGTGCGGGTGCGGACCGCACCGCCGACTCCGACGGCGAGCAGGGCCACCAGGGCCAGTCCGCTCGCCAGGAGTCCGGGCTTGAGTCCGGGGGTCTGGAAGGAGCACGAGAGGCGGGATCCGCCGTTGCCGAGGTTCACGGCCATCAGCCCGCCCAGCGTACCGGGCGCGCGTGACGGGCCGCCGTCGACCGAGCACTGCCAGCCGTCGGTGGCCGGGGTGGAGATCACGGCGGTGCCGGTGGTGCCCTTGGGGAAGGTGGCGGCGATGCTGTGACCGCCGGCCGTGATCTTCTGGGGGGCGGTGGCCTTGAGGTGGTCGACCGCGCCCTTGAGCTTGGCACGGCTGAGGCAGCCGACGGGGAACTCCGGGATGTCCTGGGCGTCGGTGGTGCCCAACGCGATGGTGAACCTGCCGCTCGCCGGGACGGTGCCGAGCAATTGCAGGGTGTTGCTGGTCATGTTGTCGCTGCCCTGCTGGGAGCTGTTCCGGTCGAAGGCCTGGATGCCGCCCGGGTACCAGGGCGCGTACCAGTAGGCCTGGGTGCCGGGGGTGCAGCGGGCGCTGAACGTCGTCCACTTGGACCCGGTCTCGTTGCCGGGCAGGTGCCAGTCGCCGTTGGGGCCCGCGGTCGGCGTCGGGCCGCCGGCGGGCGTGAGGGCGGGCACGTCGTAGACGGGGGTGCCGAGCACGCGCTCCTGGCGGGCGAAGACCGAGGCGTCGTGGGCCGCGGAGTCGCTCGCGTCGCCCGGGCGCAGGGTCACGACGGGCGGCGCGGCGACCGAGTGCTGGGTGAAGCCGCGGCCGTTGCGCGCCCAGTCCAGGTAGCTGCCGATGCCCATGATCGCGCGGCCGACCGGGTCGGTGAAGCTCAGCGTGTGGCGGCCCTGGATGTACCAGCCGGCCCCGAGCCCGTGCAGGGCCTCGGCGGTCTTCGCGGGGACGTAGCTGCTGTAGTACGAGCCGCCCTGGCCGCCGAGGAGCAGCGGGTCGTTGTTGGCGAACTCGTGCGGGCCGGGGTCGCTGCGCGTGACCGGCCACTTGTCGTGGGCCTGGACGGCGTCGTGGGCGGCGAGCGAGCGGGCGTCCAGGGTCCGCTTGGGCTGCCACCAGTCGCTGCTGTCGCGGATCGCGGTGACCGACAGGACCGTGTACGCGGTGGACAGGAACACCGTGCAGGCGAGGGCCCCGGTGAGGGCGACGCGCATCGGGCGCTGCCCGCGGAAGCGGTACAGGAGGAGCAGCAGGACCAGGGCGAGCAGTCCGCCGCCGACGGTCAGGATCCAGGTGCCGTGCGAGACGTAGGAGCTGCGGGCGGACACCGCCACGACGACGGCGGTGACCGCGGCGCCGTACAGGAGCTCCTTGGGGCGCGGGCGCCGGGACAGCGCCAGCCACGAGACGATCACCAGCATCGCGGTGAGCGCGATGGAGGCCCGGTAGGGGCTGCCGTTGGGCATGGCCAGGCCGTGCCAGAGCAGGATCGTCGGCGCCCAGATGTAGGAGAGGGCGACCAGGACGAGCAGCACGCACCAGGCGACGCGCTCCTTGCCGGGCACCCGGCGCATGAAGGGGAAGGCGAGCACGAGGAGCAGCGGGAGCAGGCCGACCGAGATCTGCGGCGCGTTGCCGTGCAGGCCGCCGGGCAGCAGGTGCGCGAGGTAGTCGGCGGCGCCGGGCGGGCCCTTGTAGGTGGCGTCCGGGGCGGGCTGCGAGAGCTTGCTGGCCTTGAGGCCGACGGTGAGGACCGGGGCCGCGAGCAGCAGGCCGGTGGCGGTCATCGTGGCGGCCCGTACGAGCGCGTTCAGGCGCTCGCGGACCGGGGTGTCCTCCAGGATCAGACGGACGACGAGGACCAGGCCCATCCCGATGGTGGCCATCGCGGCGATGTAGAAGTTGCCGGCCCAGGCGGCGAAGACGAGCAGCGCGCCGGGAATCCAGTGGCGGCCGCGCAGGCACCAGTCGGAGGCGATGCCGAGCATCGGGAAGGCGGCCAGGCCCCACATCCACATGGGGTCGGAGAACCCGTCGGAGATCATCCAGGCGCTGACCGCGTAGCCGACCGAGAGCAGCCCGCGCAGCCAGGGCGAGCCGGGGCGCAGCCGGCCGAGGAAGACGGTCATCAGGAACGCGGCGAGGCCGACGCTGAGCAGCGTGACCAGGAAGACCGGTATCTCCACCTGGTCGCGCGGGAACAGCCCGACGAGCCAGGAGAAGGGGTTCATGAGGTAGGTGAAGAAGTCCCCGAGGAAGGGGACGCCGAAGCCGCTGCCCCAGTTGAAGACGAGGTCGCCGGAGGTGTTGCCGTGCATGAGGTCCCACAGGTGCGCGTGGAACGGCACGAACTGGTTGCCGAGGTCGTTGACGGCCCGCGAGCGCGATCCGAAGGGGTAGGTGCCGTGCACGGCCATCGCCACGCAGTAGGCGCCCATGGAGATCACGGCCGAAAGGGTGGCTGCGGCCGTCTGCGCTCCGAGGATCTTCGGGCGGGACCGGCTGCTCCGTTCGGTCGTCGCCGCCTGTTCCGCGGGGGAGGTTTTCAGCACCGTGCCTTCTCGTTCACTCGCTCTGCGTCCGCTTCGCCCGGGATGTCCGGCCGTGGCGGCCATGGACGGGGTCAAGGAGAAGTATGACGTTCCCGGCGGAGGTGCGCGCCTGGCACCACCTTCTCCGGAGATGGCCCCCGGCCCTCATTGGTTGCCCGGTCTTCTTTCACAGTTGCGTAACGAAGCAAGGGGAGGGGGCGGTGTGCACGCCCCGCGAACGGGCGACGGCGGCCCCCGGGCGGCTGCCGGGAGGGCGGTGGATACCAGGTAGCGTTGAACCGCATGCCATTAGCACAAATGGATTGAGGTGCCAGTGCCTGACGTCTCCGTGATCGTCATCGTCTACAACGATGCCGATCGACTGCCGACGGCCGTCCAGTCTGTCTTGGACCAGACCCACAAGAGTGTCGAGGTCCTGATCGTCGACGACTGCAGCAAGGACCGCTCCTACGAGATCGCCCAGGAGCTCCAGGCCGCGAACCCGGGACGGGTGCGGGCATTCCAGCTGCCGCAGAACAGCGGTGGCTGCGGGGCACCCCGCAACCACGGCATCTCCGAGGCGCTTGGCACGTACGTGATATTCCTCGACAGCGACGACGTCCTGGAGGAGAACGCCTGCCGGAACATGGTCGCCGCGGCCGAGCGCACCGGCGCCGACCTCGTGTCCGGCATGTGTGTGCGGGTCTACGTGGACAGCCGGCACGGCAAGACCGTCGACTGGTACCCCTGGATCTACTCGACGAGCCGCACGCTCGAATCGATCACGGAGATGCCGGACCTGCTGGTCTTCGACACCCTCTCCACCAACAAGTGCTACCGGCGTGCGTTCCTGCTCGAACAGGGTCTGTCCTTCCCGGTCGGCATCCACTACGAGGACCTGCTGTTCTCCGCGCAGGCCTACGTCGCCGCCCGGCGCATCGCGCTGATCCCCAACCGCGTCTACTCGTGGAACGTCGTGGAGAACTCCTCGGCGAAGTCGATCAGCAACCGGCGCCACGAGATCGCCAACTTCGTGCACCGCATGGAGATCCACCGGCGGGTCGACGAGCTCCTGGAGGAGAAGGGCTACGAGGACCTGAAGTTCCGCAAGGACGTCAAGTTCCTCAAGCACGACCTGGTGCTCCATCTGCGGGATCTTCCGCTGCTCGACAACGACTACCGGCACGAGTTCGCGGAGCTCGCCAACAGCTATCTGGCGACGATCTCCCCGCAGGCCTACGCCGAGGTCCAGCCCATCCAGGCGATCTGCGCCTACCTCCTGGGCAAGGAGGACTGGAAGAACCTGATGCCGGCGGCCGACGCCCTCATCACCCCCGGCAAGCTGACCGCGCCGCTGGTGGAGAAGGACGGCCGGATCTACTGGTGCGCCGAGCACCTGGACGACCCGGACGGCGCCCGCATCCTGGACGTCACCGCGGCCGGCTACCACACCCGCCCGCTGAACAAGCTGTCGCTGGGCAACCGCCTCACCTCCTACGCCGACGACGGCCAGGGCAAGGTGCGCCTCGGCGGATCGGTGGTCAACCCGCTGGGCCGGGTCAAGGCCGACGCCGAGCTGACCGGCACCCTGGAGTTCCGGGCCCGCCGCACCAGCCTCCAGTCCTTTCGCTTCCCGCTGACCTCGCTGACCCACACGGGCCGCACGCTGGACTGGAAGGCCGAGGCGGACATCGCCCGCAAGCTGCGCCCGCTCGGCATCATCGACGTGGTGTGGGACGTCTGGCTCCACCTGGACATCGACGGAGACGCGGTCTCCACCCGCGTCTCGGCCGGCAGCATCGACGTGAACTCCGGCCACCCGCTGCACGTCCGCCCCCGTCTGACCCGTCTGGTCTCCGACCGCATCGAGCCGTCGGTCTCCAAGAAGGGCAATCTGAGCTACGTCCTGACCGCGTCGGGCGCCGCGACCGTGCGCACCCAGGGCCTGATCGAGGAGGCCCTGCGCAGCAAGGCCGCCGGGGTCGCCAAGAAGAGCCTGCGCAAGGCCCGCCGGATGAAGAAGGACCTCAACTCGGGCGAGACCAAGGTCCGCGTCTACCACGAGGTCCTCTCCAAGCTGCCGATCCGCAAGGGTCTGGTGGTCTTCGAGAGCCACATGGGCAAGCAGTTCAGCGACAGCCCGAAGGCGATCTACGACGAACTGCGCCGCCAGGGCGTCGACTTCGAGCCCGTCTGGTCCTACGAGGGCGCCAAGCCCACCGGCTTCCCCAAGGACGCCACGCTGGTCAGACGCTGGAGCTACGCCTATCTGCGGGCCCTGGCCCAGGCCGAGTTCTGGATCGACAACCAGGGCTTCCCGGCCTCCTTGACCAAGCGCCCCGGCACCACCTACATCCAGACCTGGCACGGCAGCGCCCTCAAGCGGATGGGCTTCGACCTGCCGCAGATGAAGGTGCTCGGCCGCCCCGAGCGGGAGCGCCTCCAGCGGGGCCTGGACCGCTTCGACCACTTCCTGGTCCGCTCCGAGCACGATGTGCGCACCCTCGCCCGCGGCTTCCGGCTGCGCGAGGACCGGCTGCTGCGCGCCGGCTACCCGCGCAACGACGAGCTGGTCAAGGCGCGCGAGCAGGAGGGCGAGTCGGGTGCGCGCGAGCGCGGGCCGCTCGCCGCCGAGCTGAAGATCGATCCGGCGAAGAAGGTCCTGCTGTACGCGCCGACGTTCCGGGCCACGCCGCAGGGCGCGGTGCGCCGCTTCGAGCTGCCCTTCGACGTCGAGGCGTTCGCGGAGCGCTTCGGCGACGAGTACACGCTGCTGATCCGCTCGCACTACCTCAACCAGGTCGTGCTGCCGCCGTCGGTGCGCGGCAAGGTCATCGACGTCTCCAGCGGCTACGACATCTCGCCGCTGCTCGTCCTGGCGGACGCGCTGATCACCGACTACTCGTCGCTGATGTTCGACTACACGCTCCTCGACCGGCCGATGATCTTCTTCACGTACGACTACGAGGAGTACGCGGGCGAGAGCCGCGGCACCTACTTCGACCTGCGCGAGAAGGCGCCGGGGCCGGTCGTGGGCACCGAGGCCGCGCTGTTCGCGGCGGTGGCGGAGCTCAAGTCGGCGGACACCGAGTACGCCGGGGCGCGGGAGCGCTTCGCGGCCGAGTTCGGTGAGTACGACCGGGGCACCGCCGCCCAGCAGATCGTCGCCAAGTTCTTCACCTCCGGGAGCGGCAAGTGACCGAGCAGACCGTCCAGGGCGGCGGCCGTGACATCTTCTTCGTCTCCAACGCCGTCAACGAGCTCGGCGGCGTGGCGACCTGGTCGCACCAGATGGCCCGGCTCTTCGCCGACCGCGGCAACCTGGTGCACATGGTCGGCATCACCCCGCCGAGCCACCCCTTCGAGCTGGGCCCCGACCTGCCGTACGGCACCACGACGCTGTACGACGCGCATCCGCCGTCGGTGCCCGGCGCGCACGGCATCAAGGGCAAGCTGAACCTGGCGGACCGCCGCCGGCGCACCGCCCGCGCGGAGGGGATGCGGGAGCAGGCCGCCAAGCTCACCCGGATGTTCCGCCAGGCGCGGCCCGGCGCGGTCGTCATCGTCACCCAGGTGTGGGCGATGGAGTGGGTGGCGCTGGCCGACACGTCCTCGGTCACGGTCATCGGCATGACCCACGAGTCGTTCGAGGCGTGCCGCAGGTCCTCCCGGTTCGGGCGGGTCAAGCGCTACTACAAGGACGTCGACCGGCTGCTCGCGCTGACCCGCGAGGACGCCGACCTGTGGGCCCAACAGAGGCTCGACAACGTCGACTTCATGCCCAATCCGCTGCCGTTCCTGCCCGCGGAACCCTCGCAGCGGACCTCCAAGCACGTGGTGAGCATCGGCCGCCTGCACGAGGAGAAGGGCACCGATCTGCTCCTGGACGCCTGGTCCGAGGTCGCCCCGCGCCACCCCGGCTGGACGCTGCGGATCTACGGCACGGGCTCGGACGAGGAGGCGCTGCGCCGCCAGTGCACCGAGCTCGGCCTGGACGGCTCCGTGGAGTGGATGGGCCGCACCGACGACCCGGAGGGTGCCCTGCGCGACGGCGCGGTCTTCACGCTCGCCTCGCGCGGCGAGGGCTTCCCGCTCTCGCTCCTGGAGGCCATGGCGACCGGCGTGCCGTGTGTGGCCTTCGACGTCGCGCCCGGTATCCGCGAGATCATCCGGGACGGCGAGGACGGCCTGCTGGCGCCGCCCGGCAACACCCTCGTCTTCGCGCGCCGCCTGGAGTCCCTGCTCGCCGACCAGGAGCTGCGCGACCGGCTCGGGAACGCGGCCCGCGAGAACATCCAGCGCTACCGGACGGACGAGATCGTCCGGCGCTGGGAGGACCTCTTCACGTTCCTGGAGCGCTGATCCACCCCGCGTTCCCCCAGCACCCGTGACGAACGGAAGGCCCCGGCACCCAGCACCTGCCGGGGCCTTTCGCACACCGTCCCACCTGCGGGTGACCGCACAGAAGTCGCATACCCGCACCCCTTTGACACAGGGCCCCTACAGGGCCTCCAATAAATAAGAAAAGCTGTGCTAGCGTCCGCGCGCGAGAGTCACCGACCACCCTTGCAGCCGTGCCCCATTCGAGGATGTGTGCCGATGGACCCCGTTGTTACCGTGATCGTCCCGGTGCACAACACCCTGCGGTACCTGGAGCGCTGCTTCGGGTCCGTCGAAGCGCAGACCATCGGACGGCGCAAGCTCGAAGTGATCGCGGTGGACGACGGCTCGTCGGACGGCAGCGGCGCCTGGCTCGACGCGTGGGCGCGCGAGCGCGACAACATCCAGGTGATCCACCAGGAGCCCTCGGGCGGCGCCGGAAAGCCCCGCAACGTGGGCATCGAGCGGGCCCGCGGCACCTACCTCTTCTTCCTCGACTCCGACGACTACCTCGGCACCGACGCGCTGCGGCGCATGGTCGCGATGGCCGACGGCGAGGAGTCCGACATCGTGTACGGCCGGATCGTGGGCGTGGGGCGGGACGCCCCGGTGGACTTCCGCACCACCAGCGCCGAGGTCGACCTGTACGACTCCCCCGTGTACTGGACGCTGGCGCCCTACAAGCTGTGGCGCCGGGCCCTGATCGAGGAGCACGGGCTCCGGTTCGCGGAGGGCCGGCTCCTCAACGAGGACGTGGCGTTCGCCGTCCCCGCGGTGCTGCGCGCCAAGAAGATCTCGGTGGTCGCCGACCACGACTGCTACTACCTGGAGGGCCGCGGCGACGGCACCAACGCCAGCCGCCAGGATGTCGACTGGGTCGACCAGCTCGCCTTCGTCGGCGAAATCCTGCGCGGCCTGGGCGAGTTGGTGCCCGCCGGCCGCGAGCGCGACAAGCTGATGGAGCGTCACTTCCACGGCGAGATCCTGAGCATGTTCGGGGAGCCCTACCTGGCCCGTGACGAGGCCGGCCGCAAGGACATGGCCGCCGCCGCCAAGGTGCTGCTCGACGAGTGGACCACCGAGCCGGTCATGGCGGCCCTGCCGCCCCGGCTGCGGCTGCGGGTGCACTGCCTGCGCCACGGCCTGGTGGACGAGCTCACCGAGATCGTCCGCGCCGACACCGGGAACACCCCGGGCCCCGCCCACCAGGACGGCGAGCGCGTCTACGCCGCCTATCCCTACTTCCGCGACGCCGAGCGGGGCGTCCCCGACTCCGCCTACGACATCACCTCCCGGGTCCGTCTGGTCCAGCGGGTCGACTCCTACGCCTGGGAGGGCCCGGTGCTGCGGGTCACGGGCTCGGCCCGGCTCAGCGAGCTCGACCCGGCGGGCCGCGGGGTGGGCGTGCTGCTGCGCCGCCAGGGATACACCTACTGGGTGCCCGCCGAGACCGCCGACGACGGCACCTACACCCTCCGCCTCGACATCGGCCGGGCCGCCGACGGGGAGCCGCTGCCGGAGGGGATATGGAGCATGCGGATCGTCGTCACCTCGGGCGAGCTCAGCAAGGAGGCCTGGCTCGCCCGCCCCTCGGACCGCCTGTACGACGTGTCGCCCGAGCCCCGGATCGTCGACCGCGGCGAGGCCGGACCGTGCGCCGCGGGCCTCTTCCACTCGGCGGCCCACCAGCATCTCAACCTCGACATCGGCGACACCCGCCGGCTGCTCGCCACCTCGGCCCGGGGCACCGTCGCCCGCACCCGCCTCGGCCGGGTCGAGGCCACGGCCCGGGTGACCGTACCGGGCTGGCCGGCCGCCGGGCGGGGCGAGGCCCGGCTGCTCCTGGTATCCGGCGAGAAGACGCTCACCGCTCCGACCGCCACCGAGGTGGACGCCAACGGCCGCGTCTCGGCGCGGGCCACCGCCGACGGAGTCGCTCCCGGCGTCTGGGAGCTCCAACTCCGGCTCCTGGCAGGCTCGTTCAACCGGGACGTACCGGTGATCGAGCCCTCCGGCGAACCCCTGCGCCTGACCGTGCCGGTGCCGCTGGTGCGCCAGGTGCGCCGCAAGGCGGCCCGCGTGGTGCGCGGCCGCTGACCCAGCCGCCCGCTCCACGGAGAGAACGAGAAGGCCCCGCCGGTTTCGGCGGGGCCTTCTCCTCACGTGCCGGGCGCGTGTGCGGGGCGGGATCAGCCGTCGCGGTGGTGGCGCCAGCCGGCCCACGCCGAGGAGATCATCGAGCGCACGTCGTGGTGCGCCTTCCAGCCGAGCTCGGCGGCGATGCGGTCGGCGGAGGCGACCACGCGCGCCGGGTCGCCCGCGCGGCGCGCGTGCACCTCGGGGGCGATGCCGCGGCCGCTGATCTCGTTGATGAGGTCGACCATCTCGCGCACCGAAACGCCTTCGCCCCG
Source organism: Streptomyces sp. NPDC006691 (assembly GCF_042869955.1). NCBI lineage: Bacteria > Bacillati > Actinomycetota > Actinomycetes > Kitasatosporales > Streptomycetaceae > Streptomyces > Streptomyces sp. NPDC006691. The sequence goes on from NZ_JBIAGW010000003.1 coordinate 500,369, forward strand.
GCCGATGTTGACGGTCAGATCGCCGTACTCGCCGCCCTGCGCGGACTCGGCGAGCTTGCGGGCGGCGGCCAGGTGGGCGTCGGCGAGGTCCTCGACGTGGATGTAGTCGCGGACGCAGGTGCCGTCGGGGGTCTCGTAGTCGTCACCGAAGATGCGCGGCGGCTGCCCGTCCTCCAGCTTCTCGAAGACCATCGGCACGAGGTTGAAGATGCCGGTGTCGCCGAGCTCGGGGGTGGCCGCGCCCGCCACGTTGAAGTAGCGCAGGCAGCCGGTGGCGATGCCGTGCGCCTTTCCGGCGGCGCGCACCAGCCACTCGCCGGCCAGCTTGGTCTCGCCGTACGGGCTCATCGGCAGGCACGGGGTGTCCTCGGTGACGAGGTCGACGTCCGGCATGCCGTACACGGAGGCGGAGGAGGAGAACAGGAAGGTGCGCACGCCGGCCGCGGCGACCGCCTCCAGGAGCACGGTCAGGCCGAACACGTTCTCCCGGTAGTAGTGCAGCGGGATCTCGACGGACTCGCCGACCTGCTTCTTGCCCGCGAGGTGGACGACGCCGGTCACGGAGTGCTCGGCGAGGGTGCGGTCCAGGAGCTCGCGGTCCAGGACGGAGCCGACCACCAGCGGCACTCCCTGCGGCAGCCGCTTCGCGTCACCGGTGGACAGGTCGTCGAGCACGACGACGCGCTCCCCCGCCGCCGTCATGGCCCTCACGACATGAGAGCCGATGTATCCGGCGCCGCCCGTGATCAGAAAAGTCATGTGTGCGTCCACGCTCTCATCGTCGCCTTGATCGAGCCGTCCGGGCCAGTCTGCGCAGCTTCCCGCCGACCACCCCGAGGGCCCCCTGTACTCCAGGGGCGAGCCGCACCGCGAGCGATCCGCTCGACGTCCGGTACGGCTGCACCAGCAGAACACCGTACCGGCTGGCGGGGACCGCCGTGCGCCGCAGCCCGGCGGCCCGGGCCCGGAGGGTGGTGTGCGCGCCGGGGCCCGCCGCGCTGTTCAGGCGGACCCGCAGGTCCCAGATCTGGGTGCCGCGGCCGCCCGCCGCCGCGAGAGCGGTCAGCATCACAGGGGCCTGGCCGGTGTAACCGTCGCCGCCCGCTCGCAGCGGGGCGGTCACGGTCAGGGCGCTCTCGCCGCCGCCCCTGGGCACGAACTCGATGTCGGCGCTGGTGGGGGCCCCGGTCGCCGCGAGGCGCCCGTACAGCTCGTGCACGCGCAGCTTGACGATGCCGCGCCGCCCGGCGAGCAGGGTCGCGTCGACGGTGACGGGCAGCCGGTCGGCGGGCAGCGCCGCCAGGCCGTCCAGGGCCACGTCCGCGAGGTCGTCCGCCCACACCGGTCCCCCGGCGGCGCTCGCGTACGGCGGGATCAGCCGGGCCGGGTCGGCGGCGAGCTGGGAGAGCCGGTCCAGGTCGCGGGGGGCCTCGGCGGCCAGGACCACCTGGGCGAGCCAGCGTGCGGGCGGGGCGGCCGCCGCGAGCTCGGCGGGGGCGAAATCGGCGAGGTAGGCGCGGGTGAGCCGCCACCACTGGTCGCGGTAGCCGGCGTCCCGCACGCGCAGCTCGCGCAGGTACAGGCACAGGTCGTAGTCGACGAACTTGGTGCGGCAGGCGGCGGCGAGCGCCTTGCGGCCGGCCGCGCCGAAGGCCTCGACGGCCTGGGCGTGGGCGGCGATGCGGGCCTGCCAGTTGGCGACGTCCTTGCGGGCGAGCGAGATGGACACCTGGGCCGCGGCGCGGCGCACGTGCCAGACGTAGACGAGCTGGGGCACGACGGCGACGCGGGGGCCCGCGGCGTACACGCGGGCCGTGAAGACGAAGTCTTCGTACGTGAACCTGCCGTCGGGAAAACGGAGTTGATGCTCCGTCAGGAAGTCGCGGCGATAGAGCTTGTTGACACACAGCGTGTCGTGGAGCAGACGCGGCTCGGCCTCCGGCGACTCGTACACGGCCGCCTCCCGGTACAGGCCCGGCTGCCACGGGACGTCCCGTCCGTCCGGCAGTTCGCGGCGCACCGCGCGGCCGACCGTGACGTCGGTGCCGTGCTCGCGGGCCGCGTCGAGCAGCGCCGGGACGGCGCCGGGGGGCAGCACGTCGTCGCTGTCGAGGAACAGGACGTACGGTGCCGTGGCCGCGGCGATTCCGTCGTTGCGGGGGGTTCCGCAGCCGCCGCTGTTGTCCGCGCGGCGCAGCACGCGCAGCCGGGGCTCGGTGGTGGCCAGCTGGTCCAGTACGGCGGCCGTGCCGTCGCTGGAGCAGTCGTCGACGGCCACGACCTCGGTGACGGCCGGGCCCTGCGCGAGTGCCGACCGTACGGCGTCGGTGACCAGCTCGGCGTCGTTGTAGGCGATGACGACGACGCTGACGCCCGGGGGGCCGTCCGGGGAGGCAGGGCTCTGGCTCATCCGTGAATCCTACGGCGCGCTCCGTGCCGGTCGCGCCCTGGCCCCTTGGGGTTGGTGGGTTCCGGGCCCCTTGGGGCTCCGCCCCAGACCCCGGGCACCTTCGCCCACCCGCCCGCCCGTGCGGCCGAACTGAACAGCCCGGGCCCCTGGGGCTCCGCCCCAGACCCCGGGGGGTTGCCCACCCGCCCGCCCGTTGCCCGGGGTTGGTTGGTTCCGACCCCTGGGGCTGTGCCCCAGACCCCCTTCGAGGGGCTGCGCCCCTCGGACCCCCGGTTCGGGGTTCCGCCCCGGACCCCGTATCGCGCCTTAAGGGCGCTCGTCCTCAATCGCCGGACGGGCTGAAGTGCCCGATGCGGGCCAGCACCGATCAGCCGGACGGGCTGAAGACACCCAGGCCCACCAGCACCGAGGCATTCGGGGCCACCTACAGGGGCGCGGGGAACTGCGCGACAAGCCACCCGCGGCCCGCAGACGAAAACGGGTTCCCAGGGGCGCGAGGAACTGCGCAAACAACCCCGCACGGCCCGCAGACGAAGACAGGCCTCCAGGGGCGCGGGGAACTGCGCGAACAACCACCCACGGCCCGCGGACGTAAACGCACCCAGGGGCGCGGGGAACTGCGCGAACCGCCCCCGCGGCCCGTGGATGTGACCCCGTACCCCGTACCCCGTACCCCGACCTCCGGGCCCGGCCCGAGGGACGGGGCCGGGGGACGGGCCCGAGCAAGAAGGACCCGAGCAAGAAGGGCCCGGGCTAGAAGGGCCCGAACTCCTTGTACTCCTGCTCCGCCTCGTCCCGCTCCGCATCCCGGTCGCGGCGCCGCTGCGCAGCAGGCCGGGGGGCTTCGAGGCGGTGGTCCTCGCCACGGCGGCCCAGCATCTCCGCGCCCGCCATCATCGTCGGCTCCCAGTCGAAGACGACCGCGTTCTCCTCGGGGCCGATGGCCACGCCGTCACCCGTGCGGGCACCGGCCTTCATCAGGGCGTCCTCGACGCCGAGGCGGTTGAGGCGGTCCGCGAGGTAGCCGACGGCCTCGTCGTTGTTGAAGTCGGTCTGGCGGATCCAGCGCTCCGGCTTCTCGCCGCGCACGCGGTAGACCTCGTTCGCCTCGTCGAAGGTGACGGTGAAGCCGGCGTCGTCCACGGCCTTGGGGCGGATGACGATACGGGTCGCCTCCTCCTTGGGCTTGGCGGCACGCGACTCCGCGACGATCCCGGCAAGCGCGAAGGACAGCTCCTTCAGGCCCGTACGGGCGACGGCGGAGACCTCGAAGACCTGGTAGCCGCGCTCTTCGAGCTCCGGCCGGATCATGTCCGCGAGGTCCTGCCCGTCCGGGATGTCGATCTTGTTGAGGACGACGATGCGCGGCCGGTCGTCGAGCCCGCCGTACTGCTTGAGCTCCTCCTCGATGATGTCGAGGTCGGAGACCGGGTCCCGGTCGGATTCGAGCGTCGCGGTGTCCAGGACGTGCACGAGCACCGAGCAGCGCTCCACGTGCCGCAGGAACTCCAGGCCCAGGCCCTTGCCCTGGCTGGCGCCGGGGATCAGACCGGGGACGTCCGCGATGGTGTAGACGGTCGAGCCGGCGGTCACCACGCCGAGGTTGGGGACCAGGGTGGTGAACGGGTAGTCCGCGATCTTCGGCTTGGCCGCCGAGAGCACCGAGATCAGCGAGGACTTGCCGGCGCTCGGGTAGCCCACCAGGGCCACGTCGGCGACGGTCTTGAGCTCAAGGATGATGTCGGCGGACTCACCGGGCACGCCGAGCAGCGCGAAGCCGGGGGCCTTGCGGCGGGCCGAGGCGAGCGCCGCGTTGCCGAGGCCGCCGCGGCCGCCCTGGCCCGCGATGTAGGTGGTGCCCTCGCCGACGAGGTCGGCGAGCACATTGCCCTGCTTGTCGAGGACGACCGTGCCGTCGGGCACGGGCAGGACCAGGTCCTGGCCGTCCTTGCCGGAGCGGTTGTCACCGGCGCCGGGCTGGCCGTTGGTGGCCTTGCGGTGCGGCGAGTGGTGGTATTCGAGAAGGGTCGTCACGGACTGGTCGACGACCAGGGTGACGTCGCCGCCACGGCCGCCGTTGCCGCCGTCCGGGCCGCCGAGCGGCTTGAACTTCTCACGGTGGACGGAGGCGCAGCCGTGGCCTCCGTTACCCGCGGCGACGTGCAGCTCGACGCGGTCCACGAAGGTGGTCATGGGATGTGCCTCCTGAGGGCCCCCGGCCAGCGGTCGAGGGAAAGTACGGGAATGTCTATCTAGTAACACGCGAAAGGCGGACCCGCTTCCCGTAGGGGAAGTGAGGTCCGCCTCCGCTGAAACCGCTCTACGGCTGCCTAAGTGATCAGGCGGCCGGAACGATGTTCACGACCTTGCGGCCACGGTGGGTGCCGAACTGCACCGCGCCGGGCAGCAGCGCGAACAGGGTGTCGTCGCCACCGCGACCGACGCCCGCACCCGGGTGGAAGTGGGTGCCGCGCTGGCGGACCAGGATCTCACCGGCGAGCACGGTCTGACCGCCGAAGCGCTTCACACCGAGCCGCTGAGCGTTGGAGTCGCGACCGTTCCGGGTGGACGATGCGCCCTTCTTGTGTGCCATGTCTCCTCAGTCCCTTACTTCGCAGCCGTGGGGATGCCGGTGACCTTGATCGCCGTGTACTGCTGGCGGTGGCCCTGGCGACGGCGGTAACCGGTCTTGTTCTTGTACCGAAGGATGTCGATCTTGGCACCCTTGTGGTGGTCCACGATCTCAGCGGTGACCTTGATGCCGTCGAGCACCCACGGGTCGCTGGTCACGGCGTCGCCGTCGACAACGAGCAGGGTCGAGAGCTCGACCGTGTCGCCAACCTTGGCAGTGGAAATCTTGTCAACCTCAACGATGTCGCCGACAGCAACCTTGTGCTGGCGACCACCGCTGCGCACGATGGCGTACACGCGGATCTCTCTCTCGCTCGATACGGAACCCTTGAAGCCAGCCATCCCGCGGAAAACAGGGGGCCTCCCCCGGCGGACCGGGAGGTGAGGTGCTCAGGGGCAGGCGCGTATATAAACACGCCGAGGGTCAAGGCTACGGGGCCGGGCGTGGTGGGTCAAACCAGCGTCATTACCCGCACTCCTCGGCGACGAAACCGCGCAACCAGGCCCGGAAGTCCGGGCCGAGGTCCGCCCGCTCGCTGGCCAGGCGCACGATGGCGCGCAGGTAGTCCGCCCGGTCGCCGGTGTCGTACCGGCGCCCCTTGAAGACGACGCCGTGCACGGTGTCGAGCCGGTTGAGGGCGTCGGTGAGCTGGATCTCGCCGCCGCGCCCCGGCCCGGTGCGGCGCAGTACGCCGAAGACCTCCGGGTCCAGGACGTAGCGTCCGATCACCGCGAGGTTCGAGGGCGCGGCGGACCGCTCGGGCTTCTCCACCAGGCCCGTCACGCGCACGACGTCGCTCTCGCCGGTCGGCTCGACGGCCGCGCAGCCGTACTGGTGGATCTGCTCGGGCGTCACCTCCATCAGCGCGACGACACTGCCGCCGAGGCGCTCGCGCACCTCCACCATGCGCGCGAGCAGCGGGTCGCGGGCATCGATGAGGTCGTCGCCGAGCAGCACCGCGAAGGGCTCGTCACCGACGTGCGGGGCCGCGCACAGGACCGCGTGCCCGAGGCCCTTGGGGTCGCCCTGGCGCACGTAGTGGACGGTGGCCAGGTCGCTGGACTCGCGCACCTTGGCGAGCCGGTCGGCGTCGCCCTTGCGGGTCAGCGCGGACTCCAGCTCGTGGTTGCGGTCGAAGTGGTCCTCCAGGGCACGCTTGTTGCGTCCGGTGATCATGAGGACGTCCGAGAGCCCCGCCGCGACCGCCTCCTCCACCACGTACTGGATCGCCGGTTTGTCGACCACCGGCAGCATCTCCTTGGGGGTGGCCTTGGTGGCCGGCAGGAAACGCGTGCCGAGCCCGGCGGCGGGGATGACGGCTTTGCTGATCGCACTCATGCGGGGGCGGTCTCTCCTTCGTACGACGGAGCCCGCCCCCGGTGTTCCGGGGACGGGCTCCTGGGCCGTGCGTCAGTCAACTACCGCCGGGTGTACGCCGGCTGAGCGGGGGCTGTCCGCCACCTGTCGGCCGCGAACCGGCCGCCCCCCGGCCCTGGGGTCGGGGGGCGGGCGCTGAGGCGGCAACGGTCATCGTCTGATATCTGTCAGCCGTTGACCGTCAGCCGTCACCTGCCGGCCGTCACCTGTCAGCTGTCCGTCGACGCCGAGACCGACGACGACTGCTGCTGCTCGGCCGCCGCGGTCTTCTTGGCCGTGGCCTTCTTGGCGGTCGTCTTCTTCGCCGCGGTCTTCTTGGCCGCCGTCTTCTTCGGCGTGGCGGCCTTCTTCGCGGCGGCCTTCTTCGCCGTCTTGCGGGCCGCCTTCTTGGCCGGGGCGGCCTCCTCGGCGGGCTCCGCGGGCTCGGCCGTTTCGGCTGCCGGGGTGGAGACCACCACGACGACCGCCGCGTCCTCGGCACCCGACGGCGAACCGGCCGGGGCCGTGGCCTTGCGGGTCGCGCGGCGGCGGGCCCGCGGCGGGGCGGCGGCGGGCGCCTCCTCGGCAACGGGCTCCGTGGCAGCGGGCTCGACGACCGGCTGGGCCGCCGGCTCCCGTACCTCGGGCTCCTCCGCCTTCGGCTCGGGCTCGGTGACGACCACCACGGGCTCGGCGGTCGCCGTAGCCGGGGCGCCCGCCGGGGCGGTCGCCTTGCGGGTGGCGCGGCGACGGGTGCGGCCGCGCGGCGCGTCGTCCTCGATGAACGAGGCGACGGTCACCGCGGCCGGGGCCTGCACGGTCTCCGGCTCCTCGGCCTGGGCGGCCGGGGTCTCGACGGCTGCGGTGCGGGGCGCACCGGCCGGGGCCGAGGCTTTGCGGGTCGCGCGGCGGCGGGACCGGCCGCCACGGGCCGCGGCCTCCGCCTCGGCGACGCTGCTGTAGAGCTCCTCGTCGGGCACGAACTCGGGTTCGGCGAGCGCCACCGGCGTCGCGATCTCGGCCGCGACCTCGGCCTCGGACTCGATGTGCTCGGCGGCCTCGGTGTCCGGGGCGTCGTGCTCGTGGTCGTGCTCGTGGGTGTGCTGGTCGTGCTGGTCGCTCTCGGCGCCGCCGCGGCCGCGCTTCTTGGCGCGCTTGCCGGCACCGCCGCCGGACACGGCCGGCTGCTCCATGTGCACGATCACGCCGCGCCCGTTGCAGTGGACGCAGGTCTCCGAGAACGACTCCAACAGGCCCTGGCCGACCCGCTTGCGGGTCATCTGGACCAGGCCGAGCGAGGTGACCTCGGCCACCTGGTGCTTGGTGCGGTCGCGGCCCAGGCATTCGAGCAGCCGGCGCAGCACGAGGTCGCGGTTGGACTCCAGGACCATGTCGATGAAGTCGATGACGACGATGCCGCCCAGGTCGCGCAGCCGCAGCTGGCGCACGATCTCCTCGGCCGCTTCGAGGTTGTTCCTCGTCACGGTCTCTTCGAGGTTGCCGCCCTGGCCGGTGAACTTGCCGGTGTTGACGTCGACGACGATCATCGCCTCGGTCTTGTCGATCACCAGCGAACCGCCGGACGGCAGCCAGACCTTGCGGTCCAGGGCCTTGGCGAGCTGCTCGTCGATCCGGTAGGTCGCGAAGACGTCGACCTCGCTGGTCCAGCGCGTGAGGCGCTCGGTGAGGTCCGGGGCGACGTGCGCGACGTAGCCGTGGATGGTCTCCCACGCCTCGTCACCGCTGACGATGACCTTCGAGAAGTCCTCGTTGAAGATGTCGCGGACGACGCGGACGGTCATGTCCGGCTCGCCGTAGAGCAGCGACGGCGAGGACGTCGAGATCTGGTTGGCCTTCTTCTGGATGTCGGCCCACTGCGCCTGGAGGCGCTCGACGTCACGGCGCAGCTCGTCCTCGCTCGCGCCTTCGGCGGCGGTGCGCACGATGACGCCCGCGTCCTCGGGGACGATCTTCTTGAGGATGGTCTTCAGACGCGCGCGCTCGGTGTCGGGCAGCTTGCGGCTGATGCCGGTCATCGAGCCTTCGGGCACGTACACCAGGTAGCGGCCGGGCAGCGAGACCTGGCTGGTCAGGCGGGCGCCCTTGTGGCCGATGGGGTCCTTGGTGACCTGGACGAGCACCGACTGGCCGGACTTGAGGGCGGCCTCGATGCGGCGCGGGCCGTTGCCCATGCCGAGCGACTCGAAGTTGACCTCACCGGCGTACAGGACGGCGTTGCGGCCCTTGCCGATGTCGACGAACGCGGCCTCCATGGACGGCAGCACGTTCTGGACCTTGCCCAGGTAGACGTTGCCGACGTACGAGGTGGCCTGCTCCTTGTTGACGTAGTGCTCGACGAGCACGTTGTCTTCCAGGACGCCGATCTGGGTGCGCTCGCCGCTCTGGCGGACGACCATGACGCGCTCGACGGCCTCGCGGCGGGCCAGGAACTCGGCCTCGGTGATGATCGGGACGCGGCGGCGGCCCTGCTCGCGGCCTTCGCGGCGGCGCTGCTTCTTGGCTTCCAGGCGCGTCGAGCCCTTGATGGACTGGACCTCGTCGGAGGAGGTGGAGCCGGTGGCGGAATCGATGCGCTCGCGGGTCGTGCGGGGCTCGCGGACCTTGACGACGGTGCGCTCGGGGTCGTCGGAGCCCTGCTCGGCCTCGGGGCCCGCGTCGCCGGAGCGGCGACGGCGGCGGCGCCGGCGACGGCTGCTGCTGGTTCCGGCGGCGGACGGGGTGCCGTCCTCGTCCTCGTCGTCCTCTTCGTCGGACTCGGCGGGGGCGTCGTTGCCGTGGGTCTGCTCGGCCTGGTCGGCCTGCTCGTACGTCTCGTCCGGGGCGTCCTCGGCCTCGGCGGGCTCGCCACGGCGACGGCGACGGCCACCGCGGCGGCGACGGCGCGAGGGGCGGTCGTCGTCGGAGTCGTCGGACTCCGCGTCGGCCTCGGCCTCGGCGGCCTCCTCGGCGTGCTCGTCGGCCGGCTCCTCGACGGCCTTGTCCTGGACGGGCTCGGGGGCCTCGCCACGACGGCGTCGGCGGCGCGAGCGGCCCTGCGGCTCGGCGGTGGGCTCGGCGGCCTCGACGACGGTCTCGTCCGACTCGGCGGCCTCGGGCTCCTCGACGCGGGCGGCGGCAGCGGCGGCCGCGGCCGTCTCCGGCGTCTGGAACATGGGCTCGGTGAAGACGGGCGCCTGGAACACGGCGACGGCGGGGCGCGTGGCGCGGCGGCGGGACCTGCCGGTGGCGGGCTCCTCCGGCTGCGCGGCGGGCTGCGGCTCGACCGGCGTGAACTGCGGGCTGGAGGCGGGGCGGGCGGCCCGGCGGCGGGTGCGGCCACCGCGGGGGGCCTCGTCGTCGGCGGCGGCCTCGGCGGGCACGTTCGACTTCTCGGGGGTCTCCGCGGGCTGCTCGGCGGCGGCCTGCGGCGCGCCGGCCGGGGCGGTGGCCTGGCGGGTCGCGCGGCGGCGGGTGCGGGGCGCGGGGGCCTCGGCGGCCGGGGTCTGCGCGACCGGGGCCTCGGCGGTGACCTGCGCGGTCTCCTCGGCGTCCTCGGCCTCTTCGTCCTCGACGGCCTCGGCGACGGCCGGGTCCACGACGGTGGTCTGCGGCGCGGTCGCCTTGCGGGTGGCGCGGCGGCGGGTGCGCGGCGCCGGGGCCTCGGCGGCCTCCTCGGCAGCCTCGGGCACCTCGGCGACGGCGGCCGGAGCGGCCTCGACGATCTCCTCGGCGGCCTGCGGCGCACCGGCCGGAGCCGTCGCCTTGCGGGTCGCACGGCGACGGGTGCGCGGCGCCGGGGCCTCGGCGGCCTCCTCGGCAGCCTCGGGCACCTCGGCGACGGCGGCCGGAGCGGCCTCGACGATCTCCTCGGCGGCC